>NZ_FNAQ01000001.1:0-313032 GCF_900101955.1 Desulfuromonas thiophila | reverse complement strand
GCTGGTGATTTCACCGGCAACGCCACCCTCAAGATGATTGCTGGCTACGAAGGCATTTTCTGCGGCCTGTCCGCTATCTACACCGGCCTGGCTCAAGTCATGAACGAGGTCTTCGGCCGTCAGGTCGCTCCGCTGGGCGCCGTTGTCCAAAAGTAACCAAACCGTCAGCAGCAGGCCCCCGGTCACAGGTGTAACCGGGGGCTTTTTTATGAAAGGTCGCGCCATGGGCCAACCTTCCGATCCCGCCAACCGCCCCAGCCGCACCACCACCGTGGTTAAACCCTTCCGGGTCAACTGGCCTGACACCAGCCTGTTGCAACAGGTATTACGCGCGCCACTGCCTTCACGTGAACGGCCCGCCAGTCCGCTGGCTCTGCCCGATAACGCCACCGCCTGCCTGCTGACCGACCACACCGCCAATCCGGCCCCCCTGGGTCTGCTCGGCTTCGGCATGACCACCCTGCTGCTCGGCCTGCATCACGCCGGATTCTTCCCCCTTGATGCCATGCTGCTGGCCATGGGCATTTTCTGTGGCGGCCTCGGCCAGATCCTCGTTGGTGTCATGGAATGGAACCGCAACAACTGCTTCGGCGCCACCGCTTTCACCTCCTATGGCCTGTTCTGGCTCAGTCTGGTCGCGCTGATCCTGTTACCCGCAACCGGTCTGATCACCGCTTCCTCTCCCTTCGCCATGGGCTTCTACCTGAGCATCTGGGGACTGTTCAGCGCCGTGCTGTTTCTGGCCAGTTTCCGCCTCAGTCGTGCCCTGCAGCTGGTGTTCGGTTCGTTGATGCTGCTGTTCTTCCTGCTGGCCGCCGCTGATTTCAGCGGCAACGCAAGCCTCGAACGGATCGCCGGTTACGAAGGCATCTGTTGTGGCCTGTCTGCCCTCTACGCCGGCCTGGGCCAGATGCTCAACGAGGTTTTCTGCGCCAGCCTGGTACCGCTGGGTCTGTATCGGGAACCGTTTTCGCGCCGCCGCTGAACAGTTTCGCAGCGCTGCAAAAACATCGGCGAGCCGATTCCTGCGGCCTCCGACACGATTTCAGCCTGTTTGGCCACGCGGTTTTTGCAGCAACGCAAAAAGTCGGGCCAAACAGCGTTAGAAAAGAAAGGCCCTGACAAACAAAATAAAGTCTTGTATTTCGATAACTTAAGATAAAAACAACGGCACTTGCAGAAAATGGCACGCCCTCTGCTAAAAGCAATCAACAACTGTTCGACTGATACCGGGCCCCTTGCCCGGCTCGAAACAAACGGCAGCCGGAGGCAACCCAGCACCGCCGAACCGATTGACCATACGCCCGAACCTCAACCCAAAGGAAGCAAAGGAGAAGCAACCATGGCTAACGAACTGCAGAACCTGACCCTCAAGGACACCACCGCCAACCCCGCGCCGCTGGGCCTGCTCGGCTTCGGCATGACCACCGTGCTGCTCAACCTGCACAATGCCGGCTTCTTTCCCCTTGATGCCATGATCCTGGGCATGGGGGTCTTCTACGGCGGCCTCGGCCAGATCATCGTCGGCATCATGGAGTGGAAGAAGAACAACACCTTCGGCGCCACGGCCTTCACCTCCTACGGCCTGTTCTGGCTCACCCTGGTCGCCCTGATCCTGCTGCCCAAAACCGGCGTCGTTTCCGCATCCTCGCCCTTTGCCATGGGCTTCTATCTCACCATCTGGGGCCTGTTTTCGGCCGTGCTGTTCATCGGCACCTTCCGTCTCAGCCGCGCCCTGCAGGTGGTGTTCGGTTCGCTGGTACTGCTGTTCTTCCTGCTGGCCGCTGGTGATTTCACCGGCAACGCCACCCTCAAGATGATTGCTGGCTACGAAGGCATTTTCTGCGGCCTGTCCGCTATCTACACCGGCCTGGCTCAGGTCATGAACGAGGTCTTCGGCCGCGAAGTCGCACCCTTAGGCGTTATCAAATAACCATACCCATACCCAACCAAACCACATAACGCCGCGAAAAGAGCCGCCTGCCCGGGCGGCTCTTTTTTTATCAAATGACCGTGAGTGACGCCGCAAGAGCTGGCGGCAGCGGTGTTTTTTTCATGACAGAGGCGCGTCTTCGTGCTTTAATCGTTCGCCTTTTCTTTTCACGCGACCTTTGAGGAGTTTCCGTCTATGTACAGCTGTTCCGACCTGAAAAAAGGCCTCAAGCTCATGATCGATGGCGAACCCCACGTCATCGTCCAGTTCGACTTCACCAAACCGGGCAAGGGCCAGGCACTTTACAAATGCAAGATGCGCAACATGATCACCGGCTCGCTGTTCGACCGCACCTACCGCAGCGGTGAGAGCTTCGAACCGGCCCCGCTGGAAGAGCGTGACATGCAGTACCTCTACCAGGACGAAACCGGCTATGTCTTCATGGACAACAAGAGTTTCGAGCAGGTATCGCTCGGCGCCGACACCCTCGGCGACGACAAATACTTTCTAGTCGACAACATGGAGGTAAAGATCCTCATGTTCGGCGATCTGGCCATCGGCATCACCCTGCCCAATTTCGTCAACCTGCGCGTCACCCAGTCCGACCCCTGGGTCAAGGGCGACACGGCCGCCGGCAACAACAAACCGGCCACCGTCGAAACCGGCTACACCCTGCAGGTGCCGTCCTTTGTCGAGCAAGGGGTTCTGATCCAGATCGACACCCGCACCGGGGAGTACGTCACCCGCGTCAAGGAGTGAGCGTGACCGCCTCCCTCACCCGCCTGGCCAGGCGTCAGGGCCGGCTGCACCAACGCGCCCGGATTCTCCAGCAGATCCGGGCGTTTTTCATCACCGGCGACTTTCTTGAGGTGCAAACACCGCAACGCATTCCGGTCAACGCGCCGGAACTGCACATCGATGCCGTCGCCAGTGCCGGCCACTACCTGCAGACCTCACCCGAACTGTGCATGAAGCGCCTGCTGGCGGCCGGTTATCCGCGCCTGTTTCAGCTCTGCCAATGCTGGCGCAGCGGCGAACGCGGCCGCCGCCATCTGCCCGAATTCAGCCTGCTCGAATGGTACCGGCGCGATGCCGACTACCACCAGCTGATGACCGACTGCGAAGCCCTGTTGCGCCAACTGGTACCCGGCGGAATACTGCACTGGCAGGGGCACAGCATCCGGCTGGATCAGCCCTTTGAGCGCCTGAGCCTGGCCACCGCCTTTGAGCGCCATGCCGACCGCTCTTTGCAGCAGGCCCTGGCACACGACCGCTTTGACGAATGCTACAGCGACCAGGTGGAGCCGCAATTAGGCCTCGACCGGCCCTGCCTGCTGTACGACTACCCCGCCAGCATGGCGGCGCTGGCGCGGCGGCGACCCGACAAACCCGCCCTGGCCGAGCGCTTCGAGCTCTACCTCGCCGGCATGGAACTGGCCAACGGCTTCAGCGAACTGACCGACCCGGTCGAGCAGCGCCAGCGCTTCGAAGCCGAGGAACAGCAGCGCCGCGCCGCAGGTAAACCCGCCTGCCCCCTGCCGGAACCCTTTCTTGCCGATCTCGCCGCCCTGCCCACCGCCGCCGGCATCGCCCTCGGCCTCGACCGGCTGGTAATGCTGCTGACCGACGCCAGCGACATCGCCGAGGTCGTCGCCTTCACGCCGGAAGAGCTGTAACCAGACTTATTTCGGCTACTTAGCCGCACATGCCGCTTTTTCAGCAACGATGTTTATCTGTTTTGTCGCCGAAGGCTTATTATCTAAAGAATTAGAATATGGTTATTCACTTGCCGATTTTATAGCTCCAAACAACCGCACCCATCAGCTACGCAGGGCATAGCGGTATCCTTTAGGATAGCGCCTCATGCAACGTCATATCTCAATCTCAACTGGTAGCCCAAAAAATTTGACATGGCTTTGAAACCGAACAGTTATGACCTTCTCTGTCTCCCATCGAGGCGCAAGCATCATCCCCCTGTCCGGAATTTCACAATAAGGCGGCATCTCCTTATATAATGTATTCATGATTGCCGCCTCAAGCCTCTCCAGTAATCGCGGAACCGTTCCAACATCGGCCACAAAAACTCGAAAAGCAGCAAGTTGACGACGAGCGGAAACCACCAGATCACTGCGACGCTCCTCGTAATCCCTGCGCTTTTCTGGCGTCCAGCCCCATCCATGCCATATCTCTTTCCGTATACCGCTACTCATAGCAGACATCTCTAAAATCGTGTAATCTCCTGCCAAATATTTCCGGGTATGCTCACGGAACCGAGTTGGGAAGGGGCGTCGGGTGATTCCAGCAGCATAGATGATGTAGCCATCCCTATATTCGGCAGTCAACAGGTAGATCCCAGGATGTTTCGGAATCGCAGACAACCCGACATCTGTCTCGAATCCTGGCCACGCATAGGGTCCAGCCCAATAAGCTTCTATAAAATCAACCATTTCAATCAAAAGTATCCCCTATTGAAAAATATTTATCGACAAAAATGGATTCTACATACTGCGACCTAGAACTGATATCGTTGTCATCCAGATTAAACAACCCATCGGCGCACGACCAACTAACGTTAGCATCATCACATCAACTGTGCAATTGTTGAAATTTATAGCTATCGGCAGTACGCACGAACCGCAACAGTGCTGACCTGCGCCAATGCACAGGTGTGGGCCGCTCAAACCTCTGCGAATTTTTGCGCGCCTGACGCTGTTGTGGAAGGGTGGCTTTGGCTAGACTCTCACCATCGACCGGCGCCGTGGCAGTCGCCGGAAGACTCCTTTCTTCCTTCCCTTTGTTGTGTTGCTTCAACGAAAAAGCCCGGCGGGACGCCTCCCCCGCCGGGCTTTTTCATGTTGAGCTGCCGCAGCGCCGCTACGGCAACAGGTTCCGCTCCGACCGCCGCAGGCGGAAGCCCTGCACCAGCCCGCGCAGTTGCTGGGCCTGGCTGTTGAGCTCCTCGCTGGCGGCGGCGCTTTCCTCGGCCTGGGCGGTGTTTTGCTGCGTCACCCGGTCAATCTGATTGATGCCTTCGGTGATCTGGGAGATGCCCTGCGCCTGTTCACGGCTGGCGCTGGCGATTTCCGCCACCAGATCGGCAACCTGGCCGATGCCCTGGCCAATGGTCTCCAGCGCGGTCTGGGTTTCGCCGGCGATGGTGCTGCCGGCGACAGTCTGGCGCACGGCGCCCTCGATCAGTTCGGCCGTTTCCTGTGCCGCCTTGGCACTGCGCGCCGCCAGATTGCGCACCTCCTCGGCCACCACGGCAAAGCCTTTGCCGTGCTGACCGGCGCGGGCGGCCTCGACGGCTGCGTTGAGCGCCAGCAGGTTGGTCTGGAAGGCAATCTCATCGATGACCTTGATGATACGCGAGATGTTCTGGCTGGTCTGACTGATGTCAGTCATGGCCGCCATCATGCGTTGCATCTGCTGGTTGCCACTGCCGGCGGCCTGACGGGCCTGCTGGCTGAGATGGTTGGCCTGCTCGGCATGGTCAGCGTTGTGGCGCGTCTGCGCCGCCAGCTGGGTCATGGAGGCGCTGATCTGCTCGACAGAACTGGCCGACTCGGTGGCGCCCTGCGACAGTGACTGGCTCGAATCGGCAATCTGCTCGCTGCTGGCGGCAATCTGCTCGCTGGCAGCCCAAATGCGCTGGATGACCGCGTCGAGGGCACTGTTGGCCTGGGCCAGAGGCTGGCGGATCAACCCGCTGGCGTCGAAGGTCAGATCGCCGGCCGCCAGCTTTTCAAAGGCCTGCAGCACCTCGTCGCGCAGGTTGTCGGCGAAACAGTTGAGGGCACGGGCCAGCTCTCCCAGTTCATCGCGGCGCTCAAGGCACAGACGTTCGTCGAGATTGCCGGCTTCCAGCGCTGCCAGCATGGCGATGCTCTGCTGGATGGGGGTGCAGAAGCGGCTGGCCAGCAGATAGCCCAGTAGCAGAGCAACCAGGGTGGCCAGCAGGGCAATGATGCCGATCCAGCGGATCAGCCCGGCCAGGGCGCCCTCCACCTGGGTGAAGAAGTTGACAAAATCGTCTTCGTAATAGCTGCCAACGATGACCCAGTCCCAGGGCGCGAAATAACTAATGGCGGCACCCTTCATGCGCGGCGCGCTTTCACCGGCGTTCTGCCACGGATAGCGCTCGAAGGCCAGCGGGACCTGGCCGTCCGCGCCAACCGCGGGCAGCGCCAGGGCCTTCTCGACAATGGCCTGAATGAACAGGCGGCCGTCGCTGTCCTTGGCCGGCCACAGATCCTTGCCATCATTGGCACCGCCGGGCGAAACAATGTAGTGACCGCGCTGGTCGCCCTGGCCGCCCAGCACATAGACATAACCGCTGTTACCGATACGGGTCTTGAGGATGCCGCGGCGCAGACTGGTGACGTTCTCCTGTTTTTCGCCGTAGTAGAGGATGCCGATCACTTCCTTGTGATCGGCGTCCCACAGGGGCTGATAGGCCGTGACGTACCAGGCGTTGACGACAAAGGCACGGCCCTTGAAGGTTTCACCACGCAAAACGGTTTCAATCACCTTGTTGCGGCTGCCGTCCGGGTTGGTGTGGGGGATGAAGGTGCCAATGGCACGCTGGCCATCGAGTTTTTTGACATTGGTGGCCACCCGCAGCATGTCGCCGGCGGCGTTCATGCGCTGGAACAGGGTGCAGGTGCCATCCACCAGCGCCGCCACCTCATCAACCAGTGGCGTCGGCTGCTCGAAGGAGCTGTTCTGCCCCAGCCACTGGTCGCCCAGCCACAGCTGCGGCAACTCGATCTCCTGCGCCTGCTGGCTGAACTGGTTGACAGCCTTCCAGCGCACCGGCGTGGCCACCAGATGGACTCCGCCGGCATCCCCCACCAGCCGCTCGGCCACCCGCAGATGGTTGACCACCGTCTGCTCGACGGATTCGCGCATGGCTTCGCACATGCGATAGACCGCCTGGGCCGCCTGGCCGGCCTGATCGGTGATGAGCTGGTTGACCTGGCCATCGATGGTCGTTTTCACCTGGCGGTTCTGGTACAGCGCCACCGCCACAATGGACAGGGCCGTCAGCACCAGAATCAGGCCGATAGCCAGGGTCAGTTTAGCTCTGAGCCGCATAAAATCTCCTTCTTAAAAAGACGCCATAACATTTTACACAGACAAGCGACAGTCTACCCCGGCAAACCGGCACCGCAACCAAAAAACAGCCTGTAGAGCCCACGGGCGGGCGACCAAAATCAATCATTGCTCCGCAATGATTGATTTTGTGAGCAAGACGGAAATCGCATTTTCGGCTTGCGTCGTTGAAAAAGCCCCGGATGGGACTTTTTTAACATCCTGTTAGTCCACCAGGTCCGGATAAGGCACCAACGCCCCCGTCGGACTGCGCAGCAGCGCCGCCGGGCCAGGGGACACCAGGGCATCGGGTTCCAGCGGCATCTTGCCCAGACCGCCGGGCAGATCGACCACAAAGCGCGGCAGGGCCAGCCCCGGCAGTTCGCGCCGCAACGCCTCGATCAGGGCGATACCCCGCGCCAGAGAGGTGCGGAAGTGCGCCGTGCCGGCCGTCAGATCCATCTGGTGCAGGTAATAGGGCCGCACATGCCAGCAGGTTAGCTGGTAACAAAGCTCGGCCAGGGTGGCAACCTCGTCGTTGATGCCACGCAGCAGAACGGTCTGGTTGAGCAGCGACAACCCGGCAGCACGCAAATCGGCGCAGGCCTGACGGGGCCCGGCGGTCAGTTCCGCCGGATGATTGAAATGGGTCAACAGATAGAGCGGCTGGCGTTCGTTGTGGCGCGCCAGCAAATTGCACAGCCGCGGGGTGATGCGCTCAGGCAGCGTCAGCGGCGCGCGGCTGCCGATACGCACCAGCCGCACCTGCGGCATGGCCGCCAGGCGCTGCAGAATCTGGCCCAGCAGCGCATCGCTCATCACCAGCGGATCACCTCCGGAGAGAATCACTTCACGAATGGCCGGCGTGGCGGCGATATGATCAAGAGCGCGCTCGATTTCACCAAAGGAGATACCGCGCGTGCGTCCGACCCGCCGTTTGCGGGTGCAGAAGCGACAGTAGGCGAAACAGCTGTCGGCCACCAGCAACAAGGCCCGGTTGGCATAGCGGTGCACCAGCTGCGGCACCGCCGCCAGCGACTCCTCCGCCAGAGGATCATCGGGTTGACCGGCGGCGTCGAGCTCGGCCAGCTGCGGCACGAACTGTGCCGTCAGGGGGTTGCCGGCAGTGGCAAGCCGTGCCAGCAGCGGCGCGCTCAGGCGCAGCGGATAGCGCTCCACCACCGCCGCCAGCGGCGCCGTATCCAACGGCAGATACTGCGCCAGGGTCGCCAGATCACGACAGGCGCGACGATTGAGCTGTTGCCAGGGTTCCATGCTTCCTTTCCAGCCTGCCGCCTCGCACGGGAAAAATACGCCCGCAGCCGGCAGACATGCTATAGTTCTGTCTTTTACCGCGCCTGTCGCGCGCCCGTTGCCAAGGAGAGCCCGTCATGATCGACACCACGTTTTTCGCCGTCACCATCATTGGCCGCGACCGGCCCGGCATTGTCGCCGACACCGCCCGCGTCCTCTACGAGCTGGGCTGCAACGTCGCCGATTCCAGCAGCACCATCCTCGGTGGCCAGTTCGCCATGATCCTGATCGTCTCCCACCCACAGCTGCGCGAGCGCGAAGTGCTGCTGCAGGCCTTCAGCGCCCTGGAACAGCAGGGCCTGTCGGTCTTCGTCCGCACCCTCCGCCCCGGTGGCGAAACCCGACCGGAGCTACCGGGCGAGCTGTGCATGATCTCGGTCTACGGCAGCGACAAGGCCGGCATCGTCTACCGTGTGGCCCAGCTGCTCAGTGATCTGGCCGTGAACATTGTCGACCTCAACACCAAACTGGTCGGCAGCGCCCAACGGCCGGTTTATGTGATGATGTGCGAATCGGTGTTGCCGGAAAACCTGACCATCGAAACCCTGCGCGAACGGCTTGAACCGCTGCGGCGCGAGCTGCAGGTCGACATCTCGGTGCGCAACATCACCCCGGTGGAGCTGTAGGCATGGCCGTCCGCGAAGTTCTGGTTTACCCCGATGAACGGCTCAAGCAGCGCTGCCATGTGGCTGATCCCGCCAGCGCCACCACCCGTGCATTGGTCACCGACCTGCTCGACACCATGTACGCCGCCGGCCACTCGGTCGGCATCGCCGCACCGCAGATCGGCGCCGACCTGCGCGTGGCGGTGGTCGATGTGTCACACAGCAAGCTGGGCCAGAAGCACAACCATGGCCAGCTGGTGCTGATCAATCCGGAAATCCTCGAACGCAGTGGCAGCAAGACCATGCGCGAAGGCTGCATGAGCGTGCCTGACTACACCGGCAACGTCGAACGAGCCAAGGAGATTGTCGTCCAGTTCCTTGATGGTGAAGGCCGCGATCAGGTCATTCGCTGTAAAGGTTTCGAGGCCGTGGCCATCCAGCATGAACTCGACCACCTCGACGGTCTACTGTTCCTCGACCGGGTGTCGAACCCGCGCACCGACGTGTTCAAGCGCAAATAAGGTCCTGCCGCAAACCGGACAGGCTTCAGCAGCCCTGCTGCAGATAGTCGAGCAGCAGGCGCACGCCAAAACCCGTCGCGCCGACAGGCTGCCCCGGCCGGCCCTTTTCCTCCCAGGCCGTCCCGGCGATGTCCAGATGGGCCCAGGCCGGCGTTGCGGCAAAATGGCCGAGAAAGGCCGCCGCCGTGATGGTGCCAGCCGGTCGGCCGCCGCTATTTTTCAGGTCGGCCACCGTGCTTTTGATCTGCTCGTTGTATTCCGCCAGCAGCGGCAATGGCCACAGCCGTTCGCCACTGCGCTCGCCGGCCTGGCGCAGGGCCGCGAGCAGGGTCTCGTCTCGGCCGAGCAGAGCGGCGGCCTGATGCCCCAAAGCGATGATGCAGGCGCCGGTCAGGGTGGCGATGTCGATGATCGCCCGTGGCTGCAGGCGACTGGCGAAGGTCAGGGCATCGGCCAGGATCAGCCGGCCCTCGGCGTCGGTATTGACCACCTCGATGGTCTGACCGGACAGCGACCGGACAATGTCACCCGGTCGCTGGGCGCTGCCCGACGGCATGTTCTCGACCGCTGGAATCACCGCCACCAGGTTGACCGGCAGCTGCAACCGCGCTGCCGTGATCAGGGTCGCCAGCGCCACGGCGCCGCCGGCCATGTCCATCTTCATCTGCTCCATGTTTTCGCTGGGCTTGAGCGAAATGCCGCCGCTGTCGAAGGTGACGGCCTTGCCCACCAGCGCCAATGGTGCCGTCTCGGCATTGCCGCCGCGATACTCTAGCACGATCAGGCACGGCGGCTGCGCGCTGCCCTGGGCAACCGCCAGCAGGGCGCCGCAGCCCTGGCGACGCAACTCCTGCGGGCCGTAAACCATCGCCCGCACACCGGCGGTCTGACGGGCCAGTTGCCAGGCCTGCTCGGCCAGATACTGCGGTGTCTTGACGTTGCCCGGTTCGTTGACCAGATCACGCGCCAGCGTCACGCCCTGCGCCACCAACAGCCGCTGGCGCAGCAGCGCCGCGCAGTCAGCCTGCCGCGCCGGCGGCACCACCAGGGTCAGGCGCGGCACGGCTCCGGCGGCCGCCGCCGGCTGGCGATAGCGCTCAAACCGGTAGCCCTCCAGCAGAAAACCGTCGAGCAGCGCCGCAATCAAGGCCTCATCGGTAACCGCCGTGCCATCCCACCAGCACTCCCCCAGCCGGCGACTGCGCTCCAATGCCGCGGCTTCAGCCCCCAGCCGGCGCCAGTCAGCGGCGCAGGTGCCAGCCAGCCCCAGCAGCAGCTGGCCGCCCGCACCCTCCGGGGCCGGCAACACAAAACCCTCTCCGGCCTCAGCCCGGAACAGTCCGGCCGCCGCCAGCGGCGCCAAAGCCGGCCCGGTCGCGACTCTCGACCAGTCCTCAGCGGTCAGGGGCAGCAGCTGCCAGCCTGCTGACGGCATGTCACAACGTATCTCAACCCGATCCATCATGGTCATTCTCCTGTAGGTTTTCTCGGTCGGTTGTCACCAACCTGTTATCTGTTGCAAAATCATCAACCTTCGCCGGCAGCGATGGAGTGAAAGCAGCGGACTGCATTGCAAAGCCCGGCAGTACTGCTATCTTAGAGACTATCGCCCCTTGAGCCCCGCATCTGGAAAACCGCCTCCATGCTGACACGCCGTTCCCTCTATCTGCGTAAACGACTGACCATTTTTTTCATGGTCAGCATCCTCGCCATTGGCGCCGTGGTCTCGGCCACGGCGTTGGCGGCCTTCTACGGCATCTTCAAGCAGTCACTGCATGCCAACCTGACCCAGCAGCTGGCCAATAAACAGCTGGCCGTGGACAATTATCTGCGGCGGCTGGCCGATCTGCTGATCCAGTTCGGCACCCGCAGCGAAATCCGCCTTCAACTGCAGCGCTATCTGGCGGGCAGCACCAACCTGGAAGACCTGCGCCGGCACAGCACTCCGCGCCTGGCCGATGCCCTGGCACCGCTCGACGAAGCTCGCGGCCTGCTGCGACTGACCCGTGACGGCAAGGAGGTTGCCCGCATTGGCATCGTTCTAGGGCCGGCCCACTGGCCCATTGATCCGGCCCACCGGGCCCCGCCAAGCGATTTCGGCCCTTACGGCGTGCTGTTTTCCGAGCCCCTCAACATCGACGGCCGCCATTTTCTGGTAGCCGTCAGTGCCGTGCGGCAGGACGAGGAGGTGCTGGGCTACGACCTGCTGTTCTTCGCGCCTGACAAGCTGCGTGCCCTGCTGCAGAGGCAGGAAAGCCCCGACAGCGGCCGGGTCTTTCTGTTCCGCAAGCAGGCCGACACTCCCCTGCTGCTGAGCACGCGGCAGCTGCAGGACGACCCGGTCACGCGCGATCTGTACCAGAACGTGCTGCTGGCCCTGCCACAGCTGCAGGAGGATCAAGGCATTCAGGCGTTTCCGGCCTTCAAAAGCGCGCCGGCTTCGACCCTGGCCTACAGCCGCCTGCCCGGCGGCAACTGGCACATCGCCATTCTGCTCGACAACGCCGAACTGCACCGCAAGCTGTTGCGGCGCCTGTTGCCGGTGGCCCTGGTCATTCTGGGTCTGTCGGTTCTGGGAGGCGTGCTATTCTATGTTCTGCTGCGCCCCCTGACCCGCCAGGTGCTGATCCACGCCAGCGATCTGGAGCAGATCAACAGCCAGTTGGAACAGGAGGTCCGCGAACGGCGCCAGGTCGAAGCCGAGTTGCTCACCAGTGAGCAGGAATGGGCCAGCACCTTCGAATCCATCGACGACGCCATCAGCCTGCTCGATCCACAGGGCCAGATCCGCAAGCAGAACCGCGCCGCCCGCCGGCTGCGCAACAGCTATGGCGCGGTGCAGAAACACCGGCCGGAACGGCGCAACCTGCTGCCGGTCAGCGGCCATCCGTCACCACTGCTGCAGCAGGTACTCGACCATCACGAGGGCGCGGAAGAGGTTTATCACGACGAGGTGACCGACTCGTTCTTCCGCGTCAACATCACGCCGATTATTCACGACGACAAACTGATCGGCGCGGTCCAGCTGGTGCAGAACATCACCGAGGAACGCCAGCTGGAAAAAATGAAAAGCGAGATGATCTCTGCCGTAAGCCACGAAATCCGCACGCCACTGACAGCGATTCTCGGCTTTGTCGAATTCATGCTCGAAAACGAAACCAGCCCGGAACAACAGCACAATTACCTGCAGATCATTCAGAAGGAGATGAACCGGCTCAACGAGCTGATGAACGATTTTCTCGACCTGCAGCGGCTGCAGTCCTCTCTGCAGGCCTACCATTTCGCACCGACAGACGTGCTTGAACTGCTGCGTGAAACCGTCGCCCTGTTCAGCATGGTGTCCGACCGTCACCGCATCGTCACCGCCCTGCCACAGCAGCTGCCAACCCTTGTTGCCGACGGCAAGCGTCTGCAGCAGGTGTTCAAAAACATTCTGTCCAACGCCGTCAAGTATTCACCCGCCGGTGGCACCATCACCGTCAGCGCCCGCGGCAGCGACCAATCGTTGTTCGTCTGGGTTCAGGACGAGGGCATCGGCATTCCAGCCCAGGATCAGCAAAAAATCTTCAACCGTTTCTACCGCGTCAACGACGGTGACCGGCGCATCCCCGGCGGGCTGGGGCTGGGGCTGGCGCTGGTGGACGAGATCGTCAAGGCGCACCGCGGCCGCATCTGGGTGGAAAGCACTCTGGAAAAAGGCAGCACCTTCTTCGTTGAACTGCCCCTGCGGCCGGCCGCGCCGGGCTCCGAACCCACCTCCGTCTAACAGTGCTCACGGGTCTTGTGGAACCGCACCTGCGGCCACTGTTCCACCGTATGCTGCAAGCGCCACTCGCTGGAGGCCAGAAAGGCCAGGTTGCCCTCGGCATCGCGCGCCAGACTGGCGCGATTCTTTTTTTCGAACTCCGCCGCCATCTTTCTGTCGTCACAGCCGATCCAGCGGGCTGTGGCGTAGTCAACCCCTTCGTACACCGCATCGACGCCGTATTCATCCCGCAACCGGGCGGTAATCACATCAAACTGCAGCACACCAACGGCACCGAGAATATAGTCGCTACTGGCCAGCGGCCGGAACAGCTGCACGGCACCCTCCTCGGCCAGCTGGGTCAGGCCCTTGTCGAGCTGCTTGGCCTTGAGCGGATTCTTCAGCCGCACGCGGCGAAAGTGTTCCGGCGCGAAGCTGGGAATGCCGACAAACTTGAGTTCTTCCTTCAGGCTGAAGGTGTCGCCGATCTTGATGGTGCCGTGGTTGTGAATGCCGATGATATCGCCGGCATAGGCCTCCTCCACATGGCTGCGGTCCTGCGCCATGAAAATGGTGGCGTTGGGCACATTGATATCCTTACCGATGCGGTGATGGCGCAGGCGCATGCCGCGCTCGAAACGGCCTGAACAGATGCGCAGAAAGGCGATGCGGTCGCGGTGAGCCGGATCCATGTTGGCCTGGATTTTGAACACAAAACCGCTGAAATCGGCCTCGTAGGGCGACACCTCCCGCGTCGTGGTCTGGCGCGGCTGTGGTGGCGGCGCCAGTTCAACAAAGGCATCAAGCAGCTCGCGCACCCCGAAGTTGTTGATGGCGCTGCCGAAAAACACCGGGGTCTGGTTGCCCTTGAGATATTCGGCCAGATCGAAAGGGTTGGCGGCGCCTTCAAGCAGGGCAATATCGTCGCGCAGCTCGTCGGCCTGCGCCCCAAGGCGGGCATCGAGACGGCCATCGTCGAGGTCGTCGATCAGCTCGGCCTGACGAACCCGCTCGCTGTCCTGGGCGGAAAACAGCTGCAGATTTTTGCTGTAAAGATTATAGGTGCCGCGAAACCGCTTGCCCATGCCAATGGGCCAGGACAGGGGGGCACACTCCACCTGCAGACTGTCCTCGATATCGGCCAGCAGATCAAGCGGCGCCAAGCCCTCGCGGTCAAGCTTGTTGATGAAGGTGATAATGGGGGTGTTGCGCATGCGGCAGACCTCCATCAGCTTGCGCGTCTGGGTTTCAACCCCCTTGGCGCTGTCAATCACCATGATGGCACTGTCCACCGCTGTCAGCACCCGGTAGGTGTCCTCGGAAAAATCCTGGTGGCCGGGCGTATCGAGCAGGTTGATCTCGAAATCGCGGTAGTTGAATTTCATCACCGACGAGGTAACAGAAATGCCACGTTCCTGTTCCATTGCCATCCAATCGCTGGTAGCATGGCGATTGGCCTTGCGCGCCTTGACGGCACCGGCCAGCTGGATGGCGCCACCGAACAACAGCAGCTTTTCGGTCAGGGTGGTCTTGCCGGCATCGGGATGGCTGATGATGCCGAAGGTGCGCCGTTTGTCGACTTCATTCTGGTAGAACTTCTGCATACTCATGAGATTCCTGGCGATTCTTGGGAGCGGCCCGGCGGGACAGCCCAGCAAATGACGTCTCTGCAGACGCCGGCCGATAATGCAAGGCGGCAAAATAACGTACCTACCGCCGAGGGTCAACCGTTCCCTCCGTCCGGCAGGCGGGCCGCCGGCTTCAGATCATCACCGTGCTCGTGTTCATCCCTTCAGCAAAGGACCCTGCCATGCTCAAATCCCTCAACCTCGGCAAGAAACTACTGCTATCGTTCATCTGTCTGCTGGCTTTGACTCTGTTCATCGGCTGGATCGGCGAACGCGGCATGCTGCAAATCCAGCACAGTGCCGACAACGCTGACGCCATGAACCGCATCGCCGCTCATTTCGACCGCGCCCGTCTGGCCCAGCTGCGTTATGCGGCCAGCGGCGAAGAACGAGAGTTCGACCTAACCCACAGTGAGGTTGCCGAGCTGCGCAAGGGTGCCGAACAACTCGAGCACAATCTCGCCGACCCGGCCCTGCGCCAGCTGGTCGAACAGATTACCCGCCAGGCCCAGAGTTACGATCAGGCTTTTGACGACTTCAGCAGCAACAGCCGCGTACGCGAAGAAGCCATGAGCCAGATGAAGGAGGTTTCCAATGCCACCTTCTCCCGCACCAAGGAGCTGCAGTCCCTGCTGGAAGAACTGCTCAGTGATACCATCGCCAGCCAGACCGACATAGACGATGCCGACGAGTTCGAAGAGCTTCTGACAGATCGCATCGAACGGCTCAACGCGATACAAAACGTCAACCTGCTGTTTCTCAACGCCCGCAAGTTCGAGAAGGAGCACATCGCCTCCTTCGACGACAACTTTGCCGACCGTGTCAGAAAAAGCATCCTGACCATGCGCCAGCTGGCTGAATCGGTCAGTGAGGATCTCGATAACGATGAGGTCGACCAACTGGTCGAGGACACCCTGGCCGGCATAGATGCCTACAGCGCCAGCTTTGAAAATCATGCGACCGCCATGACACGGCAACAGCAGCTCAGTGCGACCATGAACGACAGCGCCGCAGCGGCCCGAGCCGCCTGCAGCCAGGCTCTTGAGCAGATCCAGCGGGCCAGCGCCGCCAGCATCGCCGGCGCCCAGCGCCTGCTGCTGGGGATCTGCCTGCTATCAGTCATCATCGGTCTGCTGTTTGCGCTGCGCATCGCCCGCAGCATTGCCGCGCCCGTCCGGCGGGTCGTCGCCATGCTCAACGATATTGCCGCCGGTCATCTCGATCAGCGGCTGAAGCTGGACCGAGGCGACGAGATCGGCGAGTTGGCCCGCACCATGGATCGTTTCGCCGACAGCCTGCAGCAGGAGGTCGTCACCCCTCTGGGGCAGCTGGCCCAGGGCGACCTGACCTTCCGGGTCCAGCCGCAGGACGAGCGCGACGCCCTGCGCAATGCCCTCAAACAGCTGGGCGAAGATCTCAACAACATCATGCTGGAGATTCAGTTGGCCGGCCAGCAGATCGACAGCGGCTCCAGCCAGGTGGCCGATTCGAGCCAGGCACTGTCCCAGGGCGCCACCGAACAGGCCAGTTCACTGGAACAGATCAGCAGCTCGCTGCAACAGCTCTCCAGCCAGACCCAGCAGAACGCCGAAGCCGCCAAGAGTGCTCGCCAGCTGACCGAGCAGGTGCAGCAGGACGCCAGTGCCGGCAGCGCCCAGATGGATCAGCTCAACCGCGCCATGGCCGATATCAGCGAAGCCAGCAGCAACATTTCACGCATCATCAAGGTGATCGACGAAATCGCCTTCCAGACCAACCTGCTGGCCCTCAATGCTGCCGTCGAAGCCGCCCGCGCCGGCCAGCATGGCAAAGGCTTCGCCGTGGTGGCCGAAGAGGTCCGCAATCTGGCGGCGCGCAGCGCCAAGGCCGCCAGCGAAACCACCGAACTGATTGAAGGTTCCGTCAACAAGGCCCAGGCCGGGGCCAACATTGCCCGCGAGACGGTGCAGTCCCTTGAAAAAATCGTCAACGGTGTCGCCAAGGCGTCCCAACTGGTCACGGAAATTTCCCATGCCAGCACCGAACAGGCCGACGGCATCGCCCAGATCAGTATCGGCGTCAGCCAGATTGACGATGTCACCCAGCAAAACACCTCCTGCGCCGAGCAGACAGCGGCAGCAGCCGTCGAACTGCGCAGTCAGGCCGACAGCCTGCAGCAACTGCTCAGCCGTTTCCGGCTGGCCAGCCATGGCCAGACCGGTCCAGCAAGCGGCACCACACCCGTGCCACGCCAGAAACAGCTGGCCGGGGTAGCCGGCTGGCCGGCGCAGGGCAGCACAGCCGACGCGGACGGCCTGTTCCTGGCCTGACCTTTGTCACCCGCCTCAAGACAGCACAACGCCGGTCCTCGGATTTCGAGAGCCGGCGTTGTGCTTTGTGCATCGTTGTGCCTGATTCACACCTGCGGCCCAGCTTCAGCCGCCGATAGCGTCAAGCCAGCTGCTGCAGCAGCTCCTCCGCCACCCGGGCGCCATTGGCGACACAGTCGTTCAGACCGATCCCGTCATAGGCATTGCCGGTCAGATACAACCCGGTCAGGGGCTGTAGTAACTGGCGCAAGCGCTGCAACCGGTCGGCATGCCCCACCAGATACTGCGGAATGGCCCGCTCATGGCGGAACACCCGGATAAAGGGCGGCGGCGTGGCAATGCCGAGAATACGGCGCAGGTCGGCCCGCACCAGCGCCTGGACCTGTTCATCGCTGAAATCAAGCACATCGGGACGGGTGGCGCCACCCATCATCGATCGCAGCAGCACCTGGCCCTGGGGCGCGCGCCCGGCAAAGATGCTCGAATCCCACAGGGTACCGAGCACCGAACAACCCTCCTGTTTGGGAATCAGATAACCAAAACCATTAAGATCCTGGGCAATCTGCCGCTGTTCATAGCCGCAGCACACCACCTGCAACGGTGCGTAGGGAATGGCGCGCAGTTCCTCGGCCGCCTGCGGCGCCAGTCCTTCGAGCAGGTCCGCCGCGGCATAGGCCGGCGTGGCGCAAACCAGCGCCTCCGCTGCCAGCTGCCGGCCATCGGCCAGCGCCAGCTGGTAGGCGCCGGGCATCCCCTCAATGCGGCGCACCGCCACGCCACTGATCACCGCCTCGCCCAGCTGCTGGCGCAGAGTCTCGGTCAGCTCGGCAATACCACCGGCGAAGGAGGTCAGCACGCCGCCGGGGCCAGCGGCGCTGGCCACGGCCTTGCCAGCCTTGCGCTCGGCGCGCTTATGCCGCGCCAGACAAACCATCGCCCTGAGCAACCCGCCATACTGCCGCTCCAGCTGCACGATGCGCGGAAAGCAGCTTGCGACACTCATGGTTTCGGCATCCCCGGCAAAAATGCCCCCGGCCATGGGCGCGATCAGTTTGTCCAGCGCCTCGGCGCCCAGCCGGCGCCGACCAAAGGCGCCCAGGGTTTCGTCGGCACCATCGCGCTTGGCCGGCACCAGCGCCTCGCCTACCAGACGCAGCTTGCCGGGCCAACTGAGCAGTTGCGACCGCAGAAACATCGGACCGTTTTCCGGCAGCCGGTGCAACCGGTTACCGCTGAAGATAAAACGCTTGCGGGCATTATCGTTCGAACGCAGCAGACGATCCTCAATCCCCAGCTGGCGGCACAACTCCAGGGTCGCCGGTTTATTGTCAAGAAAGCCGTTCGGGCCCCATTCGCAGAGAAAACCGTCTTCCTGCCGGCTCCAGATCTTGCCGCCGCAGCGCGGTTCCTTTTCCACCAGCAACAGCTGTATCGCCCGCCCCTGTCGCGCCGCCAGCTGCTGCAGCTGCCAGGCCGTCACCAGCCCGGAAATTCCGCCACCGATCACCACTATTCGCGTCATATTTTTCCTTTTCTTCTGTTGAGTGCCACTGCCGGCGCGGCCCTTGACGGACATCGGCCCCGGCCCTATAGTGCAACCGGACTATCCACCGACGACCGGCGCGCGGGCGCCACCAGCAGCAGGAGCCTGTTTCATGGCCAAGGATTATTACGCCAGCCTCGGCGTTGCCAAAACCGCTTCGGCGGACGAGATCAAGAAAGCCTACCGCAAACTGGCGGTCAAATACCACCCGGACAAGAATCCGGGCAACAAGCAGGCCGAGGAACGCTTCAAGGAGATTTCCGAAGCTTACGCCGTTCTGAGCGATGCGGACAAACGGCGCCAGTACGATCAGGTCGGTGACAACGTCTTTCACCAACAGTTCAGCCGTGAAGATATCTTCCAGGGCACCAACTTTAACGATATCTTCCGTGAGTTTGGCTTGGGCGGCATGGGTGACGACCTGTTCGGCCAAGCCGGCCGCGGCGGCCGGCGCAGCAACGTGTTCCATCAGCCCCCCCGGTCTGTGCGCGGCAAGGATTATCTGATGAAGCTGAATCTGCCGCTGCGTCTGGCCCTGCGCGGCGGCGAACGCAGCCTGCATCTGCGTCACGAAGGGCGCGATGAGCAACTGCAGGTGCGCATTCCGGCCGGCATCGCCAGCGGCCAGAAGCTGCGCATCGCCGGCAAGGGTGGGCCAGCACCGGCAGGTGGCGAAGCCGGCGATCTGCTGCTGGAAATCCTGGTGGACAGTGATCCGCTGCTGACCCGCAAGGGCAACGATCTGCACCAGCGCCTGACCGTCTCCTTCAGCACGGCCTGCCTGGGCGGCAGCGCCAAGGTCGACACCCTTGACGGTGAAAAACGCATCAAAATCCCGGCGGGCACGGCCAGCGGCAGCAAGATCCGGCTGAAGGGGCACGGGGTTCCAGCGCATGGCCGCCACGAGGCCGGCGATCTCTACGTCACCATTGAGGTGCAGGTGCCAACCAGCCTGAGTCCGTCGCAGAAAAAACTGCTCGAAGCCCTGCGCGATAACGATCTGTAGGCGTGACTTGAGCGCCACGGTTTCGTGCCAGGCCTGTCAGCTGGCCGGTATTGCACTGCAACTGCAACGCAAGGCGGTACGCAACCTGAATCTGCGGGTGCTGCCACCCGATGGTCAGGTGCGTCTGAGCGTGCCGCTGCGCCTGCCGCTGGCCGTGGCGGAAGCCTTTGTCGCCCGCAAGCGTGACTGGATTCTGCACCAGCAGCAGCGCCTGCGGCAACAGTCGCAGCCGCCGGCCGACCTGGGCGACCCGGCGCTGCTGTGGCACTGGGGGATTGCCCACCAACTGCAACGCTCGGCCAGCAGCGCGCTGCCGTTGGGCCTGCCCCATGCCTGTCCGCCACAGAGCGCGGAACACAGCGCCCTGCCGCAGCTACGGCTGCCGACGACCTGGGATCTGGCGCAACTGCAACGCTGGCAGGCGGAACAGGTCCGGCAGGCCCTGCAGCCCCTGCTGCAGCCTTGGCAGCAGCGCCTGCAGGTGCAGCTGCGCCAATTCAGCATCCGCACCATGCGCAGCCGCTGGGGCAGCTGTACCCCGGCACGCGCCAGTATCCGGCTCAACAGCGCTCTGGCCGGCTACCCGCCAGTCTGCCTGGAATACGTCCTGGTACATGAACTGACCCACCTGCTCGAACCCTCCCACAACGCCCGCTTCTGTGCCCTGCTCGATCAGTTCCTGCCCGATTGGCGCTCCTGCCGCGCACTGTTGCGCCAGCCACGCCCGCTTCCGCGTCTGACACCGCCCGCCTGATCGGATGCCCGTTCGGTGTCAGACCGCTGCGGAGACGGCCCGACGGACCAGCGCCGCCAGGGCCGCAATGAAAGACGGCCGGTCGTTCAGCGCCGGCACCCGGCCAAACCAGGGCACGCCACAGGCCTCGGCCAGTTCGCGAAACTCACCGTCAATCTCTTCCAGGGTTTCGATGTGATCGGACACAAAGGCCACCGGCACCACCAGCAGCGGCCGACCGGCGGCACCGGCGGCGCGGATCAGTTCGCGGCTGTCCGGCGCCATCCAGCGTACCGGTCCGCTGCGGCTCTGATAACCGATCTGGTGCTCGCAGGAATCCAGCCGCGCCATCACCCCGGCCACCGTCTGCTCGATGTGGCGCTGGTAGGGGTCGCCACGCTCAATGAATTTCTGCGGCAGGGCGTGCGCTGAGAACAGCAGCTGCAGCTGGTTGCGCTGGGCGGCCGGCACCTGTGCCAGCCCCTCGCGCACGCAGTCAGCCAAAGCGTCGAGATAGGCCGGCCAATCGTGCCAGTCTTCAATATAGCGACAGCGCAGCGCCGGATGGTGTGCTGCCACCGCCTGTTTGAAATCCTTGATGCTGCTGCCGGTGGTCGCGCCGGTGTAGTGGGGATAGAGCGAAACAACAACGGCTTCGTCGATCCCTTGCTGGCGAATGGCCTGCACCACCTCGGCGGCGCGCGGCGCCCAGTAACGCATGGCCACGAACGGCAGCCAGTCTCCACCCAGCAACGTCGCGGTTTCTTCCGCCTGCCGTTGCGTCCAATGCAGCAGCGGCGATTTGCCGCCGATCCGGCGATAATTCTCCCGCACGCTTTTTGCGCGAAAATGAGAAATCAACCGGGCAAAGGGTTTCTGCAGCAACGCCCCCAACGGCAGCTGGATCAGGTCACGGTCGGAAAACAGGTTGCAGAGAAAGGGTTCGACGGCCTCAAGGGAATCCGGCCCGCCCATATTGAGCAGCACCAGGGCTTTTTTCGGTTCAGACACAGGGAACCTCCTGGAACGGGCTGTTAATATCAAGATCGCCTGAGTTTACCACAGGACTCGACCATAAAAAAAGCCGACCTGAGCAAACTCAGGTCGGCATATATTTCAACCGTCAGAAAACCCTCTCCCGGTGCGCCTGTTTCGATGGGGTTGAGCACTGTTTCAGCCCCGGCATAGGCGGAACCTTCGCCCATAGCCCGTTCGAACCAACCACTGTCAACGTTGTCGTTGCGTTGATAGCCCATCATATAGCCGTAGAACCAGGCCAGGCTGGAGCGCCAGCTGCTTCTGCAGTACCGGCCGGGCCCCAGCGGGCATCCACCATGTGGTTGACGTTGGGATAGGCGTCAAAGTCCTACTCGGGATGGACACCAACGGACACCGGCCGCTCGGAGCGGTTCTGCCGCCAGCCATCGGTGCTGCCGGGCACACCTTCTTCCGCCAAATAGGAGGCGTCTTCGACGTAGTCGGTGCTCCAACCTTCCCAGCCATCAGAGTAGTTGCGCACGTTACTGATCCCCATCAGGTGGGCATAGAGATAACTGATACTGGAGCGGTAACCGCTGCCACAGTAAAAGATGACATCTTTGCTGAATGTGGTGTCCGTGGCTTTTTCGATGCCGACACCGTTCCACATGGTTTCCACTTCGGTGTAGCTGCGGAAGGTGCCGTCATCGTCCAGGTAATAGCGATCCGGGTTGTCGGCATGGAAGGCATAAACGGCACCGGGGATACGCCCCTTGTTGACCACGTAGCTGTAGCCGCTTACTTCACCGGCATATTCTTCATACATGCGCACGTCGGCGACCAGGGTGTTTTCATCGTCATAAACCCCGGCCACATAATCCGTCGTGGCGACCACCTCGGGCAGCGTGCTACCGCTGTAGGTGGTGGCAACGGGGTAATTGGTGGTGGTTTCACCGTCGTAGCCGGCTGCGGTCCAGGCGTCATAACCGCCGTTAAGCAGGCGCACATCATCCACCCCGGCATAGAGCAGAATCCACCACAGGCGGGCGGCAAAGATCGGGCTGTTGCTGTAAACAATGACCGTCGTGTCTTCGGTGATGCCCATGCTGCCAACGGCGGCTTTCAGCTCATCATCGGGCAGCATGAACCAGCGCGGATAGCCGTTTTCATAGACATCGGAGTTAGAGTGGATCGCTCCCGGAATATGGCCGGAAAGATAGGAGGTGTCAGCCCAGCCGTTGGCCATATCGTCAAAGCTGCCCCACTGGGTTTCAAAAATCAGGTATTTATGATCGCGATCATAGTTGTAGTTGGCCGGAGCCGCACTGGAACTGCCGCTGGCGTGATAATCCATCACCGCATTGACCCAGCCCGGATAGACCAGATCGGCATAATTGGTCAGTGCTTCCATGGGATAGGTAGTGATATCGGCCTGTGCCGCCCAGTCCCAGATCGATGCGTCATAGTTGGCCACATTCTCATAACCCATCAGCCGGGCAAGGAAATAGGCGAAGCCGCTGCGAATGCCGGCGGTACAGTAGGCAACCACCTGCTTGTCGGCAGTAATGCCGCGCTCTTCGAAATAGCTTTTCATGGTGGCATAAGGCACCAGGGTGTGATCGGCGCCATAGGACCACTCATAGGGCAGATGCACCGCGCCGGTGATATGCCCGCCGCGTGCTTCACCATACAGCTGCCAACCGATGAACTCTTCGTCGGTACGGGTGTCGATGAGAACAAAGTCGCTGTCACCCAGGCGGGAAGCGATGGTAGCTTTATCGGTGACAACCGCTGTGTTGACCGAGGCGGTAAACGTGGTGGCTTCCAGGGTCGTCGCGGCTAATTGCGTTGTCCGGCCGTCGGCGCTCCATTTGTCCCAGCCGCCATCAAGCAGATGAACATCCGAGCAGCCGAGGTATTCCAGCGCCCAGAACACCCGCCCGGCCGAACCCCAGGAGGTGATGGTGTCGTCATAAAGCACGATCTTGGCGTCAGCCACCAGCCCTTTGCCACCCAGCAGCGTTTCCAGCTCTGTGACGGATTTAAGATTGAGGCTGTCATCGGCCAGCTCGGCATGAGCCATGTGAATGGCGCCGGGAATGTGGCCGGCGACATAGGCGTCGGCGGAACGGGTATCGATGACGATCAGGCTGCCGGTGGTCGCTGCAGTCGCGGTGCTGCTGGACAGCAGGGTTTCAAGTTCATCGGCCGACACCAGCAAATCGGCATTGGGATACGGCGTAGTGTCGGTCGTTTCATCGCCATCGGTGGTATCACCGTCATCCGTGGAGGATGTGCTGGTTTTATGGGTGACGGACTCACCGCAGCCACTGAGCATGACGGCGGACAACGCCAGCAGCATCAGCACCAGCAGGATGGATTTATGAAATCGGATCATGGTTTTTTCTTTCTACGCTGGACAGGTTAACGGATCTGATAGGTCAAAGCCAGGGTGTAGGTGGCGCCGGCGGCGGTGTCTTCACCGCTCAACGCCGGGGTGTACACGGCTTCCCAACCCCAGGCATCGTTCATGCGATAACCCACGGCCATATCCAACTTGAGCAGGTCATATTCGGTAGTCATGGTCGGATTGCCCTGGGCATCGACCAGGGCATCGCCGTTGTTGGCGCTGAGCAGGCCATCAAGTTTGACCCGTGCATACCATTGATCGGTCAAATCACTGCCCACCTCAATGAGGTAGCGGTACTCATCGCTGGAGTCCTCAAAGCGCCAGCGGTAGCCGAACTCGAAGTTGCAGTAACCGGGAAACAGATACGCCAGAGAGTGACCGAACAGGACGCGCGCCTCCACGTCGTACTGCCCGTTGCCCAGCGGCATGGAATCATTTTCATCATACAGTTCGGGAATTTTGATCAGGCCCTGGGCAGCCAGCACACCACCGGCAAACTGCACCAGGCGGTATTTCAGCCCCAGATCGACATCGCCGAAACCATAGGTCTTCATCTCGATGGTGTCGTCATCGTGTTTGATCTGTTTGTAATAAACCGAGGCGATGACCGTGGCGGCATCGGTGAGGCCATATTCGACGTAGTAGTTGAGATTGACATCGGTGAATTTACCATCATCGGCCATTTTTTTGCGGTCGCCATCGTCATCAAAATTACGGTCGGCGCAATAGTAATTACCGGACAGGCGGTTGTAGGAGTGGCCAGCCTGCTGGGTCCAGGCGCCCGCCAGGGCCTGGGAAGCACAACAGAGCAGTGACAGCAGTAGTGGCAGAAATGTTTTTCGCAACATCAGGGGGATACCTTTCTTCCGGGCTAGAGGCAACAGGAGCGCTTCACTCAGGAATGAGCAACAGAATCATTAGAGCAAGCGATATTCGCCACTTATTGCACAAGAAAAGGCAAAAACTCAAATAAGCAATATAGATATAAATAAACGTTATTATCTGATATGCCGATGATCGCGATAGGGAGGGCGCTGGCAGGCAAAAAAAGCCCCGCACATGGGCTGCGGGGCGGAAGGTCTGGTTACTTCTGGCTTAGGCGATGGACGGCCTCGACCATGAAGATGGCGTTTCCCGGCGGCACCGTCGGCAGGATGCCGTGGCCGAGGTTGAAGATAAAGCCGGGCCGGCCGCCATTTTCATCGAGGATGCGCTGTACCTCTTTTTCGATGTAGGGTTTGGGCGCGTAAAGCACTGTCGGGTCGAGGTTGCCCTGCACGGCCACGTCATTGCCGAGAATATCGCGCGCCTTGCCAAGATTGATGTGCCAGTCGAGGCCGATCACGTCGCTGCCGGCTTCCTTGACCAACTCCAGCATGGTACCGGAATTCTTGACGAAATAGATGATCGGCACGTCCTTGCGGTTGAGTCCGGCAATCAGCTTCTGGGTGTAGGGCAGCACGAACTGCTCAAAATCGTGCGGTGCCACCAGCCCACCCCAGGTGTCAAAGATCTGGATGGCCTGGGCGCCGGCGGCGATCTGCATGTTGAGGTAGCGGCAATCCATCTCGGTGATCTTTTCCATCAACGCGTGATACAGGCCCGGATCGCCGTACATCATCTGCTTGAGGGCGGCGAAATCCTTGTTGCCCTTGCCTTCGACCATATAGCAGGCCAGGGTAAAGGGCGCACCACCGAAACCGATCAGCGGCACGCGGTCCTCGAACGCTTTACGCAGGCGCTGGATGATCGCCGGCACATAGGGTACGGCCTGAGCCATGTCGGCAGGCACGATCAGTGCGTCGACATCGGCCTGGCTGCGGATCGGCTTGGCGAACACCGGACCGGGAACAAAATCGAGCTCCATGCCCATGGGCTCGATGGGGGTCAGAATATCGGAAAACAGGATGGCAGCATCAACGCCCAGAATGTCGATGGGCTGGATGGTCACTTCAGCGGCACGCTCGGGATCTTTGCACAGATCGAGGAAGGTCCCTTCACCTCGAGAGCGGACTTCGCGGTACTGGGGCAGATAGCGACCGGCCTGGCGCATCAGCCAGACGGGCACGCGGTCAACGGGCTGGCCCCAGCAGGCCTTGAGGAAGTTGTAGTCTGTCGCCATTGCACTCTTTCCTTTATTGGTTTTTTATTTATTCGCCACGATTCTCGGCCGCTTCCCTTTCCAGCCGCTTGCGCGTCTTGAGCGGGATATAGTTGCAAAACGGCTCTTCGGCCAGGTAGTCGCCATACACCGCATCGGCACGGGCGCGACAGCCACCGCAAACATTGATGAACTCGCATTCGCCGCACTTGCCCTTGTATTTGGAGAAGTCGCGCAACTCGTTGAACACCTTGGAGTTGAACCAGAGATCCTTGAACGGGATCTGCTTGACGTTGCCCACCGAGGAGTGAAAGTAGGAACAGGGCTTGAGGTTACCGAAACAGTCGATCAGACAGATGGACTGGGCGGCAATACAGCCCTTGCCGCCGCCGGTGGAAAAGGTCAGGCTGCGGCGTTTGAAATCCACCCCTTCGGCCTTGGCCATCTGTGGCACAATACGGTAATAATGCGGTGCGCAGGTCGGCCGCATGAGGATCTCGTCCTCGCGCTTTTCCTGCTCGTAGTGCCATTTGAGAATGTCCTCGTAATCCTCCTTCGATACCAGTTCGTCCATGATCTCCTCGCCGCGGCCGGTCGGCACGATCATGAACATGTACCAGGCCGTCGCGCCCAGCTGCTTGGCCAGACGGAAGCAGCTACCGATATCGTGCTGGTTGCGCTTGGTGAAGGATGAGTTGATGAGGAACTTGATGCCGTTGCGGCGCAGGGTTTCGGCTGCCCGCACCACGCCGTCGAAGGCACCGGCACACTGACGAAAATCGTCATGAATGGCGGCGGTGGAGCCATCGAGCGACAGCGACACCATCTTCAGGTCGGCCGATTTCATCTCGGCGCAGACGGCATCGGTGATCAGGGTGCCGTTGGTGGCCATGCACATGCGCAGCCCCCTAGAGGTGCCGTAGCGGGCAATGTCGAAGATATCCGGCCGCATCAGCGGCTCGCCGCCGGACAATACCAGCACCGGCTTGGACACCTCGCAGATGTCATCGATCAGCCGGTAGGCCTCTTCGGTGGTGAAATCACCGGCCGCCGCCGCCAGATCCGACGAGCAGCGGCAGTGCACACAGCTGAGGTTGCAGCGTCTGGTGCTCTCCCAGGCGATCCATTTGGGAATGAATTGTTGTTCAGCGGCCATGGTACTCCTCCGGCAGACGGCGCCCCACCGCAGTGGCCAGCTCGGGCGCAAGAAAGGGCGATCTTACCCGAGTTTCCCCCCTCTGGCAACTATTGCCGCCCGCACCAGCGCCGGAGCAGCCAGTTACGAACGTCGCAGCCGCGCGCAGCTTACAGCAACGTCGCCATTGGTATGTTGCTGCGCCGCCATCAGTCTACACTGTCTGCGGGATGCAGCCAGGCCTCCACGCGCTGGCACAGTTGCGGCCAGGCAGGGCCAAGACGCTGCTGCAGAAAGGTCAGCAGCAGACTGTCAAACAGTTGCAGCCCCTCGGCCAGCACATGCAGCCGTTCATAAAACAGCCCCAGCTGCTCATTTTCCACCGCGCCATCGCGTTCCAGCCGAACCGCCGGACAGCGGAAGGAGCCAAACTGAAACAGTTCGGCCTTCAGCGTCAGACGCCAGGCCTGTTCCCCCCGCTCGAAATGCAGGGTCGCCTCGATGATCTGCTTGTCCTGTCGCAGGGCACTGCAGACCTCGTCAAAATTGTCCTGCGGCCCGACCACGGTCACCTTCTGCACCCCGCTCTGGACCGCGCCAGCCAGCAGCAACCGATCATCCAGCCAGGCCCGAAAGGCGGTACCACCGGCTGCCGGACCAGGGCGCTGCACGGCATAGAGACTGCTGCCCTGAGTGGTCTGATACATCAACCAGCGCAGAAATTCCCAGCCGAGCCAGCGGTTGCGCTCAATCTGTTCGACCACCGAGGCATCGGCCGGCGCCTGATCCGCCGCCGCCAGGGCATGCGTCAGGTCCGCCGAGAGAATCTGCCGCGCCCGCGCCAGCGGATGCACCAGCACCAGCCGCAAACCGGTAAAGGTTTTCTGGAACAGGTCGGTCGCCACATCGAGGGTACTGGCAGCCAGATGACACAGAAACAGCCGGCCGCTGGGCAGGTGCCAGAGGACATCGTACACCGCCGGCGTTGGCAGTACGCGCGTCAGCAAACGGGCGCGCACCTGTTCCTTGAGTTCTTCGTTACGCTCCTTCGGCACCCGCTGGAAGGTCGGGTTCTCGGCCAGAAAACGCTGCTGCGCCCGTGCTAGTTCAGCCCGCACCAGCGCCGCGGGCAGACGGCGCTGATCGCGCCGCAGGGAAAAACAGACGTATTCGTCGCGCCACCAGTCGGTATTGCCGGCAAACTCGCTGCACTGGAAGTCATCCAGGGTCACCCAGCCCAGCGCCTGCTCTTCACCGCTGTGTTCGATGGAACGAAAAGCGAATTGCTGCAATTGCTCACCGATCCAGGCGGCCCGTTCGGTCGGACTGGTGGCTGCTGCCGGGAAATCGCCGACAACATCGAAGGGACAAAGACTCACGGTATTGGAAAGCAGACCCATGGCTGCCAACCTCCTGTCGCAATGAGTAATCAGACACAAAAAAAACCGGGACAGGCCGGAAACAGATCGACCGTCAGACCGTTGGGAAACCGCCTGCAGAGCCCAAGGATGGGCGACCAAAATCAACTACTCACATGTAACAGCTTGATTTTGTTAGAAAAACAGAAATCGCAGTTTCGATTTGCATCGTTGGAAAGTAAAAAAAGCGCGTGAAAGCGCGCCCTGTCAGGCAGCCGGCCAGCCGCCTGGGGAGCCCCCAGCGCTGCACCATAGCAGGGGGCACAGTATGTTCTTCGTTCGCCGGTCAGTCGTCGCTGAAACCGATAGCCGAGACCGGGCAGGCCGGGATGCAGAGACCGTCGAAATCACAGCGTTCGGCCAGCAATACGGCGCGGCCGTTACGCAATTCGATGGCATCTGCGGGGCAAACCGCAACACAGTTGCCACAGCCGGTACAGCGCTCGGCGTCAATCACAATGGTCATGGCAGCCTCCTGACATAGACAGCGGGATGGCGCAAGACGGGGCGTCGCGAGGCGCGGCACCGTCCAAGGGCCGGTAAGCATACACCGGAGCGGGGGCGGGCCGTCAAGGCCTGATACGTGCCACCGGTTGGCGGCGGTGCTGTTCCTCGCGGCCATGTTGCAACGCCAGCCAGAAAAACCCGGTCGGGAAGAACAGCAACAGAAACAAACCCGGCGCACTGAGCTGGCGCCAGGCCAGCAACAGGGGCACCAGGCTGTAAAGTCCCAGTCCCAATGGCAGCCAGGCCCGCCCCGGCCCGGCCGGCAGCAACCGTTGCCAGTCGGCCGCGCTGCCCTGCTTGGGCGTGCGGACAAACTCGCCGCCACGGCGCACCAGCCCGGTGAGCGCCGCCCAGGCCAACCGCGGTGCCAGCCCAAGGGTCAGCAGCGGAATCAACGGCACGAAAGGCAGCAGCGACCACTGCCGCCGCTGCCAGGCGTGGCAGAAGAAATAGGTCAGAATAGCGCCGGTGGCCAGTAAAAACAGTGTCAGATCAAGCGGCCAGAAGCGGTAGCCATCGGCCTGCAACCGCCACAGCACCGCCGGCAGCACCGTCAGGGCGACCAGCGTGCCGCACAACCAGCCAAGATTGGCCAGCAGATGAGCGGTGGCCTCGATCTTCACCGGGCGGGGCAGCGTTGCCCGCCAGATCCGCGGCAGGATTTTACGCGCCGTCTGCAACGAGCCCTTGGCCCAGCGCTGCTGCTGGCTGCAGAAGGCCGCCAGACTGTCCGGCAGTTCCGACGGCACCGCCAGCGCATCGACATAGACGAAACGCCAGCCGCGCAACTGAGCGCGATAGCTCAGATCAAGATCCTCCGTCACCGTGTCGGCCTGCCAGCCACCGGCATCCTCAATGGCCTGCCGCCGCCAGATACCGGCCGTGCCATTGAAGTTGAAGAAAAGACCGCGGCGATAGCGCACCTGGTGCTCAATGCCAAAATGCGGCCCCAGCAGCAGGGCCTGCAAACGGGTCAGCCAACTGGCTTCACTGTTGAGGAACGCCCAGCGGGCCTGCACCAGCGCCACGGCCGGATCGGCGAACCAGGGCAGCAGCCGGCGTAAAAAATCCGCCGGTGGCACAAAATCGGCGTCGAACAGGGCAATCAGCTCACCCTGGGCCGAGGTCAGACCGGCCGCCAGGGCGCCGGCCTTGTAGCCCTGTCGCCGCGTGCGCCGCAGGATCTCGAACGGCAGGCCCCGCTCACGCCAGAAAGCGACCCGGGCCGCCACCAGCGCGGTGGTCTCGTCCGTTGAATCGTCCAGCACCTGAATCTGCAGCCGCTCCGGTGGCCAGTCGAGGGCCGCCACGGCATCGAGCAGACGCTCGACCACACAGGGCTCGTTATACAGCGGCAACTGCACCGTCACCAGCGGCAAGGATCCATGCCACTGGGGCACTACCTGCGGATGACGCAGCAGCTGGCGCCAGCGCCACAGCAGCCAGAGACGATGCAGACCATAAAGGGTCAAGGCCAGCAGGGCAGCAAGATGCAGCCCGGCACCAATCAAAATCACAGAGTTCATCATGGCCGCCTGCTATAGCACGGCGCCGCGGCGAAATCCAGATGGAATGAAAACTATCAGGATGGCCGATCAAAAACCAAAGACGGTATCGGAATAAGCGATTGGCAAAATCACCATCCCACATGCTATGTTCCCGTCGTTTACGCACCCGGCCAGCACCCGCCTTCTGCCACAGAATTCATGCTGCGGACCTCCGCTCCGCTGCCGGGAGCCTTTCAATCCACGGGAAGAACTGAAGGAGAGACCCCATGAAGCAATCACCCCATCGAATGGCCCGCCTGCTGTCGCTGACGCTTCTGTTGCTGCTGTGCGCCAGCAGCAGCCTCTGGGCCGGCGCCTGGACTCAGCCCAAGGGCAAGCTCTACACCCGCCTGGCCTACAGTGAATACGAAGCCAACCGTTATTTTTATCAGGACGGCACCACCAAAGCCTTTGCCCCGAATGATGTTTTCAAAAACCAGCGGCGCGACTTCGATTATGATGAACAGACCTGGTCGTTCTACAGCGAATACGGCCTGCTGGAGGATCTGACCCTGATCGGCTCCTTCGATTACAAGGAAACCGAATGGACCTATCAGGAACGCGGCCGCAAACTGGTGAACGGTGTCATGACCACCTTCAGCAACGGTGTCGACAAAACCGCCAAAACCAGCGGCCTGGCCGATATCAATGTCGGCCTGCGTTATCGCCTGCTGGCCTTGGACGCTGGTGCCCTGTCACTGCAGGCCCTGTATAAAAGCGGTGAGGCCTACGATGAAAAAGATCAGGATCTGGCAACGGATATCCAACTCGGCGACGGGCAGGACGACATTGACGTGCGGCTGCAGTTCGGCCATTCCCTCTATCCGCTGCTGCCGGGCTACTTCAATGTCGAGGCCGGCTACCGCTGGCGCACCCAGCAATACGCCGATGAATTCGTCTATCTGCTGGAGGCCGGCTTTGACCTGAGCCGCGCTCTTTATGTCCGCACCAAGCTTGATGGCAATGCCCATGTCGGCAACGGTGACTCCGGTCCCACCGGCAAATTCACCGAGGTCGATTCCAACCCCTACGAAACCGATCTGGGCAAGCTGGAAATCACCCTGGGCTACAAACTGCTGCCACAGCTGATGCTCGAAGCCAGCTACTTCAACGAACTCTACGGCGCCAGCACCACCAAGGGTGAAACCTGGTCGCTGGCCCTGGCCGCCAGCCTGTTCTGAGCCCGGCCCGGCCACAACAGGCCCCGAAAGACCGCAACAGGCGCACCGTTTTTGCCGGTGCGCCTGTTTGCTCTTCCACAGGACAATGACCCTTCCCATGCCAACAACCGCCCCGCGCATCGCACTGATCATTCCGGCCCACAACGAGGCCGAATCCCTGCCAACCGTTCTGCGCCGCGTTCCGTCCTGCATCAGCCAGGTTTTGGTAGTCGATAACGGCTCGACCGATGACACTGGCGTCCTGGCCCGTGCTGGCGGTGCCAGGGTGGTGCGCGAGGAACGGCTCGGCTATGGCTCGGCCTGTCTGGCCGGCATCGCCGCCCTGCAGGGCGAGCCGCCAGAGCTTGTCGCCTTCGCCGATGCCGATGGCAGCGACAACCACCCCCAGCTGCAGCTGCTGGCACAGACCCTGGCCGAAGAGAATCTCGATCTGGTGCTGGCCCAGCGGGTGCCAAAGAACCGCGCCGCCCTGAGTCTGCAGCAACGCTTCGGCAATGGCCTGGCCACCTGGCTTATCAGCCTGCTGTGGGGTGGCAACTACCAGGATCTCGGCCCCATGCGTCTGATCCGCTGGTCGGCCCTGCAAGACCTGCAGATGCGCGATGCCGGTTACGGCTGGACCATCGAGATGCAGATCAAGGCCTTGCAACAGGGTCTGCGCATACGTGAAATCCCCCTGCTGTATCTACCGCGCCTGGCCGGTCAGTCCAAAATCAGCCGCACCCTGCGCGGCGTGGTGCGCGCCGGCAGCACGATCCTGTGGATCGTCGCGCGCGAGGCCTGGCACGACCGGCGTCAGATCGGCTGGCGCCTGTACCGCCGCAGCAGGGCCGCCATCAGCGCCAGCATCAACGCCATGGCCGGCGCGCTGAAGATGTAAGCCGCCAGCCGCGTGCTTTCCTGCCACTGGCCGTGAAGGGCATAGCCGGTCACCACCTGGTAACCCAGCAGGCCCGACCAGCCCAGCACGAAGGAAGCCAGCCGTACCGGCGGCGGGGCCAGCGGCGCCAGCACCAGCGGATAGAGCAGGTACCAGGGATGCAGGGTGGGCGTCAGCAGGGCGAAGGCCAGCAGCAGAACCGCCGCGGCCTGCCCCAGCGCGACGGCCGGCTGGCCGGCAGCCTGTCGCAGCCACAACAGCAGCCCCGCCAGGATCAGCAGCAGCAGGGTCGCCAGCAGCAGCCGGGCCGTCAGCCCATCAGCCAGCAGCGCGCGCAACAGACGAAAAGGCAGAGCGGCAAATTCCCAGTGGCGGGCATACTGGCCAAGGGTCTGCAGGCCATTGCCCAGTTCCGGCCAGAACAGGCCAGCCGGCAGCAGTACAGCGCCAGCGGCCACCAGCCCAAACAGCCAGCGCCGGCCCGGCGCCAGCGCTACCAGCAGCAGAGGCGCCAGCAGCAGAGGCACCAGCTTGATTCCCCCCGCCAGGGCCAGGGCCAGACCGCTACCCGCCACGGCGCCCGGCGCCGCCCGGCCCGGGGCGGGCAGCAACAACCACAGGGCCAGCAGCAGCAGCGGCAATGCGGCCAGGTCCAGGTGGGCCGAAGCCGCTCCTTCAATCACCGCCAGCGGATGCCAGCCATACAGGGCCGCCAGCGCCGCCGGCTGGCCGACACGGCGCAGCAGCGCCATCAGCAGCCCCAGGGTTGCGATGTCGCAAGCCAACAGCAACAGCTTCCAGCCCAGCAGGGAACCGCCGGCCAGCGCGAACAACAACTGGGCCACGGGCGGATAAAGGGTCACCAGCTGGGGATGATTGATCAGCGGCTGCCACTGGGCGGCCAGCGGCGAGGACGGCACGGCCAGCGCCGGCGGCAGGGCATAGGGGTTGACACCTGCAACCAGTTGCAGGCCATCCCACAGATAGCGGTACAAATCATCGGACAGCTGGGGCGGGCGCGGCACGAACAGCAGCCGCAGCAACACCGCCGTCAGCAGAATCACTAACGGCCAGCAGCGCCAGCGGGCGCGCGGCAAGGCGGCCAGAAAACCGGCCAATGCCAGCACGGCCACTGCGCTGGCAGCGGTCATTTCCACCAGCGCCAGGCGCAGATCGTTCTGGCGCGCCAGCATCAGAAAGGAAACCATGATGACCAGCATCAGCAACAGCAATGCCATATCGGTCCCCAGTCCAGCAGCATTCCCGGCCTGGCCGGGGCGAAGTTTCTGTTGTCGTGTTCTGTCCATGCTGTCCCTGTTGCTTCTGCCTCTGACGGCTGGCGCCGCCGAGGGGACGAGCTTCCAACTGCAGCGCCTTGATGTCAGCACCGCTCTCGAACGTGCCGACCTGATCCGGCTCGATGCCCGCCCCCGCAGCCACTGGCAGCAGGGCCATCTGCCCAATGCCTTGTCCTTCAGTTGGGAGGACTATAGCAGAACCGACCCAGACGGCGTCAAATACCGCGTCTGGCCACCAGCCGAGCTGGCGGCGGCATTGGGTGCCTGCGGCATCGACGAGCACAGCGCCCTGCTGCTCTACGGCGATGGCGACAGCAGCTGGGGCGGCGAAGGCTGGCTGGCCTGGCTGCTGGCCTGGCTCGGCCACCAGGGGCCGGTCTATCTGCTTGATGGCGGCATCCAGGCCTGGCAAGCCGCCGGCGCGCCGCTGAGCCAGGAGATTGCGCAACCCGCCGCGACAAAAACCTATCAGGTCACGCTCAACCGCGCCCTGAACTGCAGCGCCAGCGATATTAAGCAGCGCGGGACCACCTGGCAGTTGGTGGACACCCGCAGCTATTTCACCGAATGGCTGCCCGGCCACCTGCCCGGCGCCGTTCATCTGCACTGGGAAAAGTTCTTCCAGGGCGCCGACCGCCGACCGCTTGACGCTTCTCAGCTGCGCCAGCTGCTGCGCGCCCAGGGTATTGATCCGCACCAGCCGGTTGTGTACTACTGCACCGGCGGCATCCGCTCGGGTTATGCCTGGATGGTGCACCAGCTCGCCGGCTTGCCCGCCGCCATCAACTTCGAAGGAGGAACCGAGGAATGGGCTGCCCGCAATCACTGACCTGGAGCGATCCAACGCAAACGCGCCAAGACCTTGATCACCTGCTGGACCATGTCACCAGCGGCTGCAGCGAATGCGGTGCCTGCGTGCGCAACTGCGCCTTTCTACAGCACTATGGCAATCCGGCCCAGCTGGCCCGTCAGCTGCAGCAGGACGAAGAACCGGCGTTGGCAGCGACCCTGGCCTTTTCCTGCAGCCTGTGCGGCCTGTGCGACACCCTGTGCCCCGAACGCCTGAGCCTCAGCGCCCTGTTTCTGCAACTGCGCCGAGTGGTCGTGATCGACCAGCCGCAGATTCTACGGCGCTTTCGGGGCCTGCGCAGTTATGAAAACCTCGGCACCTCGAAACGGTTCACCTGGCATGCCCTGCCCGATGGCTGTCAGACGGTTTTCTTCCCCGGTTGCGCCCTGGCCGGCAACCGGCCGGCTACCGTCTGGCAGTTGTATCAGCAGCTGCGCCGCCAGCAGCCGACCCTCGGCCTGGTCCTCGACTGCTGCACCAAGCCCTCCCACGACCTGGGCGATCAGCAACGCTTTCATCAGCGGTTCGGACAGCTGCGTGATCTGCTGCTGGCCGGTGGCGTCACAACGGTTCTGACCGCCTGCCCCAACTGCTACGAGGTGTTCCGCCGCTATGGCAACAGGCTGCAATGCCATTCGGTCTACGAGGAATTGGCCCGTCAGCCGGCCTTACTGCCCGGCCCACCAGCCACAGCGACACCCGCACGGACGGTGACCATCCATGATCCCTGCGTCAACCGCCAGGCCCTGCCGGTACAGCAGGCGGTACGCCAGCTGCTGCAGCAGCGCGGGCTGAAAATCGAGGAAATGCGCAACAGCGGCCGCACCACCCTCTGCTGCGGCGAGGGCGGTTGTGTGATGGCCAGCGCACCACAGCTGGCCCTGAAGTGGCGCGACCGTCGCGCCGAACAGGCCCAGGGCCGACCCCTGGTAACCTACTGCGCCGGCTGCATGGAGTTTCTGCGACCCGTCAGCAACTGCTGCCATGTGCTCGATGTGCTACTGCAACCAGCGGCAGCCCTCGACGGCAACCTTAAACCCGTACCTTCCCTGTTGCGCTACAAAAACCGGCTGAGCCTGAAGCGCCGCGCCAGGCAACAGATTCAGGCCCCCCATGCCCAGGAGCGTCCCATGTCTGACCCTGCCGCCCGCCCCGCCGCCACCGGCCGGCAAAAACTCGTCCGTCTGGCCGTGCTGGCCCTGTTGATCGGCACCATCGTGGCCCTGCGCGCCAGCGGTCTGCTCGACCAGTTCGATCCCCAACAGCTGCGGCACAGCATCGCCGGTTATGGCCTGTGGGCTCCGCTGATCTTCATGCTGCTCTACAGCCTGGCACCGGTGTTCTTTTTGCCGGGCCTGCCCCTGACCCTGCTGGGCGGCATCCTGTTCGGACCGATCTGGGGCGTCGTCTACACCCTGAGCGGCGCCACCGCCGGCGCCAGTCTGGCCTTTCTGGTGGCGCGCTACCTCGGGCGCGACTGGATCGCCACCAAGCTGACCGGCGAACGCTGGCAGAAACTGGATGCCGATGTCGCCCGCCAGGGCTGGAAGATGGTCGCCTTTACCCGGTTGATTCCGCTGTTCCCCTTCAACCTGCTCAACTACGCCTTTGGTCTGACCAATATCCGTTTCAGCCATTATGTGCTGACCTCGGCGATCTGCATGGCCCCCGCCACGGTGGCCTATATCGCCCTGTCAAGCTCGCTCACCGATCTGCTGCGCGGCACCCTGACCACCGAACTGCTGGTCGGGCTGGTGTTGCTGGTGTTGCTGGCCCTGTTGCCCCTGGGCTGGAAGAAATGGCAGGCGCGGCGCCAGTCCAGGCCATGATCGCGCTGGACCGGGCGACACGGCTGGTCGGGCTGCTGCTTGGTGCCGGACTGTTCTTCAGCCCAGCCCTGGCCGCGACCAGCGCACCGCTCCAGCTGCAACTGCACAGCAAAAACCCGACCACCTGGCAATCACAGCCCCAGGGCGGCCAGGCCGACCTGTGGCTTGATCTGGCCAAAGGCGACTTCCGCCTCAGCGCCACCAGCCTGCAACCCCACCAGCATTATGGCCTGATCTGCCACAACAACCAGGGCCGCGCCAGCCGCGGCTACTGGTTGGCCAGCGGCCGCAGCGATGCTGCGGGCAACCTGCAGCTCAACGGCCGCTGGCACCTGTGGCAGGCCAAGGTCTGGCTGGTGCTGGCCGACGACTTGACCGGCCAGCCCGGTGATCAGCAGCCTGACGGACTGCGGCGCTGGCGACCGCAGGACTACCTGTTTGAAAGCCGTCAGCTACCGCTGGCGGCTCTGCCAGTGCCGCGCTGAGCCGCTGGCCGATTCTTGCTTTGACCCGGCTGCGGCGGGCGGCCTATACTGCCGCTTCCACCGCCTAACCGGGAGCCGCACGTGACCCTATCAAGCCCGCCCGACCTCAAGGATCTGCTGGAAAAAATCAACAGTTACGGCAAGGAAAGCATCGAGGACATCCTCCATGTGCTGGCGCAATCGGTCAGCCTGCTGACCGGCCTGAGCCGTTGCCGCATCTATCTGGAAGACCTGACCAAGGGCCGGCTGGTCTGCGCCCAGGCCAGTGGCCGTCACAGTCAGGAACTGCTGGCCATGAGCTTCCCCATCAGCACCGGCGGATTCCTGATCTCGCATGTCTACAGCAGTCAGGAGGAGATCCTGCAGGAGGACATGGGCGCGCTGGAAGCGGTCGAGTCGCGGGACATCGCCCGCCGTTTTCATATCCGCGCCAGCTGGCTGCTGCCGCTGGTACATGCCGGCCGCTCCATCGGCGTGCTCTGCGTCGACAGTGGCCGCGTCGGCCAGCTACCGCCGCAAGACCGCCAGCAGCAGCTTAAAACCCTGCTGCAACAGGTTATCCCGACCCTCGACATCGCCCGTAAATACCACCAGCAATTGCTGCTGGCGCGCCGCATCGATGAAGGCAAGAACCGCGAGGCGGCCCTGTACATGATGAAATCAGCTGTCCATCTGGTGGAGAACCTGACCCTGGCGTCGGTGCTGGTGCCCTCACCGCTGTCCGCCGGCAACCGGGCCCAGGGGCTGCAGATTCTGGCGTCCTATTCCGAGCAACCCAAGGCCAAGAAGGTTTACGAAGACGAGCAGCTCATCAGCCTGAGCCAGGGGGAATCGCTGCTGTCGCGCTACATCGCCGACGACGGCACCATCATCGACGAACGCTTTCTCGAACCGCTGTACTTTTCCAATCTGGCCGCCGAACCGCTGCAGAAACGTTACCTGACCGAGGAACTGGGGCTCAAATCGCTCTATGCCGTACCGCGCTATGCCCCCCACAGCCGCCGTATTCACTGCGTGGTCAATTACTACAGCGACAAGGATCACAATTTCACCGAGTTCGAGCGCGGTCTGCTTGACGCCCACGCCGAAATGGCCGAGCGGGTCATCCGCGAGATCGGCGGCGAGCACATGGAGATTCAGGTGCTGGCCGAGATCAACGATCTGCTGCAGGAACGCTTCGACGGCCTGCAACCCTTCCTTAATCGCGTGCTGTCGAAGGCCACTGAACTGATCGGGGCCGATACCGGCAGTATCGCGCTGGTGCGTGAACAGGAGGACGGCATCTGGCTGATGGTGGAAGACAGCGACGGCACCATCATCGGCGCCAAGAGCAAGGAATGGCTGAAGAAAAACATTCCACCGATCCGCGTCGGTGGCCATGAACTGCCACCGGAACAGCGCAGCCTGACCGGTCTGGCAGCCTTCAGCGGGCAGGCCAAGCTGGTGGCCAACACCGACGAGGTGGGGCCGCAGGATTTCTATCGGCCGATCACCAGCCATGTAAAAAGTGAACTGGCCGTCCCCATCCTCAGCGACGACAAGGTGGTCGCTGTCATCTGTCTGGACAGCTTCCGGCCCCATTACTTCACCGACGAGCATCGCCGCATCCTGCGCATCATCGAACGGATGATCGCCCGCTACTTGGTCGACCTGCAGCAGATCGCCGCCCTCACCGACGAGGTCCGCCAGCTGCGCCGCGACGTAACCTACAAAGACCCGAAGATTTCCTCCTACAAACTCGGCAACATCATTGGCAATTCGCGCAAGGCCGGCGAGGTGGTCAGCTTTATCCAGACGGTCACACCGCTGGTATTCAACCGGCTGCTGTCCTGGCTGCGCAACAGTGCCGAAGACAATGCCCTGGGACTACCCTCCATCTTCATCACCGGCGAAACCGGCAGCGGCAAGGAATTTGTTTTCAACAACATCTATTCGCGCCTTAACGAGATGTACCAGACCCAGCTGCGCAACGGCCGCGAGCTGCCGGTCAAAAAAACCAATATCGCCGCCTACAGCGGTGATCTGACCTATTCGGAGCTGTTCGGCCATAAACGTGGCGCCTTTACCGGGGCCCATACCGACCGCAAGGGCATTCTCGAAGAAGCCCACGGCGGCGTGGTCTTCCTTGACGAGATCGGTGACGCCGATCCCAAAACCCAGGTCCAGCTGCTGCGTTTTCTCGACAACGGCAGCTTCGTCCGCCTGGGGGAAAACCAGACCCGCTTCGCCCGTGTGCTGCTCATCGCCGCCACCAACAAGGATCTGCCACAGCTCATCGCCCGCGGTCTGTTCCGCGAGGATCTCTATCACCGGCTGTCGGAACTGACCCTGGAGATTCCGTCCCTCAATGAACGGCGCGAGGACATTCCCGACCTGAGTACCCACTTTCTCGGCAAACTCTACCGCGCCTACAAGCATCCGGACGACCGCGAGGACGAACCGCCCCAGCTCAGCAGCAGCGCCCAGCAGCTACTGAAGGAACATCATTACAGCGGCAATATGCGCGAACTGCGTTCGATCCTGCTGCGCGCCCTGTTCTTCAGTCGCGGCAAGATGATCGGCGCCGACAATATCCGTCGCGCCCTGGCCACCCGCCCCGATCCTGTCGACACCAGCGAACCACACGGCGCCCTTAACCGCCAGCTGGCCCAACAGCTGTTCGACCGCATCGTCAACGGCGAGGAAAACTTCTGGACCGCCGCCTACGAACCCTACAGCCGCAATCGGCTGGCCCGTGACACCATCACCGACATCATCGACTTGGCGCGCCAGCGCGGCGCCCGCACCATGCCCCGCATCGCCGCCCTGCTGAAGGCCTGCGACCCGGCCAGCGAAGACGCCGAACAGCGCAAGCTGTTCTACCGCTTCAAGAATTTCCTCTACAAAACCATCCGCATCTGAGCCGCCGATGACCGCCCTTGATCCTACCCGTTTGGTGCTGGTGCTGGTCGAACCCCAGCAGCCCGGCAATATCGGCGCCGCCTGCCGCGCCATGGCCAATTTCGGCGTCCAGCAGCTGCGGCTGGTCAACCCGTGCAACCACCTTGCGCCCGAGGCCGTCAAGTTCGCCGTCAGCGCCAGCCCCCTGCTCGGCCAGGCCGAGCGGTTCAGCGACCTACCTGCCGCCCTGGCCGATCTGCATTTCAGTGTGGCCCTGACCCGCCGCCTTGGGCGGTTGCGCGGTCAGCCCGAAGAGCTGCCGCGCCTGCCCGGCAAGCTGGCCAGGCTGCCCAGCGCCAGCCGCATTGCCCTGGTCTTCGGCCGCGAAGACATGGGCCTGACCACCGCCGAGCTCATGGCCTGCAGCTCTGCCGCCACCATTGCCACGCCGGGCGACAAGGGTTCTCTCAATCTGGCCCAGGCCGTGGTCGTCACCCTGTACGAACTGACCCGCTCTGGCCCTGCCGTGGTCGATACGCCAGCCGCGGCGCTGGCGCTGCCCAATCATCAGCAGATCGAAAGCCTCATGCGACCCGTGGAAGAATTGATCGACCGCATCGGTTACAGCAATCCCAGCCGGCCCGAGGTGATCCCGGCCGCACTGCGCCGCCTGCTGGCGCGGGCACTGCCCGACCCGGCAGAGATCAACCTGCTGCGCGGGCTGGTGGAGCAGCTGTCACAGAGCGTGCAGGACTGGCCGGGCAAACGGCGCGGCTGATTGCTGCTGGCCATCACTCCACCCCAAAGCTCTGCCGGAGCAGCCTGGGAAGTAGCAACCATGCCAACGAGTTGGTGCCTCTGTTTGTCCGTGGCTTTGGTGCGAGCACTTTGCCGAACTGCTCAGTGGCACCGATAACAACTTTGCTGCCTATTCTCCTGATGGGATCACCAGTGGCTTCGATAGCCGCTATGTGACTATACGGATCTCTTCAAGGTGTACAAACAGGTCACCGCACCGCCCTCTGACCCGCTGGGCCATAAAAAAAGACAGGCTTCTGTGGGGAAGCCCGTCTTTTTTTATGGCTGAACCGGTTGGCAGCAGCACCACTGCCGGGGTGTTGTTACACCCCCATCACAGATAGGTGCGGGCGCCAACGTAACGTTTGCGGTAATAGCTGTCATCCAGGCGGGAAACCGCCACCGGTTTGCCGCGCCGGGGCGCATGGATAAAACGGCCGTCGCCGACATAGATACCAACATGGGAAATGCGGCTGCCGCTGATGGCGAAAAACACCAGATCGCCCGGTCGCAGCTGGGCGCGAGGGACAGGGCGGCCGACGCGGTATTGCTCACCGGAACTGCGCGGCAACTCCAGTCCATTAAGGCGGTAAGCCGTCAAGGTCAGACCACTGCAATCAAAACCATTTTTTTCCGACATGCCGCCATAACGGTAGGGCGTACCGAGAAAGCGCTGGGCCGTGACCACCAGTTCATGCCGCAGACCCAGGACCGGCTCCGGCTGCCGCAACAGCGGTGCCGTCTGCGGTGCCACGACATAGAAATCGGCGATCAGATCCTGGCGCTGCAGACGCTCGGCTTCAGCCCGGGCGGTAGCCGCCGAAGGATAGTCGCCAAAACGCACCCGGTACAGACCGGCGTCGGTTTCAACCGCCTGGGCATCGCAGCCAGCATCGGACAACTGCTGCGCCAGCCGTTCGGCGTTGTCCTGCCGGGAGAAGGCGCCGACCTGAATGCTGTAACCCAGCAACTGCACCGCCGGCGGTTCGACAATCGCAGCCGCTGAGGCCTCGTCCACCGCCACCTCAGCCGGCACTGCGGCTGCGGCCTCCGTTAGCACAACCAGCGCCTGCGACGGTTCAGACGCTACCGCAGCGGTAGCCGCCTTTTTTCCGTTGCTGTCAGCGACCGGCGTGGTCGGCAGGACCACCCCTGCTGTTTTTTCCGCCATGGGAATCGGCGCCATACAGCCAACCAGCCCGCTGGACAGACCAACAAGCAGCAGCAGGATTTGGGCAACATTCCTCATCGGCATACCTTCCTTGATAATGGCATTTGGCAAGAACCGCCTAGTGGTAAAGACTTACGATTTACGCCACGAAACTGTTATAGTCGGGAAGTGCCAAACCCTCTGATGCCGTTTTCGGCCCCATGAACTCAGATGCGGATACTGCCCGATGACCAGATCGCTTATTCTTCTGCCGCTCCTGCTGGCCGGATTCCACTGCCCGCCATTCCTGACAACCGCCGGTGCTGCCGCGCACAGCGACATCCGCATCGCTGTGCTGGCCCTGCGCGGCGAAGAGGCTGCACTGCAAAGCTGGCAAGCCACGGCGGATTATCTCAACCGCAAGATTCCCAGCCAACAGTTCCGCATTGTGCCCTACGATTTCACCGCGATTGTGCCGGCGGCGCGCCAGCACGCCTACCATTTCGTTATCACCAACCCGTCGATCTATATCGAGCTGGAAGAACTGTGCGGTGCCAGCCGAATCGCCACCTTGCGGCGCCAGGTGGCTGGCCAGAGCCAGACACGCTTTGGCGGTGTCATCTTCTGCCGGTCAGAGCGCACCGACCTGCAGACCCTGACGAACCTGAAAAACCGTCGGTTCATGGCGGCCGGCGAAAACTCCCTCGGCGGCTGGCGCATGGCCTGGTATGAACTGAAGGCGGCCGGCATTGAGCCGGCAGAGCATTTCGCCCAGCTGCGTTTCGGCGGCAGCCACGATGCCGTGGTGGCAGCCGTCGCCCAGGGTGCGGTTGATGCCGGGACCGTCCGCACAGGCATCCTCGAAGATCTGGCGGCAACCGGAGTCATCCGGCTAACAGATTTCCGTATTCTGCAGCCCCGCCAGCATGAGGGTTTCGATCTGCTGCACAGCACTGACCTCTACCCGGAATGGCCCATTGCGGTTCTGCCACAGACCGACCCTTCTCTGGCGCAGCAGGTTACCATCGCCCTGCTGGAGATGGCCGATAACGACCCGGCCGCACAGGCTGCCGCCAGTGTCGGCTGGACCATTCCGCAGGACTATACCAGATTACATGAACTCTTCAAAGCGCTTCGACTTGGGCCCTACCGGGACTACGGCAGCTTCACCTTCGCTGCGGTGCTCCGTCAATATGGCTGGGCGCTGCTCGGCGCCACGACGGCTATCGTCGTGCTGCTGCTGTACACCGCTTTCGTGCTGCGACTTCATGGCCGGCTTAGACGCACCCACGCTGAGCTGGCCCAGGCCCACCAGCAGCTCAAGGCGGCCCAGTTTCAACTGCTCCAACAGGAAAAGCTGGCCGCCATCGGCCAGCTGGCGGCTGGCATTGCCCACGAAATCAACAATCCGGCGGGTTTTGTGCTCAGCAATCTCGGCACCCTGGCCCGCTATGCCGAACGCATCGTCAGCTACCTCCACCATGTCGATGAGCGCTGCCGGCAGCTGCCCGAAGCCTTGGCCCAGCCCTGTGCGGCCGAGCGAGAAAAACTCAAGATTGCCGAACTGCTGGCGGATCTGCCCGAACTGATCGCCGAATCCAGGTCTGGCATGGAACGCATCCGCCGGATTGTTGCCGATCTGCGAAAATCCTGCGCCGACGACGCCTCCCGTCGTGGCCTAATCGACCTCAACGACTGCCTGCGCCACTGCCTGGCACAGCTCAAGGATCAGCTCGCCGGCCTGGAGATCGAGCAGGAGCTGGCAGAGCTGCCGGCGCTTGCCTGCGCTCCTCAACAGATCGAACAGCTCCTGACCCATTTGCTGCAGAACGCCGCCCAGGCCATGGCCGGTCGGGGCCGGCTCGGCCTGCGCAGCTGGATGGAGGACGGTGTGCTCCATCTCTGCGTCAGCGATACGGGGCCGGGCATTCCGTCCGAACTGCTCGGTAAAATCTTCGAACCTTTTTTCACCACCCGCGAGGTTGGCCAGGGTACGGGTCTGGGCCTGAACCTGTGCTACGAGATTGCCCGAAGTCATGGCGGGCAGATCCGTGTCACCAGTCAACCGGGACAGGGCAGCAGTTTCACCCTGAGCCTGCCGCTGGACCAGGCTTCGGACGTGGCGGCATCATCCTGAGGCTCCGGCAATGGCCGCACCGGCCCTACAAGACACGCAATAGGGCCTCGACCTGCTGGCGGTCGGCGGCACGCCAGGGACCAACACAGGCGAAACAGAGCTGCTCGGGCCGCAACACCTGTGCAGCCGCGGTCACGATGGCTTCTGCCGTCAGCTGCTGCCACAGCTGGCGCTCTTGCTGCAGGGTACGCAACTGGCCGCTGAACAGGCCCCAGCCATAGCGACCGGCCAGTTCCTCGACACTATCGCGACTGAAATCGAGCTGGTGCAGCGCGGTGCGAATCAGGTGCTGCACCTCGGCGGCGCTGGCCGGCTGGCAGGCCCGCACAACCTCCCGCCGCAGGGTCTCCACCACCCGCACCAGCTTGTCCGGCTCACTGGTCAGATCGATGGTCAGGCAGCCACAGGCCGGATATTCCTCCAAACTGGCGTCAACATGATAGGTCAGGCCCGCATCTTCGCGCAGGCTTGACATCAGTCGGCTCACGCCCCCCTCGGCCAGCAGACGGCGCAGGGCACGCAGGGCCGGGCTGGCGGGATCGCGATAGCCGCCGGTACGCCAGGCCAGCTGCACACTCAGCTGCGCGTCGTTATCGGCCACCCAGGCAAAGCGCGGTCCGATAACCGGCGGGGGCAGAGGGAAATCGCGCGCCGGCAGCGGCGCCGGTTGCCAGTCGCCAAAGGCCCTGTCGACCGCCGGCAACACCTCGGCCAGGGTCAGGGGCCCGGCCAGGACGATCAGCAGATTGCCCGGCACATAATAGCGCTGGTACCAGGCGCGAACCTGTTCGACCGTAAAGGAGCGAATACTTTCGGGATAACCGATAACCGGTTGTCCCAGGGCATGATCGCCCCACAACAGTCGACCGATATGGTTGTCAATACAGACATCCTCACCATCGGCGTTATAGTCACCCAGGGCCTCTTCCAGAATGATGGCCTTTTCCGTTTCCAACTGCTGAAAACGCGGGGTGCGCAACAGCAAGGCGAAAAGTTCAAGGGCTTCGGCCGTCGCCGCCGGATGGACGCGGGCAAAGAAGCTGGTCGACTCGACATCGGTAGCGGCATTGACACTGCTGCCACAACGCTCGAAGGCCTGCTCAATGAGGGGGCCGGAGGCATAGCGACTGTTGCCGCGAAACAGCATGTGCTCGACCACATGCGACAGGCCGGCCTGGGCACGCGTTTCATCGCGACTGCCCACGCCAACATAGCAGACCAGTTCGACACTGTGCAGATGGGGAGCGGGCACCAGCACCAGTCGCACACCATTGGCCAGGCTGTGCTGCAGATAATCCTCGCCGATCGAATCCGCCATAGATTTTCCTGTTTTTCCTGTGAAAAAGGCGACCCACTGACGGGCCGCCCTTGCTATACGCTGTTCTTCTGTCGCCTGGCGGGCACACTGCCACGCCAGGCAATGCCGGATCAGCTCCGCAGCAGACGGGCCGCTTCCAGCGCGTGGTAGGTGATGATCAGGTCGGCGCCGGCACGCTTCATGCCCAGCAGGGTTTCCAGCATCACCCGGTCGTGATCAATCCAGCCCTGTCGCGCCGCCGCCTTGAGCATGGAATACTCTCCCGACACGTTGTAGGCCACCAGCGGCAGATCGCTGCGCTCGCGGATGTCGCGCAGGATATCGAGATAGGCCAGAGCCGGCTTGACCATCAGGAAGTCGGCATTTTCGGCCACATCAAGGGCCGCCTCGCGGAAAGCCTCGCGACGGTTGGCCGGGTCCATCTGGTAGCTGCGCCGGTCGCCGAACTGCGGCGTCGAATCGGCCGCGTCACGGAACGGGCCATAGTAAGCGCTGGCATACTTGACGGCGTAGCTCATAATGGGAATATGGCTGAAATGATTGGCGTCGAGCGCCTCGCGCAACGCGGCGATGCGACCATCCATCATATCGCTGGGAGCGACGATATCGGCACCGGCACGGGCATGGGACAGCGCCTCGGCCGCCAGCAGCCTGAGGGTGGCATCGTTATCAACATCGCCGTCGCAAATGACGCCGCAATGGCCGTGATCCGTGTACTCGCACAGGCAGACATCGGTAATGACGGTCAGCTGGGGCAACTCGGCCTTGAGGGCACGGATGGTGCGCTGGATAATACCCGCATCGCTGTAGGCATCCTGGCCCAGCGGATCCTTGTGCTCGGGAATACCGAACAGGATCACCGCACCAATACCCAGTTCCTGCGCCTGGCGCGCCTCGGCTACCAGATGCTCGATAGACTGCTGGTAAATACCGGGCATGGACGGAATTTCCTTGCGGATATTGTCACCGAAGGCGCTGAACAGCGGATAGATCAGATCTTCCGGCCGCAGATGGGTTTCGCGCACCATCCGGCGCAGGCTGTCGCTGCGGCGGGTGCGGCGGGCGCGGTACTGGGGAAAGTTCATCAGCATCTCTCCTGGGTTGGCAAAGAAACGAAATGGCGCTGCAACGCGGCCACCAGGCCTTCAAGGGTATAGGGCTCGGCTTCGGCCTGCACAGCCAGGCCGAAACGCTGCGCCGTGGCCGTGGTAACCGGGCCGATGCTGGCGCAGCACAGATCACGGCAGACCGCAGCGGCGGTCTCGCTCCCGAGCAGGGCAACAAACTGTTCGACACTGGAAGAAGAGGCGAAGGTGACGGCGTCAAGGTGCGGCAGCAGCGCCAGCAGTTCATCGCGCCGTTCCAGATCCGGCAGGGTGCGATAGGCCACCGGATCCTCCAGCATGGCACCGGCGGCACGCAACCCCTCGGGCAGCACCGGCCGCACCTGCTCGGCCCGCGGATAGAGCACCCGCCAGCCGGCCACGCCCTGTTGCTGCAGCAATGCCAGCAGGCTCTCGGCCCGGAAATCGGCCTGCGGCTGGCACACTGGCCAGCCAAGCCGCTGCAGCGCCGCCGCGGTTTTGGGCCCGACGGCGAACAACCGCACCGTGCTGGGCCAGACAAAGGCCGGCGCGCCATCCGGTTGCAACAGCTGCCGCACGGCCGCCACGCCATTGACCGAGGTCAGCAGCACGGCATCGTAGTCTGCCAGGGCAGCAAGGGCCTGCCACAAGGGCTGCGGGTCGACCGGCGCGGCAATGCGGATCAACGGCAACGCCAGCGCCTCGGCGCCGGCCTGCTGCAGCAATCGGACAAATTCCTGTGCCTGCTGGCGTGGCCGGGTGACCAGAACCCGCCGGCCATGCAAGGCCGTGCTCAACGCTTCAGTGTTCATCCAGCGTCCGCAAGGGTTCATCGGCCAGGCCAACCTCCAGTTCGAACAGCTGCTGCAGCGCATCAACATAGGGCTGGGCCTGATCCTGCTTCTGCGCCTCTCTGAGCCTCTGGGTCGGCCCGTGCAGCAGCTTGTTGACCAGCGCCGCGCTCATGGCCTCAATGGCGCGGCGCTGGCGCTCATCCAGTTCCTTGAGATTGCTGAAGGTGCGTTCCAGTTCGGCCTGCCGCAGCTCCTCGACCTTGCGCCGCAAGGCCGCAATGGTCGGCACCACCTGCAGACCCTGCAGCCAGCTGCTGAACTGGCCGATCTCGTGCTCGATAATCTGCTCGGCCTGTTCGGCTTCCTTGTGCCGTTCCTTCAGGTTGGCGTTGACCACGCCCTGCAAATCATCGACATCGTAGAGGTAAACGTTATTAAGGTCATTGACCCGCGGATCGATATCACGCGGCACGGCAATATCTATAAAAAACATCGGCCGGTTCTTGCGCTGGCGCAGGGCCTGCTGCACCTGTTGCGGATGAATGACAAAGCTGGTGGCGCCGGTGGACGACAGCACAATGTCCACCTGGTGCAGGTGGTCGGGAAAGTTATCGAACAGCACCGCCTGGCCGGAGAACTCGCGCGCCAACGCCTCAGCGCGGGCGAAGGTGCGGTTGGTCACCAGCACCCGGTCGACCCCGTTGTTGACGAAATGGCGGGCCGCCAGTTCACACATTTCACCGGCACCAATGAGCAGCACCTTCTTGCCTTCGATGCTGCCGAAGATCTTGCGGGCCAGCTCCACTGCGGCAAAGGACACCGACACGGCGTTGCCGGCGATGTTGGTCTCGGTACGCACCCGCTTGGCCACGGAAAAGGCCTTGTGGAAGAAACGGTTAAGAATCAGGCCGACGGTTTTGTGCTCGACGGCGTTCTGGTAGGCGGTCTTGATCTGGCCGAGAATCTGCGGCTCGCCAATCACCATGGAATCGAGGCTGGCGGCCACGCGAAAGGCATGGCGGATGGCAGACGGGCCCTGATGGGCATAGAGATGGCCATTGAGCTCGCTGGCAGGCAGCTGATGGTACCCGGCCAGAAAATCGCGCAGCGCGGCACTGCCAGCTGCCGCGTCGGGCCCGCTGGCGTAGAGTTCCACCCGGTTACAGGTCGAAACAATCAGCACCTCGCGCAACGGCGCCAGGGCCGCCAGTTGGTGCAGGGCCTGCGCCAGACGTTCCGGTGCAAAGGCGACCTTCTCACGCAGGGCGACCGGCGCGGTTTTATGGCTTAAACCGACAACAAAAATATCCATCCTTCATCCCGTGACGGCAGGTGCAGCCCACAAGAGGCCGGGGGCGCGATCAACCAGCCATGGAGCTGTAGCTGTGCAGCCCCGGCAGCAGCAGGTTGACACCCAGGAAGGTAAACAGCACAAAAAGAAATCCGATAATTGCGAAAATGGCGGCGCGCCGGCCACGCCAGCCCACCGTCAGGCGACCATGCAGCAGGGCGGCATAAAGAAACCAGGTGATCAGGGCCCAGGCTTCCTTCGGATCCCAACTCCAGTAGGTGCCCCAGGCCGATTCAGCCCAGACGGCCCCGGAAATGATGCCCATGGTCATCAACGGAAAACCGAAGGTCAGGCAGCGGTAATTGAGGGAATCAAGGGTTTCCAGCGACGGCAGCCGGTAATAAAGGGCAGAAAACTTCTTGCTCTTGAGCATGCGCTCCTGCACCAGGTAAAATACGCCGGCCACAAAGGCAACGGTGAACACCGCATTACCGAGAAAGGCCAAGCCAACATGGATCGGCAGCCAGAAGCTGTCGAGAGCCGGGTTGAGCGGCTGGGTCTGCATCGGGATCAGGCTGCCGAACAGCATCAGCACCAGGATGAAGGTGCAGGTGGTAACCGCCAGCACATCCATGCGCAGCCGCCAGTTCACCAGGGTGAAGACGCCGGCCAGCGTCCAGGCAAAGAAAGACAAGGATTCGTGCAGATTGGTCACCGGCGTGTAGCCAGCCTCAAGGTAGCGTACCAGCAGGGTCAAGCTATGAACGGTGAAGGCCAGCAGCAGGGCCGTCATGCTCCAGCTGCTGCGTTCGGGGCGGTTACGCACGGCACTGACCAGCGCCAACAGAGTCGCCACCAGGTACAGCAGCAGGGCGACCTTGTACAGCAGGATGTTCATGGTTCCCCCTTTTTTGCAGCGAATCGGCCACCATGGGCACAGGGTCGCCATACTAGGCGGGCCGCAAAAGACCTGTCAACAGCTTTCCCTGTGTGACAGCTGACTCGCCATCACTACAGACCGAACAGCTCCGCTTCCACCAGTTCGCAGAGCATCTGCAAATGAAACAGCAGCACCTCGCGTCCCCGACTGCGGCTGTCGGCCTGCAGACTGATGACCAGTTCGGCGCCACCCAACTGCCAGGCGCCTTCTTCCGCCAACGACAGCACCAGCGTACGGCAGCCCAGCTCGCGAGCCGTCTGCTGCGCCGCCAGCAGGGCCGGCTCCGCGGCGCAGTCCAGCAACAGCAGACAGTCTTCGGGTCGAGCCAGAATCTGCACCTGGCTGGCAGACAGCTGATCGAACTGCTCAGCCTCGCTCAGCGCCGCGACCAGGCTGCCATCAAACCCCAGCCCCAAAGCCGGTAGCGCCGGTCGCTCGACATCGAGTTGATGGGCAAAGCCAACCACTAGCAGGCGGGCCAGATCCTGCAGGGCGGCACTGGCCACCACCAGCAGCCGGCCGCCAGCGGTAAAGGTTTCCGCCACCAGCCGCGCGGCGTTCTCCAGGGTCTCCGCATGCAGGGCCAGACTGCGTTCGAGCAGGCTGTTGTGCTGCTGCAAGGCTTCAATCAGTTTTTCGCTCATCGCGACATCCTCCCGCCGCGGCCGATACGACCGCCGTGGTGTGGCTTGAGTTTGGTCTTGCTTTTTCAGCCTGCTGTTTTATCATGGCCGGGTTAAAAACGTCTCGGTTTCCCGTTCCGTTTTCACCCGTTTCATCCGTGCCGGGCCGCTGCCAGCCAGTACCGACACCGACCCCCGCTCAACAGGAGGAAAACAGCTTATGGCCAGTGACAAGGTATTCCAGTTTACCGATGCCAATTTCGACACCGAGGTGCTGCAGTCGTCTCTGCCGGTTCTGGTGGACTTCTGGGCCACCTGGTGCGCACCCTGCAAGGCCATTCTGCCGGTCATTGACGAACTGGCCGGCCAGTTTGATGGCCAGGTCAAGATCGGCAAGGTCAACGTTGATGAGAATCCCGACACCCCGGGCAAATTCGGTGTGCGTGGCATCCCGACCCTGATTCTGTTCAAGGACGGCAAGGTGGTTGACCAGCTGGTCGGCGCCGTCCCCAAGTCGCAGCTGGAGAACTTCATCAAGAAAGCGCTCTAGGCCCGACACCCGTCACGTCACAACCACGATCCCGCACCACAAGAAAAACCCGGCTCCGGCCGGGTTTTTTCTTTATGCGCTCCTTGACAGGCCGTTTTAAACCCCGTCATAACGCCTTGGCGCACCCCGCCAGACTACTGGCCCCTGCTATCTTCCGCAAGCAGCTGGTGCAACAAACGAAACAGTTGACGGTAGCTGGCCTTGTCAACCGGCCCTGAGCAGCCACGAGCCAGTTGTTCCAGTTCGGCCAGTCCGGACATGCTGACCTGACCGGTCAGCTCCGCCAGCACCGCCGCGCGCTCGGCCTCGCCGGCGCACAGCCGCTCGCGCAGCCGTTCAAGGCGATGGAAATGGGCCGCCTGATGCTGGTGCTGTTGTTCCTGACCCGCCAGCAGCTGACGCGCCTGCTCCTGCTGCCGGGGATCCTCGCGCAACAGACCCGCCAGATACTTGATCTGACGCTTGCGGGCACCGTGGGCGTCAAGCGCTCGCGCCTGGGTCAGGGCCTGGCGCAACTCTGGCGAAAAATCCGCCTTCTGCAGCCAGGCGGCCGGCACCGTCACCAGCTGCAGGGCCAAGGCCTCAATAGCCTGGGCCGCCCGTTTGCGGCCCGACTTGCTCTGAATGCTGTCATCAGCAAAACGCATCAGTTCTCCCGTCGGCTGTCAAGCAGCAGGGTCACCGGTCCATCGTTGACCAGTTCCACCTGCATGTCGGCCTGAAAGATACCGGTAGCCACCGCCACGGCCTGCTCACGCAGCCGCGCCGCCAGCGCCAGATAGAGTTGCTCGGCCTGATCCGGCGGCGCCGCCGCCGAAAAGCCCGGCCTTCGGCCCTTGCGACAATCAGCCAGCAGGGTGAACTGCGACACCAGCAACACGGCGCCGCCAACCTCCTCCAGCGACCGGTTCATCTTGCCGGCCTCATCCTCGAACAACCGCAGCAATCGAATCCGGTCCGCCAGATAAACCACGTCGTCGACGGTGTCGCCCTGCGCCACACCGACCAGGACCAGCAAACCCGGCCCGATCGCCGCTACCGTTCGCTCCGCCACGGTCACACTGGCGCGTTGCACCCGCTGCAGTACCACCTTCATGCCAATTGCCGCTGCCAGTGGGCCACCAGGGCCGGCACCTGATGCACCGAGGCAACCACGGCATCGGCCTGCGGCGGTCGCCGCGCGTGGGATGCCACCAGAATGGTCCGCATGCCCAGGCGTCCCGCCGGCGTCAGGTTGTCGGCACTGTCCTCGACCATCAGAGCCTCCGTCGCCGCCACCTGTGTCCGCCGCAGCACCGCCTGATAGGGCGGCAGCTGGGGCTTGGGGCAATAGTCGCTGACCCGGATATCGAACAGTGCCTCGAAGCAGTCACGCACCCCCAGACAGCCCAGCACCCGCTCGGCATGTTCAGCGGTGCCATTGGTGAAGACGAACTTGCGCTGCGGCATTGCATCGAGTTGCCGGCGCAACTGCGGATCGGGCCGTAGGCGACTGGTCACATCGATATCGTGCACATAGTGCAGATAATCCTCCGGATCGGTACCGTGTTCCTCCATCAGGCCACGCAGAGTCACACCATACTGGCGCCAGTAGTGGCACCGCAACGCATCGACGGATTCGGCCGGAATGCCAACCACCTCATGCATATAACGGTTGATGCGCACGTCGATCAGGCCGAACAGATTACAGGCGGCGCTGTAGAGGGTATTGTCAAGATCGAAAAAGACCGCTTTCACGTCAGCAGCTCCGCCGGCACAAAGGTGCCGCGGCAGACCTCGACAGCCGGCCCGGTCATGATCACCGGCCCCTCTTCGCTGTAATACAGCTCCAGCTCTCCGCCCGTCAGCTGGTTGCGAATCCGCCGGCCGGTGCGACCACTGAGAAAACCGGCCACCGTCACCGCCGAGGCGCCGGTGCCACAGGCCAGGGTCTCGCCGGCACCGCGTTCCCAGGTGCGCTGGCGCACGGCCTCGGGCGAGAGCACCTGAACAAACTCAACATTGATGCGTTCGGGAAACCAGGCATGGGTCTCAATCTGCGGCCCCCACAGCGCCAGCGGCACCGCGGCAACATCGGGCACGAAAATGACGCAATGGGGATTGCCCATGGACAGGCAGTACGCCTCGAAGGCCTGATCGGCCAGTTCCAGTCGCACGCCCAGCGCCTGCTCATCGGACGGACCGGTCATCGGCAGGGCACTGCGCTGCAAGCGTGGCGCGCCCATGTCGACGGACACCTGAACCACCCGATCGGCGGCATCGGTGCGCAGCTGCAACTGGCGCAGGCCAGCCGCCGTTTCGATGGTCAGTTCGCGCCGCTGAACCCGCCGCGCCTCGTAGAGGTACTTGGCGACACAGCGAATACCGTTGCCACACATCTGCGCTTCGCTGCCGTCGGCATTGAACACACGCATGCGGGCATCGGCAATTTGGGACGGCAGAATCAGAATCAGACCATCGCCGCCAATGCCGAAGTGACGGTCGCTGACCCGCGCCGCCAGCCGTTCGGGCTGTTCAATCTGCTGGTCAAAACCATCAATATAGACATAGTCGTTGCCAATCCCCTGCATCTTGACAAACCGCATGCTCGCTCCTTTCGCCACCGCCACTGGCCCTAGAAAAACAGCTCCGGCGGGCCGGCCTCCGCCAACGACTCCGGCGATTCCAAGTTTTCCTGCGCCAGCGCGCCGTCATCTATCAGCCGGGTGCCAGCCACACGGTCATGCCAGCCCTGGCCATCGGTCCGCCACAGCAGCGCCGCGTAAGGCAGCCCCAGCGGCACCAGCATCAGCAACGCCGCGAGCCGCCGCAGCAGGGCCTGCCCCAGCCGTACGGGAGCCGCATCCTGACCGCACAGCCGCAGCTGCAGCAGCTGCTGACCCGGCGTCTGGCCATAAGCATAATGAAACAGTGGCGCATAAACCAGCAGAATCAGGCCAGCCAGCAGCGCCAGAGGCTGCCACAGACTCAGCGGCACCGGTCCGGCGCCCAGCGTCAGGGCCAGCCAGCAGGCCGCCAGCCACAACAACACTTGCAACAGACCATCAATCAGCGCCGCCAGTAACCGCCGCAAGGCCAGCGCCAGCCGCTCCAACAGAGAGAGCCCTTCGTCCGGCGCTTCCGGCAACAACGGCTGCTCCAGCGCCCGCCATAACAGGCTACTGTCTGACAGGCTGCTTTCCGCCACACGGCGCTTTTCCGGCCGGACGGGCACCGCCGGCGGCTGCTCGGCGGCAACCACTGGCGGCTGTGGCTGCGGGGTAGCGGTCGGCGGATCAACGGGCGGCTGCCGAGGGGTAAACGGGAGGGAAGCGAAGGTGGCGCGAGCCTCGGCAACGGCGGGCTCGGGCTGAGGCACCAGCAGGTCGCCAACCACCGGCCAAGGCTCCACCTCGGTAGACGGCAAAGACTCCGGCGGCAGCGGCGCCAGGGCGGTCACGGCCTCAATCGCCGGATCAGACCAGATCGCCGGCAGGGGTGGCAAGGCAAAGGAGGCGCCGCATTTCTTGCAGTGGCTGAGATGATCAAAGCTGTGATAGCCACAATGTGAGCAACGCATAGGCGCTCGCTTCTCCGGTCAGACGGATTCCGGCACGCCCTCGGCCAGATCCCCGTAATGAAACTGCAGGATCGCCGCTAGGGCCATGCCGGCGGTTTCGGTCCGCAGGATGCGCGGTCCCAGGGCGACCGGGATAAAACCGGCGGCGCTGGCGAGGGCCAGATCGGCCGCCGACAGACCACCCTCCGGCCCGATCAGCACAGCCATGGAGGCCGGCGCAGCGACGGGCAATGCCGCCGCCAGAGGCCGGTCGGATTCTTCCCAGGGCACCAGCCGCAACGCGGCATCACAGCCCGACAAGGCCTCGGCCAGCGAACAGGGCACACCGACCGACGGCACATGTGTCCGCCCGCTCTGCCGGGCGGCCTCCTCGGCGATACGCTGCCAGCGCTGGCGCTTGCGTTCCCCCTGGGCACGGGCCGCCGCCTGGCACCGCTCGCTGATCAACGGCACAAAGGCACCAACCCCCAGTTCGGTGTTTTTCTGCACGATCCAGTCAAATTTATCGCCCGCCGGCAGGGCCTGCAACAACACCAGCGACAGCGCCGTTTCTGCCTGATAGCCCAACCGCACCAGCCGCACCCGCGCCTGGTGTCGCTGCGCCGTCAACAGTTCGGCCTCGGCCCAGCGTCCCTGGCCATCGCCAAGCTGCAGCCGGCTGCCCGGCGCAAGACGCAGGACGGTGGTCAGATGGTGGGCCACCTCAGCCGGCAAGGCCAGCTCGGGTTCGACCAGGGTTTCAGGCAGGCTGGGCAGCAGGAAGCGACGCATGGGAGAAAATCAGCCCGGCCGGGCATAAATCAGACAAAGCCATTCGTTTTTCTGGTGGATCTGCGGTGGCTCGGGGAAAAAGGGCTCGAAGCCGGCAACAACCAGCGCCTGTTTTTCTGCCAGAATGCCCGACAGAATCAGTGTGCCGGCTGGCGCCAGCCGGTTGACCAGTTCGGCGGCCAGACGAACATTCTCCTCCGCCAGAATATTGGCCACCACCAGATCGAACCCAGCCGGCAGCGCCTCCAGGGGCGCAGCGGTTACCTCGACCCGATCCTGCACGCCGTTGATAACGGCATTGTCCCGCGCCGTGGCGCAAGCCTGGGGATCAATATCGCAAGCCAGCACCCTTTCAGCGCCCAGGGCCGCCGCCGCAATGGCCAGAATCCCCGAGCCGGTTCCAACATCGAGCAGGGACCGGGGCACCGGCTGAAGTTCGAAGCGGTCGGCCAGGGCCTCAAGACACAGAAAGGTGGTTTCATGGCTGCCAGTACCAAAAGCCATGCCCGGATCAAGGGTGATCAACGCATCCTCCGGCCCCGCCGTTACCGCCTCCCAACTCGGCCGCACCAGCAAACGCCGACCGATGCGCAGGGTCGTAAAGTGCTGCTTCCAGCCATGCGCCCAGTCCTGGCCATCGATCAGCCGCGCGTCCGGCGCCAGTGCGGCCAACGGTGGCAGCAGCGCACCATAATCAGCCAGCAACGCGGCCAGGCGCTCGAACAGCACCTCCGCCGGCTGTTGCGGAAAAAAAGCCCGCAACTGCAGAGGCCCCTCTTCGACCGCATCGGGATCGGGCACGACAAAGGTGTCGAGCTTACGCTCGCTCACCAGCACACCGGCACAGCCCAGGCTATCGAGCAGGCCACAAAGCAGATCGGCCTGAGCGGCCGTTGCTGTCAGAGATATTTCAAGCCATTTTTCAGTCATTTCGCCTGTGTAGCAAAGCTGCTGGCGAAACGCAATAAAAATCCTTGACAGGCCGGCAAGCTCAGGTTTTAATCTTGTCCTTATTTAATGAATTGATAAACCATATCTGGTATTGAAAAGAAAAAGTCCGCCAGCCATGTCGCCGGCAAAAAATTCATGAAAATGTCTGTTGCAATCTGCCAAAACCCTGCTATACCGTGTCACAATAAACACCAATTCATGAAATAGCCATTGAAAGAGGTGCCGCCGACCGCATGAACCCTACCAGTGACAAAACGGTTTTTCTGCTGTCCGATGCCACGGGCGAAACGGCGGAAAAGATGATTTCCGCCGCCCTGACACAGTTCCGCCGGCAAGGCACCCGTATCCGCCGCATCAGCCATGTGCGCAGCAAGGGTCAGGTTTATGAAGCCCTCGACGCCGCCGCTCAATGCCGCGCCCTGGTGATCTATACCATTGTCAACCGTGAGCTGTCACGACTGGTACATGATGAATGCGAAGCTCTCGGCCTGACCAGCGTTGACATTATCACGCCGCTGCTGATGCGCTGCTCGGAATTCTTCGGCATGTCGCCGACGGAAATCCCCGGCCTGCTGCACAATGTGGACGAAGCCTATTTTCGCCGCATTGACGCGGTTGAATTCACTGTCCGCAACGATGATGGCCAGGAAACCCGTTTTCTCAACAAGGCCGATATCGTGCTGGTCGGCGTGTCGCGCACCAGCAAAACGCCGCTGTCGATGTACCTGGCCCACCAAGGCTACAAGGTGGCCAATATTCCACTGGTCAGCGGCATTGAGCCACCGCCGGAGCTGCTACATCTGGAACACAGCCGCGTAGCCGGCCTGGTCATCCAGCCGGAGCGGTTGGTGGAACTGCGGGCCGCGCGGCTGAAAAATCTGGGGCAGGACCCCCGCCGGGCCTACGCCGATTTCGAGCAGGTTGAAACAGAACTCAAGGTCGCGCGCCAGTTCTTCCGGCGCCAGAAATGGCCTATCATCGATGTGACCGGCAAGGCGGTAGAGGAAACAGCCAACGAGGTGCTGGTCAAACTCAAATTCAAGTAACGCCGACCGCAGTGGTCGGCCACAGCCAAGGAGAACCCTGTGATGAAAGTGCTTGTCGTTGAAGACGAGAAAAAGGTTGCCAGCTTCATCAAGCGCGGGCTGGAAGAGGAAGGCTTCACCGTCGAAATCGCCAACAACGGCGAGGAAGGTCTGGAGCAGGCGCAGAACAACCGCTACGACCTGATCCTGATGGACGTGATGCTGCCCAAAATGGACGGCCTGGCCGTCATCCGCGAGCTGCGCGAAAAGGAGATCAACACACCGATCCTGTGCCTGACGGCCAAGGACAGCGTCGACGACATCGTTGCCGGACTCGACAGCGGCAGCGACGACTATCTGACCAAACCCTTCGCCTTCGCCGAGCTGCTGGCCCGCGCCAAGGCGCTGGTGCGCCGCGGCGTGAAGGATCGCGGCGCCGAGATCTTCTTCGCCGATCTGCGGCTTGATCCGGTTACCCACAAGGTCTGGCGCGGTGAAAAGGAGATCGACCTGACCGCCAAGGAATACGGGCTGCTCGAATACTTCATGCGCAATCCCAACCAGGTGCTTACCCGCACCATGATCGCCGAACATGTCTGGGACTATACCTTCGATTCCTTCACCAACATCATCGATGTGTATGTCAACTATCTGCGCAAAAAGATCGACAAGGATTTCGGCAAGAAACTGATCCACACCATCCGCGGCGTCGGTTATGTGCTGAAGGAGGAATAACATGAGCCGCAGCGCCACGCTGGCCTTGGGCAGCTGGCTGCTGCTGGCGCTGCTGGCAGCCCTGCTCGCTGGTGCCGCCCTGTTCTCCGGGCCGGCCGCCGCGCTGTCACCAAGCGCGCGCTGGCTGGTTCTGCTGCTGGCTACGGCTTTGTTGGGCAGCGCCCTCTGGGCGCTGCTGCACCAGCTGCGCGCATTGCTGGCCACATTCGAGCAACTGCGTCGTCACTGCGGCCGACTGAATCTGGCCAGCCTCGATCAGCGCCTGCAACTCAACCATCGCGCCAGCGAGGTACAGAGCCTGGCAGCGGAGTACAACGCCACGCTGGAGCGGCTCGACCAGGCCGTCCGCCGCCTGCGCCAGTTCTCCGGCGACGCGTCCCACGAACTGCGCACACCCTTGACCATTCTGCGCGGCGAAACCGAGGTGGCGCTGCGCTGGGCCAAGACACCAGAAGAGTTCCGCGACGCCCTGCAATCGAACATGGAAGAAATCGATCGCATGGGCCGCATCATCGAGGATCTGCTGACGCTGGCCAAAAGCGAATCGGGCCAGCGGCCGCTGGCCATCAGCGAGCTGAGCCTGAGCGACCTGCTGCAGGAACTCTACCTGCAGGGCCGCAAGATTGCCGAGGACAAGCAGATCCAGGTCAGCCTGCACCACCACACGCCTGAAGAAATCCGCATTCGCGCCGACGGTCTGCGCCTGCGCCAGCTGTTTCTCAACCTGGTCAGCAATGCCCTGCGCTACACGCCTGCAGGCGGCCACGTCGATATCGCCGTCACACGCCACAACGAACGGGTCGTCATCGCCATCCGCGATACCGGCATCGGCATCGCCGCCGAACATCTGCCACACATCTTCGAACGTTTCTACCGCACGGACGAAGCCCGCAACCGCAGCGAGGGCGGTACGGGGCTGGGGCTGGCCATCGTCAAATGGATCGTCGAGGCTCACCAGGGAACCATTGAGGTCGAATCGCAGCCGGGCCAGGGCAGTACCTTCCGCGTTACCCTGCCGATCGCCGGTCCCGCCGACAACGGCAGCACTGCCTAAAAACACAGAAGGGCGGGCGGCAATGCAACAGCAGCCGCCTGCTGCCTTCCCTCTGGTATTTCCCCAGGCGCCTGCTTATGGTGAGATGAGATGCGGAGGACACCGACCGTCAGCCCCACTTCATCCAACCTTCCACAGCCCGAGGAGAAAACTGCATGAAAACTCTGGCCCGCCTGCTTCTGCTGTGCCTGCTGCCTTCTTTGTCCCTGGCAGCGGCACCGGATTTCGTTGCCCTGACCGAGAAGCTCAAACCCGCCGTGGTCAACATCAGCACCACCAAGGAGGTTCCGCCCCTGCAGAACCGGCTGCGCGGCTTTGGCAGCCCGCATGGCGATCTGTTCGACAATTTCTTTGAGCATTTCTTCCGCGGCCAGCCTCTGCCGGGCCAGAAGAAAAAATCCCTCGGCTCCGGCTTCATTATTTCAACCGATGGCTACATTCTTACCAATGCCCATGTGGTCGACCGGGCCGAGGAAATCAAGGTTCAGCTTGACGGCCACAAAACCTTCGACGCCACAGTCAAGGGTGTCGACAGCAAACTCGATCTGGCCCTGCTCAAGATCGAGACCAGCGAAACCTTGCCAACGGTGACCCTGGGCAACAGCGACGAACTCAAAATCGGCGAATGGGTCATGGCCATCGGCAACCCCTTCGGTCTGGAGCAGACCGTCACCGTCGGCATCGTTTCGGCCAAGGGCCGGGTTATCGGCGCCGGCCCCTACGACAACTTCATCCAGACCGATGCCTCCATCAATCCCGGCAACTCCGGCGGACCACTGTTCAACACCCAGGGTGAGGTCATCGGCATCAACACCGCCATCGTCGCCGGCGGCCAGGGTATCGGCTTTGCCATTCCCATCAACGCGGCCAAAGCCATTGTGCCCCAGCTTAAGGAAACCGGCCATGTCACCCGGGGCTGGCTTGGCGTCACCATTCAGCAGGTTTCTGACGAACTGGCCACCAGCTTCGGCCTGGAACAGGCCCAGGGCGCCCTGGTCTCTTCGGTCGCCAAGAATTCTCCGGCAGACAAAGCCGGTCTGCAGCGTGGCGATATCATTCTGGAGTTCAATAATCAAACCATTGACAGCATGAATGATCTGCCCCGCTTGGTGGCGGCGGTGCCGGTGGGTGACAAGGCTGAACTGACCCTGTTCCGCAAAGGGAAAAAGAAAACCGTGTCAGTCAAGGTTGGCGCGCTGGAAGAGGACGGAACACAACCAACGCAACAACTCAGCGGGCATCCGCTGGGGCTGCACACCAGTCCCTTGACGGAGGAACTGCGCCAGCATTACGACCTGCAAACCAGCCAGGGAGTTCTGGTCACCGCCGTCGATCCGGCGGGGCCGGCAGCCCGGGCCGGCCTGCAGCCGGGCGATGTCATCATCGAGTATAACGGCATCGAAATCCGCTCCAATGCCGATCTGGAACAGGCGGCGCGCTCGGCGCGTGACCAACTGCATCGCCTGCTGATCCAGCGCGGCCAGGGCCTGTTTTTTGTCGCCCTGCGCCTGACACCCTGAGTCTTAAGCTCCCCCACCTGCTCCGCCCCCGGTCGGCCACCAGGCCGGCCGGGGCGTCACGCCAGCAATTCGCTTGTCGGACGCTGTGTATTTGCACAGTGTTTTCGGCGAAATCCCTGTGTTAGCCTGCCGCCCATGCGAATAAAACTCAAACACCAGATTCTGCTGGCGCCGGCAGCGGTTCTGCTCCTGATGGGGCTGCTGTTGTTATTCCTGCAGTACACCTACTGGGATCTGTCAGTCAAACGGCGTCAGGCCAGCGATCTGGGCAAGGTCTTCATCGCCTTGGCAGAAGCGGATCTGGCGGCCAAGCGCATCCAGACCCTGTCGTTGGCGCTGCGCCGCAACTTCGTACTCAACGCGCCACGCCTAGAGGAGATGGACGTGCTTTATGGCCATCTGTCCAGCGCCATCGAACGCACCCTGGAGAGCCTGGAGGTTTCGGCGGAAGACGCCTCCCTGTTGCGCCGTTCAGTGCAGAATCTCGATCCGGAAAAGGGCATCGACACCGAACGCTTCATCGCTGCGCTGGAGGAGTTGCGACCTCAGCTGATCACCCTGATCGAAAACGCCCGCAGCCAACGCGGCAAGCTCAAAAGCCTGCAAACCCGCAACATGGATGAGCTGGTGGCGCGCACCACCCTGGTGTCACTGGTGGTCATGAGCACCGCCATCATGCTGGGCATTCTGCTGTCGCTGTTCTTCTCACGCCGCATCCTGCGCCGCATCCAGCTGATTTCCAGCGGGGCCAGCAACCTGGTGGAAGGCAGGCCGACCCTGACCCGCACGCCGGAAACCATCAGCGACGAACTCGACGATTTAACCGTGTCACTGCACAAGATGGCGGAAAAACACATCCGCGTGGTGGGGGCCGAAAAGCTACTGCAGGGCGCCGAGGACGAGCGCCGCCGCATCGCCCGCGATCTGCACGATCAGACCCTGTCGGATCTGTCCGCCATTCTGCGCGAGGTGCAGGAACTCAAGCGCGAAGGCTGCAACGAGCGCGCCGAGCGCCTTGAGCGCAATCTGCAGAATACCATCAACAATCTGCGCGAGGTCATGAACGATCTGCACCCGCAGACCCTCGACGTGCTGGGCTTGACTGCGGCGCTGCAGTCACACCTGGAAAGCCATCAGCATCATGGCGAGGTCGAGGCGCACTTTTACGCCTCGCAGGCGGCCGAGCGCCTGAAACTGCCGAAAAACCAGCAACTGCAGCTCTACCGCATCGCTGTCGAGGTGGTACACAATGTTTATAAACATGCCGCCGCCAGCCGGCTGGAACTGAGCCTCGACTGTACCGACGGTCAACTGATCCTGGCGGTGGAGGACAATGGTCGCGGTTTCACGCCGGACAGCGAGCGACGCGGCCGCGGCCTGTACAATATCGAAGAACGGGCGCGAGTGATCGGTGCCCTCTACAGCTTCAAACCGTCGCGCTTCTCCAGTGGCACCCGCTTTGAACTCCATTTGCCGCTGACGGCCACCACGCCTGTCGCCTGAGCCGCGCGACGGCCCCTTTCCCGGAGATGCCCATGCCCGATTTGTCCGTCATCATTGCCGAAGACAATCCGAAGGATTTCGAGTTTCTCGAACAGCTGCTGCTCAGCTCCGACATGGCGCGTTTCCAGATTGAGCGCGCCGCCGATGGTCAGACAGCACTGGAACTGGCGCTCAAAAGTCGCCAGCCGCTGGTGATCAGCGATATCCAGATGCCCGAACTCAACGGCATCGACTTCGCCCGTGCCCTGTGGGACGAAAAACCCCAGGCCCGCATCGTTTTCTGGAGCCAGTTCAAGGACGAGATGTATGTGCGCGCCCTTCTGAAGATCGTGCCGCCGGAAACCGTTTACGGCTACATCCTCAAATCCAACACGCGCGAGCGCATCGCCGCCGCCATCACCACCGTGCTGCTGGATGAACAGTGCTGGATCGATCCGGAGGTGCGCAAGGTACAGGGTCGTACCGGCCACAGTCAAACCGCCCTGTCGGACATTGAGTTCGAGGCCCTCATCGACATCTCCCTCGGCCTGACCGACAACCTCATTGCCCAGCGCCGCTACCTGTCACGCCGTGGCGTGCAGAGCCGGCTCAACTCGCTGTACAACAAACTCTGTATCGACCAGGAACAGTTCAGCGCCGAAAAGGTGGGCGAAGGCTTCAACCCGCGCAACCGCGCCGTTGCCGTTGCGCTGCAGCGTGGCCTGATCAATGCCTTCGAGCTGGAACACGAGGAAAAAGAATTGCAGCAGTGGCTGAGCCAATTCAAGAAGCGCCACAAGATCGACAGTGGCGACTGACGCACCAGGGCCAAATCGGAGCCAACCCGCCCCTGGCACAACACCTCAGATCGGCCGGGTCAGTACCGGCCACTGCGGCCCGTTGGGCACCCGGAGCGCAAAATCGCAAAAATCGACCTTTAAAAGCATCTGGAAGCGGTTATACTTCCCCTTTGTTAACCGTCGGCATCCCGCTGGCGGAAATTTTAATGACACGGGAGGGTACAACCATGAAACGAGGATCTGCTGTTCTGGCCGTTCTGCTGTGGAGCACACTGGCGTTGGCTGCCAGTGCCAGCGCCCAATCCCAGGGGCGTATCAGTGACGCCACCCAGGAATGTATCAACTGCCACAGCCTGATCACGCCGGGCATCGTAGCCGACTGGCAAAAAAGCCGTCATGCCCAGGTGACGCCGGCCGAGGGCCTGGCCAAACCAGCCCAGCAACGACGCATCTCGGTCGCCAAGGTGGCGCCGGAACTCGCTGATATTGTAATCGGCTGTGCCGAGTGCCACGGCATGAACAGTGCCGCCCATCCGCAGGACAGCTTCGAGCATAACGGTTTTACCATCCACAGCGTGGTATCGCCGCCCGACTGTGCCACCTGTCATCCCACCGAAACAACCGACTTTGCTGACAACCTGATGGCGCAAGCCTACGCCAACCTCATGAACAACCCGGTGTACGCCATGATGGTTAACAATACCAACGGGTTGGCCGAGTTCACCGACAGCGGTTTTCATCATCTGCCGGCCGATGATACCAGCAACGCCGACTCCTGCCTGGCCTGTCATGGGACCGATGTGAAGGTCACCGGCACGGTAACACGCGACACCGCCATGGGGGAAATGACCTTCCCGGTTCTGAGCAACTGGCCCAACGCCGGTGTCGGCCGGCTCAACCCCGATGGCAGCACCGGCGCCTGCTCCTCGTGCCATACCCGCCACCAGTTCTCTATTGAAATGGCGCGTAAACCCTACACCTGTGCCGAATGTCACAAAGGGCCGGATGTGCCGGCCTACAAGGTGTACGAGGTCAGTGTGCACGGCAACATTCAGAAGTCGATGGACAAATCCTGGAATTACAGCGCCGTGCCCTGGACCGTCGGCAAAGACTTCACCGCCCCGACCTGTGCCGCCTGCCACGCCAGCGAACTGGTCGATGAAAACGGTGAAACCCTGGCCAAACGTTCGCACCGCATGAATGACCGGCTGCCCTGGCGGATCTTCGGTCTGCCCTATGCCCACCCGCATCCGATCAAGGCCGACACCACCGCCATCGTCAACAAGGGTGGCCTGAACCTGCCGACGGAACTGACCGGCGAACCGGTCAGCGCCTTCCTGATCAGCAACGAGGAAATGGCCGAACGCCAGCGGCGCATGGAGCGGGTCTGCGCCGGCTGCCACAGCCAACAGTGGATCGATGGCCACTTCGACCGTCTCGACCGGTCCATCGAAACCAGCAACAGCATGACCCTGCAGGCCACCAAGATCCTCAGCAGCGCCTGGCAGGAAGGCCTGGCCCAGGGGCTGCCGCAGGGGGCCAATCCTTTTGACGAGGCCATCGAGATGAAGTGGATTGAGCAGTGGCTGTTCTTTGGCAACTCGGTGCGCTTTGCAACCGCCATGGGCGGTGTCGATTACGGCGTTTTCGCCGACGGTCGCTGGACTCAGGCCAAGAACCTGCAGGAAATGGCCGATTACCTGAAGTTCCTGCGCGCCAGCCAGCCGCAGGCTGAGCAGAAGAAATAACCCCAGCGCGCCGGGCTGCGACCAGCAGACCCACAGCCCGGCGTAATCCCATTAAAATCAAACAACGCCCCTGTCTTGCGGCAGGGGCGTTGCTGTTTCAGCGCAACCGGTCTCTCAGCAGCGACAGTGAATGGCGAAGGCGGCAAAATCCGGCCGCGGCGCCGGCCGCGCCCACAGGTAGCCCTGTGCCTGGGTGGCACCGGCTTCGAGCAGAAAATCACGCTGGGCCGCGTTCTCCACGCCTTCAGCCACGACCCGCAGTCCCAGCGCCCGGGCCATGCCAATCACCGCGCGGGTAATGGCAACGCTGTTATCATCGCTTGGCAGATCATCGACAAAGCTTTTGTCCAGCTTCAGGGTGGTGATGGGCAGCCGCTTGAGATAGGCCAGGGAGGAATAACCGGTACCGAAATCGTCAATGGCCAGGGTCACACCCCAACCGCGCAGGGTCTGCAACTCTTGCAGCACCTGATGGTCGATCTGCATCAGGGAGGTTTCGGTAATTTCCAGACACAGGCAGCCTGGTGGCAGGCCACTTTCCTGCAGAGCTGCGGCGACGCTGGCGCACAACCGGTTATGACGCAGCTGGGCGGCAGCCACGTTGACCGCCACCCGACCGCAGTAAATTCCTTCAAGGCGCCAACGCTGCACCTGGTGACAGGCCTTGCGCAACACCTGCTCACCCAGTTCGGCAATCAGATGGCAGGCCTCGGCCACGGGAATGAATTCTGCCGGCGCGATCATCCCCTTGCGCGGATGGCACCAGCGCGCCAGGGCTTCGAGAGACACCAGCGCGCCAGTGACCAGATCGACCTTGGGCTGAAAATAAACGGTCAGTTCGTCCTGATTGAGCCCACGGCGCAGGTCGGCCTCCAAGCGAATGCGGCTCAGGGCCAGGCGGGCCATTTCCTCATTGTAAAAGCAATGCTGCTGGCCGCCGTCGCGCTTGCTGCGATACATGGCCAGATCGGCATTCTTGATCAATTCCTCGCAACTGTCGCCGGCTTCCGGCCAAGTCGCCACCCCGATGCTGGCACTCAGATGCAAGGCATGACCCTCGACAACAAAGGGCGCAGCAAAGGTCAGCCGCACCTTGTCGAGCACAGCCAGCAGATCGTCGAGACAGGCAAAATCCTCCAGCAGCACCAGAAATTCGTCACCGCCCAGGCGCGCCACCGTATCCTCGGCCCGCAGCTGACGCCGTAACCGGTCCGCCACCAGCACCAGCAGGGCATCGCCGGCGCCATGGCCAAGGCTGTCGTTAATATCCTTGAAACGATTGAGATCCAGCATGACCACCGCCAGCATCTGGCGGTGGCGACGGGCCCGCATCAGCGCCTGTTCAAGGCGGTCGAGATAAAGACGGCGGTTGGGCAAGCCGGTCAGTTGATCGTGATAAGCCTGGTGCTCCAAGGCCTGTTCGGCACGGTGACGCTTGGTAATGTCGGAAGCCACCACGGCGGTGCCACAGATACGCCCGAGGGCATCGCGCACCGGGTAGATGGTTCGGTCGAGCACCCGGCCATCGGGCAACTGGCGCAAGGCACCCTCAGGCTGGCCCGTTTGCAACACCCGCAGCGACGGGCAGTTGGCGCAGATATCGGGGCAGTCCCAGAACAGCTCATGGCACTTGCGGCCCCGGTAGTGCTCGGGATCAACGGCATAGCTGTTCAGAGCTGCAGCGTTCATCAACTGCACCCGGAGCTCGGGATCAAGCAGAATCAGGTTGTCGTTGAGGCTGTTGACCACCTCCTTGAAACGCTGCTCACTCTGGCGCAGCTGCTGGCGCAGGCGGTAATCGTCACTGATGTCATGAAAACTCAGTACCAGCCCGCAGGGGACACCATCGGCATCGCGCAGCGGCGCCAGCGTGCCCGCCACGGCCCGCAACCGACCCTGGCGATCCTGCAACTGACAGTGTTCCTCCAATGCCAGGGCTGCACCGTCCCGCACCACCTGTGCCAGCGGCAGTTCCAACCGCTGGCCACTCAGAGCGTGACGCAGGGGGAAAATCTGCCGCAGCACCGCGCCGATGGCCTCTTGGGGAGAAAAACCGGTCAGCTGCTCGGCGCCAGGATTCAGCCCGATGACCCGCTGCTGCAAATCCGTGGCGATTACGCCGTTGCCGATGGAATTGAGGATATTGCGCAGCCCGGCAGCATCCTGCCGGGTCGGCGGTCGATGTTGCAGGCGCCGCCACAACCGGCGCGCAAGGCGTCCGTGCTCCATGCCAGACCGCCCGGCGCCAGCCTACCAGCCGATCCGGGCCGGCGCCTGCGGCCGACGCGCACCGGCAGCCGGTGACTGGCCGCGCCGTTTGTGGCAATCCTGCTTAAGCTTGAAACGATGCAACAGCGCCAGCAGCTGAGCGGCCTGGGAGGCCAGCTGCTCAGCCGAGGCCGCGCCCTGCTCGGCATTGGCAGTATTCTGCTGCGTAACATCGTCGATCTGACCGATGCCGACATTGATCTGGGCGATCCCGTGGGCCTGTTCACTGCTGGCGGCGGAGATCTCGGCTATCAGATCGGAAACCTTGGTAACACGGTTAACAATTTCACCCAGGGCTTCGGCCGTCTGTTCGGCGATCTGGGCACCGTTCTCGGCCTTCTGCACCGAGCCCTCGATGAGCTCGGCCGTTTCCCGGGCCGCCTTCGCGCTGCGTGCCGCCAGATTGCGCACCTCTTCAGCCACCACGGCGAAACCCTTACCGTGCTGGCCGGCGCGAGCGGCCTCGACAGCGGCATTAAGAGCCAGCAGGTTGGTCTGGAAGGCGATCTCGTCGATGACCTTGATGATCTTGGAGATATTCTGGCCGGCGGCATTGATTTCCGCCATGGCCCTGACCATCTGCTCCATCGAGCCGTTGCCACGGTTGGCCGCCTCGCTGGCTTCACCGGACAGGCTGGCCGCCTGCCGGGCGTTATCGGCGTTGTGATCCGTACGATTGGCCAGCTCACTCATGGAGGCGGCAATCTGCTGCAGCGAACTGGCCGATTCCGTTGCCCCCTGCGACAGGGACTGGCTGGCATCGGACACCTGGGTGGCGCCAGCGGAGATCTGTTCACCGGCCAGCTGAATCTCGCACATCATCTTGTTGAGATCCTGCTCCATGGTGTGCAGGGCGCCGCGAATCTGGTCGGCCTCGTCACTGGGATGAATATCGAAGGTCAGATCGCCCTGCGCCAGCTTCTGCAGGGCATCGACCACCTCGTGTTCCAGACTGTCGGCAAAGGCATCCAGCGACCGCGCCATCACGCCGATCTCGTCCTTGCGATCCAGATTAAGGCGGCAACTGGTATGGCCCTTGGCCAACTCCTGCAACATCTCCACCACCTGGGCAATGGGGCCGGACAATCCACGGGCAAACCAGATCACAATCAAGGTTGAGATCAGAATGGTGAACCCGACGATGCCAATGGCACCATACAGCATGGTATGGGTTTCCTTGCGAACGTCATCAATATACAGGCCGCTGCCGATGATCCAGTCCCAGGCGGCAACGCGCTTGACGTAGGAAACCTTCTCCACCGGCTGGTCATGGCCCGGCTTGGCCCAGCGGTAATGGACAAAATCACCGCTGCCACTGCGGGTGACGTTGACCATTTCGACAAACAGCTTGACACCATCCGGATCAGCGAAGCCGCTGAGATCCTTGCCATCGAGATCGGGCTTGAACGGATGCATGATCATGCGTGGCCCGGCATCGTTGATCCAGAAATAATCGTTGCTGCCGTAACGCAACGCCTTGACCGCCGCAATGGCCTGCTGGCGAGCCTGCGCATCGGTCAACTCACCACTGGCGGCCCGGGCGACAAAGTGCTCCACCATGCTGCTGGCGGTTTCCACCTGTGAACGGATTTTATCGCTGCGCTCGCGCAGCAGATTTTCGCTGGTTTTCCAGTAGAGCCCGCCGAACACCACACACATGACGGGAACCGCCAGTGCAAAGAGAAAATAAACCTTGTTTGCAATTTTCAGATCCTTAAATCGCATGTCCGCCTCCTTGACCCCCACACCGGCCAGCCGGATCGCCAGCCACCGTTTTCCCGCCGTCTTCCTATACCTTATCCCGCTTTTGCCACGCCCGCAGCACAATCAAATCTGTTTATATGTTTTCATGTATATATCGGAGAGAGACGACCATATCTCTTCATGACAACCCATATCCGGTCAAATTAAAACAGTGTTTAAGTCGAACGCTTCCTTCTATAGCACAAGAGGAAGAGAAAAAACAAAAAAAACTGTTCTCCTCACAGCCTGGACAGCCGCCAGCGACGGTTTGCCGCCAGCTGCCAGCAGCGCTATACTGCGGCAATGACCAGGCATCTCCCGTCTCCCCGCAGACAAAGGCAGACATGAAAGGATACCCCCATGACCTACCAGGAACGTAAAGGCCAGCTGGTCAAGGCACTGGCCGATTTCTTTGAACAGGATTATCGCCGCATCGGCCATGCCATCGAGGTCTTGCAGGAAGCGGAAAAGCTGCTGACCGAGCATCCCGGCGCCGACGCCGAGGTGCTGCTGGCCAGTGCCTTGCTGCACGATGTCGGCATCAAGCCATCGGAGGAGCGCCTGGGTTACAATAACGGCCAGACCCAGGAGGAGCTGGGGCCACCGGTGGCCAGCCGCATCCTGCAGCATTGCGGATTCACCAGCTGCAAGATTCCGCTGGTGGCGGCCATCATCGGCAATCATCATTCGCCCTCGCGCATCGCCGCGGTTGAGCTGGAGATTCTCAAACAGGCCGACCGCGTGGTCAACCGGCGGTCAGCCTGACCATGCCGGCACCGAACCCTCCGTTGACAACGCGGGCGCGCTCGGCCCACCAGCTGCTCGACGCCATTATCGGCCAGTGGCGGAATGAATGTGCCTCTCAGGGCAGCCGCCTGTATTGCCATCCCGGCTGCGCCGGCTGTTGCAGCCTGCAGGTACAGGCCAGCTGGGCCGAAGCCCTGCTGCTGGCCGAGGCCCTGACCGAAACCGAACAGCGACAACTGCGCGGCTACGTCCGCCGCCTGCTGGCGCTGACGCGCCAGCAGCGCGACTATAAACAGCTGCTGGCCCAGGTGCGGCAGCAACTCGGCAGCTGTCCTTTTCTGGCCGCCGACGGCCGCTGCGCCCATTATTCCCGGCGACCGCTGGCCTGCCGCGCCCTCTACGCCACCCGCGAGCCGCACTATTGCACCCTGGATTTCAGCCGTCTCTCCAGCGCCGAAAAACAGACCTTCCTGGCCAGCCTTGACCGTCGTCTGGTCGACTTCCCCACCCATTACGCCGCCGCTCCGCGCCAGTTCGCCGCCAGCCTCGAACAGCAGCTGCTGCAGCATCAGCAGCAATGGACGGGTCACCGTCTGCTCGGCAACCTGCCACTGCTGGTCTGTCTGGCCGGCCGACCCCGCCTGCGCGCCGCCCTGCAGCAACACGCGACCGGCTGGCTCGGGCGATTGCAGCGCCGCTGGCCCCTGCTGCTGGCGGCCAACAGCAACTCAGCCGATGCCGATTCTCTGCCCCGCCAGCATTTTTCTCCTTGACAGGCAAAACCGGGCGGCCTAGATTTTCCAGCGATTGAGACTCAGTCTCATTGACAGTCCATCTGTGGAGGCGCCATGTCGCAACAGCTTTTCGAACAGCTTCTGGAGGAACACTGCCTCAAGGCTACGGCTCAGCGGCGCGACATCTACGCCGAGATTCTGGCCATGGACGAGCACTTCGATGTCGACACCCTGCTGTTTCGCCTTAAGGACCAGGGTAAAAAAATCTCCAAGGCCACCATCTACCGCACCCTGCAACTGCTGCTGGAATACGGTCTGATCAAGAAAACACCGCTGTCACCTGACGGCGCCGAGGCGCTCTACGGCGCCTGCCCGGAAGGCTGCCCCAGCGATAATCTGGTCTGTGTCGAATGCGGCAAGGTGGTGCGCTTCAACAAGGACGATGTCTGCCGGTTGTGCCACCAGATCGCCGGCCAGCACGGCTTTGTCGCCTCGTCGCACTGCCTCAACATCTTCGCCCTCTGTCCGGCCTGTCAGCAACTGCAGGCCACCGCCCTGGAAGGAGAACCCAGCCATGCACAAGCGTGATGTGATCGTCATCGGTGGTTCCGCAGCCGGCATCATGGCCGCCACCACGGTCAAGCGACGTCACCCGGAAAAACGCGTCACCATGATCCGCAACGTCAGCAAAACCCCGGTTCCCTGCGGCATTCCCTACATCTACGGCACCTTAAAAGCCGTTGAGAAAAATATCATTCCCGACGACAAGCTGCTGGCCATGGGCATCGAGATCATCGCCGATCAGGTTGAAACGGTGCAGCGCGCCGACAAGAGTGTCCACCTGGCCCAGCACGAAACCCTGCAGTACGACAAACTGATTCTGGCGACCGGCTCCAAGCCGTTGGTGCCACCTCTGCCGGGAGTAGAGCTGGATAACGTCTTCACCGTGGCGAAGAATCCCTTCTTTCTGCAAAAGATCTTCACCGCGCTGCAGCAGGCACGCAATGTGGTGATCATCGGCGGGGGTTTCATCGGTGCGGAAATGGCCGAACAGATCGCTACCCTGCAGCAGGAAATGGCAGCTGAAACCAGCATCGCACTGGTGGAGATGCTGCCCACCTGTCTGATGCTGGCCTGCGAGCAGGAATTCGGTACCGAAGCCGAAAACGAGCTGCGCAAACTCGGCGTGGCGGTGCATACCAGCAGCCAGGTTCAGCAGCTGGGCGATGATGGGCAGGGCCGGGTACGGACTGTCGCTTTGGCCGACGGGCGTGAATTGCCAGCTGATCTAGTCATTCTCGGCATCGGCGCCCTGCCCAATATCGAACTGGCCGAGCAAATGGGACTTAAGGCCGACGTGCGGCTGGGCGTGGCGGTCAACGATCAGATGGCGACGGCCGACCCGGATATCTATGCTGCCGGCGATTGTGCCAGCAAAGCGTCCTTCTTCCGGGACGAACCGTCTTGCATCCGGCTGGCCTCGGTGGCGGCCACCGAGGGCATGATCGCCGCCAGCAACCTCTACGGCCGCGGCATCCGGCGCAGCAAGGGCGCTGTCGGCGCCTTCGCCACCAAGATCGGTGAACGCAGCATCGGCGCGGCCGGCTATACCAGTCGCGCCGCCGCTGCCGAAGGCCTTGATGTGGTCATCGGCGAAGCCGTGGCACCCAACCGTCATCCCGGCGGCCTGCCCGGCTGCATCCCCGACACCCGCGTCAAGTTGCTGTTCCGGCGTGACAGCGGCGTGATTATTGGCGGGCATGTGTGCGGCGGAGAGGCCACCGCCGATATGGCCAACGTCATCGCCGTAGCCATTCAAGCGCGCCTGACGGCAGAGGATCTGGCCACCATGCAATACGCCACCCATCCGCTACTGACCGCCTCGCCGCTGAGCTACCACATCATGCTGGCGGCGGAATTCGCCGCCACCCAGCTGGCCGATTGAACCGCCAGACGCTTCCAGGCTCAGAGCGGCCAGCCCCTCTCCCGGTGCCGCGCTGATCCGTCCCCGTCCTGCCCCTTGCCTGACGGGGTCTTTCTACAGAACCGCCCTGCCCGCTGAGCGCCGCAAATAAGCGGTTGCAGCCGGGCGGGGCTTTTTTCTACAATGTGCGCTTGGATTGCGCCGGCCGCCGGCCGGCCCGGAAAACCCGCTACCGGCTTCAACCCCGCCCTGCCAAAGGAGAATCGTCCTTATGCCCATGTCTGCCGACTTTAAACGCCGCCTGTTCCCCCACCTGCCTGCCATTGCCGCGCATTACGGCACGCCGTTTCACATCTACGACGAGCAGGGCATCCGCCAGACCGGGGAAGAACTGAAACGGGTCTTCGCCGGCATCGCGGGTTTTCGCGAATACTTCGCCGTCAAGGCACTGCCCAACAAGCGTATCCTGCAATTGATGAAAGAGATGGGCTTCGGCTTCGATTGCAGTTCGATTCCCGAACTGATCATGAGCCGTGAACTCGGCGCCACCACCGAGGACATCATGTTCACCTCCAACAATACCAGCCAGGAGGAATTCGCCTTTGCCGAAGCCGATGGCGGCTGCATCCTCAATCTCGACGACATCTCACTTATCGACAAGGTACCCAACTTCCCCAAACTGATCTGCTTCCGCTACAACCCCGGACCGCGTCGCACCGGCAACATCATCATCGGCAATCCGGTGGAAGCCAAATACGGCATCACCCACGAGCAGGTGGTCGAGGCCTACCGCAAGGCGCAACAACGCGGCGCCAAACGCTTCGGCCTGCACACCATGGTCGCCTCCAACGAGCTCGACTACACCTACATGGTGGAAACAGCGCGCATGGTGCTGAGCCTGGCGCAGCTGCTGAAGCAGGAACTGGCCATCGAGCTCGAATTCGTCAATATCGGCGGTGGCTTCGGCATTCCCTACCGACCGGAGCAGCAACCGCTCAACATGAACGCCATGGCACAGGAAATTACGGCCCAGTTTGATGCCTTCAAGGCCGAGCAGGGTTTTGTGCCGCGCATGTACATGGAAAGTGGCCGTTTCATGACCGGCCCCCACGGCTGCCTGGTGACCCAGGCCATCAACTTCAAACACACCTACCGCGACTATGTCGGGGTCGATGCCTGCATGTCGTCGCTGATGCGGCCGGCGCTCTATGATGCCTACCACCATATCGACGTACTCGGCAAGGAAGAGGCGCCACGTGACCAGGTTTACGACGTGGTCGGCTCGCTGTGTGAAAACAACGACAAATTCGCCGTGCAGCGGGCGCTGCCGAAGATTGACGAGGGCGATCTGCTCGTCATTCATGATTCCGGTGCCCACGGCCACGCCATGGGCTTCCAGTACAACGGCCGCCTGCGGCCACAGGAGCTGCTGCTGCGCTGCGATGGCAGTGTGGAGCTGATCCGCCGGGCGGAAACGGTAGCGGACTATTTCGCCACCCAGACCTTCACGCCGGATGGTTTCAGGCCCCAGGCATAAGCGCAGGAGAACCGCGATGCCCCTGTTTGAAGTGCATTATCAGCAGGCCGATACCATTGGCGAAGAACTCGTCGAGGCGACCAGCCCGGAAGAAGCCTGGCGCCTGTTTGTCGCGCAACAGCGGCAACAGCCGCCGGAAAAGGAACCCAAGCAGGTGCTGTGCGTCCTGCGCCACTAGATTCGCCGCTTTTGGCCTCACTGTCGGCCGGTTCCCCTGGGAACCGGCCGTTTGTCTGGAAATCTCATGGTTCTGCATCCACTTTGCACCCAGATCAGCCGGCTGTTCGACCGGGTTGAACACAGCTTCGAGGCGGCCGGCGGCCAGCGTCGTATCGGCAGCCTGCTGATCCTGCTGTTTCTCGGCGGCCTGACCGGTATCGAGCTTGCGCGTTGGGGGCTGCTGCCCAGCGCCATTATCCGGCTGACGCCGACCAACCATCTGGCCGCCATCGAGTTGGTCTTCACCGTGCTGCTGGTGTTCGAGGTGATCAGTCTGCTGCTGAGTCTGGTCTATTCGGTGTCGATCTCCGTCGGCAAGCAGGTGGAGATCCTCTCGCTGGTGATGCTGCGCAACATTTTCAAGGAGGTCTCGACCCTGCACGAGCCGGTGATGTGGGACGAGATTTCCGGCCTGGTGCTGAACATCGCCAGTCTGGCGCTGGGCGCGCTGCTGATCTTTGTGATTCTGAGCTACTACTACCGCAATGTGCCGGAGGTGCTGATCAACAGCGACGAGCGCGACACGGCCGCCTTCGTCGTCGCCAAAAAGCTCATTGCCTTGCTGATGATGGTCGCCTTTGCCGCTATCTTTGCCTGGAACTGGTGGCACAGCCTGTTCCACGGCGCTCCCAACCAGACCTTCGAAACCCTCTACACCCTGCTGATTTTTTGCGATATTCTCATCATGCTGCTGTCAATGCGCTACGGTTCCAGCTACCGGGTGGCCTTTCGCAACAGCGGCTTCGCCGTGGCCACGCTGCTGATCCGCGTCGCCCTGATCACGCCGCCGCCCTATTCGGCCCTGCTCGGCGTCGGCAGCGCCCTGCTGGTGCTGGCCATCCGGCTGGCCTACAACAGCTATCAGCCCTCGCGCTACCAGCAACAACGCGAACAGCGCCGCCGGCCGGCCAGTTCGCCGGTGGCCGCCCTCAAGGAGTGATCCATGTTCCGTAACCTGCCAGATACCCGTGGTTTCTTCGGCCCCTATGGCGGCCAGGAAATCCCGCCCCAGCTCAAGGCCATCATGGACGCAATCGACCAGGCCTACCAGCGCATCCGCACCGAACCGGCCTTTATCGAGGAACTGCGCGACCTGCAACGCCATTACGTCGGCCGGCCCAGTCCGGTCTATTTCTGTCGCCGCCTCAGTCAGCAGGCTGGCGGCGCCGAAATCTACCTCAAGCGCGAGGATCTCAACCATACCGGCGCCCACAAGATCAACCACTGTCTGGGCGAGGCGCTGCTGGCCCGCAGCATGGCAAAAACCAAGGTGCTGGCCGAAACTGGCGCCGGTCAGCACGGCGTCGCGCTGGCGGCGGCCTGTGCCCTGGTCGGCATCCCCTGTGAAATCCATATGGGCGAAATCGACGTGGCCAAGCAGGCACCCAACGTCACTCGCATGAAGCTGATGGGCGCCCGCGTCATCCCGGTCAGCCGCGGCACCCGCACCCTCAAGGATGCCGTCGACAGTGCCTTCGAGGAATATCTGCGTGATCCGCAAAACTTCTTCTACGCCATCGGCTCGGTGGTGGGGCCCCATCCCTTCCCACAGATGGTGCGCGATTTTCAGCGAATTGTCGGCGAGGAGGCGCGCGAGCAATTCCAGCAGCAAACCGGCGCCCTGCCCGACCTGCTGGTGGCCTGTGTCGGTGGCGGCAGCAATGCCATCGGTCTGTTCAGCGCCTTTCTGGAAGACAGTGAGGTCGAAATGGTCGGTGTCGAGCCAGCCGGGCGCGGCCTTGACACGCCCGATCATGCCGCGACCCTCAGCCGTGGCACCCCCGGCGTGCTGCACGGCATGCGCTGTTATCTGCTGCAGGACGCCCAGGGCGAGCCCCTGCCGGTTTATTCCATTGCCTCGGGACTGGACTATCCCGGTGTCGGGCCGCAGCACTCCTACCTGAAGGATCTGGGCCGGGTACGCTACGAAAGCATCACCGATGACGCCTGTCTGGCCGCCTTTCAGCAGCTGGCACGCTGCGAGGGGATCATTCCGGCGCTGGAGAGTGCCCATGCCCTGGCCTACGCCCTGCTGGTGGCGCCCCAGCGGCCGGGTCAGCGCATTCTGGTCAATCTCAGCGGGCGCGGTGACAAGGACATCGACTTCGTCGCCAAACACCTGCAGCTGTAGATGAATCCGCTGGCGCGTCTGTGGCTGTGGCTGTGGTGGCGCTGCGCCGGCCGCCGTGTCGTGCTGACCGGCGGCTGCCGTCAGTGTGGCCAGTGCTGCCAGCAGATCCAGATTCAGCAGGGGCGTAGCTGGTTACGCTCCCGGCGCCAGTTCCGCACGCTGGTGCGGCGTCAGCCGGAATATGATCGTTTTGTGATCAGCGGTCGCGACGGCAGCGGCTGCCTGCTGTTTTGCTGTCGCTGTCTGCAGCCCAATGGCCGCTGCGGCGATTATGCCAACCGGCCGGACATCTGCCGCCAGTTTCCGGACCGCCGACTGCCCCAGACTGGTGCCCGCCTGCCGGCCTCCTGCGGTTACCAGTTACAGCTGGCGCGACCGTTTACCGCCCATCTGGCCCGCAGTCTCAGCCGGCCATCCCCCCAGCCAGCCAAGGAGCGCTCATGAATCCCGCCTGTCTGCCAGATCTGCTGCACCATATCGGCCGCACCCCGCTGATCCGTCTTGCCCGTTTCGAGGTTGCCGGTGGTGCCAGCCTGTGGGGCAAGCTGGAAAGCGCCAATCCCGGTGGCAGCGTCAAGGATCGCATCGCCCTGGCCATGATCACAGCAGCTGAACGGGGTGGTCAGTTGCAACCCGGCATGACCCTGGTGGAACCGACCAGCGGCAATACCGGCATCGGTCTGGCGCTGGTGTGCGCTGCGCGCGGCTACCCTCTGATTCTGACCATGCCCGAAAGCATGAGTCTGGAACGGCGGCGCCTGCTGCAGGCCTATGGTGCCCAGCTGCGCCTGACGGCGGCGGCCGAGGGTATGACTGGCGCCATCCACCTGGCCCGGCAGCTGGTTCGGCAGCCGGGCCATCTGATGCTCGATCAATTCAACAATATCGCCAACCCGGCCAGCCACGAAACCACCACGGGACCGGAACTGTACGCCGCCCTCGACGGCGCCATCGACGCCTTTGTCGCCGGTGTCGGCACCGGCGGCACCCTCACGGGCGTCGGCCGTCACCTGCGCTCGCGCCTGCCTGCCGTGCAGCTGGTCGCGGTGGAGCCGGCAGCCAGCGCTGTTCTGTCGGGCCAGCCGGCGGCACCTCATCGCATTCAGGGCATCGGTGCCGGCTTCGTGCCACCGCTGCTGGATACTCAACTGATCGACCGGATTGTCCCCGTCACCGACGCTGACGCCATCGCCACCTGTGTCGCGTTGACCCGCAGTGGTATCCCCTGCGGCATTTCCGCCGGCGCCAATGTCTGGGCAGCGGCCCGCGTTGCCGCAGCGTTGCCGACCCGGGCCCAGGTCGTTACCATTCTGTGTGACAACGCCGAACGCTACCTTTCCACCGGCATCTACGACGGCTGATGCGCTGCGTTCTTGCCTACCGAAAAGACCGCGCCAAGCGCCTTCCGCGCCGGCCGATCGCGCTGCTGATCCTGATCGGCCTGCTGCTGGCCGGGCTGCTGCCGCTTCGCACCCAGGCATTGGCCAATGATCCGCTGATCGGGCGGGTAAGCTGGATTTATGATGGTGACAGTCTCAAGGTGGCCGGCATCGGCAAGGTACGACTGGTAGGCATTGATGCGCCGGAGCACAACGGCAAAGGGCGCGACCGGGCCTTCCTGCAACTGGGCAGCGGATCGCCGGCCAGGCTGCGGCAGGTGGCGGAGGACAATCGCCGCCAGCTGATTCGTCAGGTCAAGGGACGCCAGGTGCGGCTGGAAGTGGAAAACCCGTCCTATGACCGCTATGGCCGTTTGCTGGCCTATGTCTGGCTGGACAATGGCACATTGCTCAACGCCCAGCTACTGCGCGAGGGTCGGGCGCGGGTCTACCGCCGCTTCGCCTTCGCCCGCAAGACCGAGTTCCTGCAGCTGGAGGAACAGGCTCGCCGCCACAGGCGCGGCCTGTGGCAAAAGCCATGAATCCGGCTACCGCTCTGGCCGACAGTCCACCACTGCGGGCCCTGCGACAACTGTTCAGTGCTGCCGATCAGCCACACCTGCTGCTGGTTGGTGGCAGTGTGCGTGATCTGCTGCTGGGGCGATCCGCCGCCGATACCGATCTGTTGACCGACCTGCCCGGTGAGCGACTGCGCCAGCTGGGATTCTCCCTGGTACAGGGCAAAACCACGGCTCCCATCTGGTTCCGTTATCTGCCGCCGTTCGGCGCCATCGAAATCAGTCCCCTGCCGCAACTGGATCAGGCAAGCGTGACAGCGGATCTGGCCCGGCGCGATTTCACCATCAATGCCCTGGCCCTGGATCTGACGGGCCAGCTCATCGACCCGCTGACCGGCCGGCAGGATCTGGCCTGCCGGCTGTTGCGCCCCTGCAGCGCCAACAGCTTTAGCGCTGACCCCCTGCGCCTGTTCCGCGCCCTGCGCTTTGCCGCTGCCGGCTGGCAACTGCATCGCGACTGTGGTCGCGCCGCGCGTCTGCACGACTGGCAGCAAGCGCTGCAGCCCATCGCCGTCGAGCGCTTCAGCCGTGAGCTGGTCAAGGCCCTGGCCACACCACATCCTGAACGTTTTTTTCTGCTGATGCTCCAGTTCAATCTTGGCCGTCACTGGCTGCCGCAGCTGTGGCGCTTCGACCGGATTCCGGCCGGGCCACCCGAGAACCATCCCGAAGGCAGCCTGCTTCGCCATGCGGTGCTGGTCTTGCGCCGTTGTGCCGGCACCCATAGCGACCCCCTGTGGCGCTTCTGCGCTTTTTTCCACGACCTCGGCAAGCTGGCCACACCAGCCACCGACTTGCCCCGCCACACAGGTCACCACCAGGCCGGCGTGTCACTGGCTCATCACCTGGTTCGACAGCTACGCCTGCCACGCCGCTGGGGCCAGGCCCTGGCCGCCATCAGCCAGCTGCACAGCGCCTTTAACCGCTGGCCACAGTTGACTGCTGACGCACGCCTGCAGCTGGCTCACCAGGCCCTCAAGGCCGATGTCACCGCGCTGCTGCCCGCCATTGCCCTGGCCGACAAGCCCGATAGCGCGCTGCCGGCCGACTGGCCCCGTGCCCTGCAGTGCGCCCAGCTGTCACTGCTTGAACTGGGCATCAGCCCAGACCAGCTGGCTCAGCAGGCTCCTGCCGCTCGCGCCAGCTGGATCGCGCAGCAGCGGCTTCACTGGTTTACCCGGGGCTGAGGCGACCCAACAAAAAGGCGACAGCGGTTTCTACCCGCAGAATCCGCCGGCCCAGATGTACCGCCGTGAAACCCTGCGCCTGCAGGGCTTCGATCTCGTAGGGAATAAAACCACCTTCTGGCCCGATGGCCAGGGTCAGAAAGCCGTTCTGCGCTGCCGGACAGGGCGCTGCGGCCGCCGGATGAGCCACCAGCCTTGTCCCCGCGCCACACCAGTCGTGCAGCTCATCCTCGACAAAGGGCTTAAAGCGTGACCGCAGCAGAATCTGCGGCAGACGGGTATCCACTCCCTGCTCCAGCCCCAGCAGTAACTGCTGGCGCAGGGCAGCGGGCTGCAGCAGCGGGCTGCTCCAGTAACTTTTATCCACCCGCCAGCTATTGACCAGGACCAGCTGTTTGACCCCCAGAGCGGCCACACTCTGCAACACCCGCCCCAGCACCTTGGGCCGAGGCAGGGCCAGTACCAACCGAACTGGCAGCTCGTCCGGCGGCTGACCAGACCAACGCAGGGATAAAACGGCCTGCCGGGCATCCAGCTGCTCAATCAGGCCCTCACCCAACGGGCCATTCAACAGACCGACCCGCAGGCAATCTCCGGTCTGGCTGCCGAGCACCTGACGCAGATGCTGCAACCGACGGCCGCCGATACAGGCCCGGTCAGCGCCGCACAAATCCTCCTCCTGCAACAACAGCAGATTCATCGCCCCGCCCCGGCCATGCCCGTCTCATGGCAAAGTAGTTCACTGTCACAGACCAGACATCGACCCTGATAGCGCCAGGCCACCGCATCGCACAACAGACGACCAGCCTGCGATTGCACCGCCGTCGGCAGCTGCTGCGCCAGGCGCCAGAGCACCTCCGTTGGTCGTTCGCAGGCGGTTTCCTCCCCCACCAGCACCAGAATGCGGGCACGCTGCAACAGAGGATGCTGCAACAGTTGCTGCTTCATCTCATGCCATTGGCGCGGCTTTCCTGGCGCTCTCACCTGTACCACCACGGCTGCATGAAATGCCAGTTCAGCCGGGCAATCCAGCTGACAAACAAAGGGCAGCTCATTGGCCAGCAAAACGCCGAGATGGCGCCAGAGAAAACGTCCCAGATGCTGATTTTCCGTTGGTGGCGGCCCGACCAATGTTGCCGGCAGCAAGGGGCGTGGACGCAGCCAAACCTGATCAATGGTAATCAGCGGACAGGAGCCGCCAGCCACATAGAAGCCGCTGTGATTGGCGAACCGGCCTTCATCGATGTGTCGGCGGCCGTCAACCCAGCCACTGATAATCACTTCAGAATCGGCCGGCACACGCATACCACCGGGCAGTTTAAGCAGGCGCGGCGCTGCCCCCGTCAGCCACTGTGCCAGAGCGAGCGTACCACCACCTTCGGCCAGCGGAAAAACCGCTGCCAGCAACTGGGCCGGGGCGGTCCCCCAACAGATGGTAACAGGCATGGGCTGACCAGCACGGTTATAACGCTCAAGACAGCGGGCGGTCTGACTGCCGGGATTAAGATGCAGACTCAGATGTTGATCATCAAGCTGGCGCAACCGGTAAACGCCACCGTTGAGCTGGTCATCATGGGGCGCCAGCGGGCAGTAAAGGCACGCCAGAGACAAATAGGGACCGCTATCCTGTGGCCAGTAGTGCAACTGCGGCAGAACTGCAAGGCTGGTCGCGCTGCTGTAGCCAGCCAATGCAGCCGAACAGCCGCTGGCCGTTTCCAGTGGCCGCGTTGCCAGGTCACGCGAGAAGGCCTGCCAGCTTTGGCCGCTGGCGCGGAGATTGTCCGCCAGCAGCTGGCCAGATGGCCTGCGACACAGACGCATTAGCCGTTCTTCGTCGGCCAGTAAATTAAAAAGGATCTCAGCCGGGCTGTCATCCACCTGTTCAAACAGCAGCAACGGAACCCGGCGACCCGCTGCGCGGGCTTGCAAATGCAGCTGACGTACCTGCGCCGCAACCTGCAAATAACCGCTAACCGGCCGGGTCTGGCGCACCAGGGGCTCGTCCACTGCACACAGAGTCTGGAGGGTTTGACGTAGATCCGAAAACATAAAAAAACCCCGGTGATTAGCCGGGGTTTGGTGTAACAGGCTGCTGTGCGCGGTTAAAACAGGGCCTGACGGGCCAGGGCCATGACGCCACTGGGCACTATGCCGAGAAAAAGCACCCCGATCACCGACAGCACGAGACAGAGTGTTGCCCCGGGCTTGAGTTGTACCCAGGAGAAGTCCTCCTCGGGCTCACGGAAGTACATGTATACCATGACCCGCAGGTAGTAATACAAGGAAACCGCCGAGTTGAGCACACCCAGAATCGCCAGCCAGACATATCCGGCATTCAGCGCACCGGCAAAGATGTAGAATTTACCGGTGAATCCTGCCGACGGCGGAATGCCCATCAACGAGAACAGGCAAATGGTCAGCAATACCGCCAGCACCGGCCGTTTGTAGCCAAAACCGGCAAATCCCTGCAGGGTCAGATTCTCCTCGCCCTGCTTGCCAGCCAGCACCAGCACGGCAAAGGCGCCAATATTCATAAAGGCATAGGCCAGCATGTAGAACAGCACCGCCGAAACGCCGATCTCATTGGCAGCCACCAAACCCACCAGAGCATATCCGGCATGGGCCACAGACGAATAAGCCAGCATGCGCTTGAGGTTGGTCTGACTGATGGCCACGAAGTTCCCCATCACCATGGTCAGTACCGCCAACACCCACAGCATGCCAACCCAGGAATCCTGCATGGTACCGAGTCCCACCAGAAAAACGCGCATGAAGGCAGCAAATGCAGCAGCCTTGGGGCCGGCGCTCATAAAGGCGGTAATGGGAGTCGGTGAGCCCTCATAAACGTCTGGCGTCCACATGTGAAACGGCGCAATGGCTATCTTGAACAGAAAGCCGGTCGCCATCAGCAACATGCCACCAACAGCCAGCGGATTGGACAATTCGGTGCGATGATGAGAGAAAAACACGCCAATATCAGCCACGTTGGTCGTGCCAGTAACGCCATAGATCAGCGCCATGCCATACAGCAGAAAACCCGTCGAAAAAGCCCCCAACAAAAAGTATTTCAGGCCCGCCTCGTTGGAGCGCAACTGGCCGCGGAAAAACCCGGCCAGCACATAAAGCGACACCGACAGAACCTCAAGGCCAAGGAAAATGGTCATCAGGTCGGTACCCGAGGCCATCAGCATCGCGCCTACGGTGCTGAACAGAACCAAGGGGTAATACTCACCCACCGGATAACCCTCCCGATGGAGGTAGGAATCCGACATCAAAATGGTCATGGCGGCGGCCAGGACAAACACCAGATTGAAGAAGATGGCGTAGTTATCCAGCGCAGCATGGCCAGCAAAACCGAATTGGGCCGCATTCCAGCCCTTGATACTGATCCAGGCTGTCGCGGCCAGTGCCAGCAAACTCAGCCAGCAAGGCAGCGCGGTCGCTCCCCGTTTCATGAAGGCGTTGAGCAGCAGCAATGCCATTGCACTGCAAGCCAGCACCAGTGAAGGCATAATGGCAGCAAAATTGACATTCTGCATTGCCGTTTGCACCAGATTTTCCATGAATTGCTCCTTTAGAAGCGGTTGAACAGGTTCGTGATCCTTGACTCAGCCGCCATCAATGCTGCTGGGCCTGCTCCGGCGCGGCAGATGGCAAGACGACCTCTGGAACAGCCGCCACCGCTTCTCCGGTCACCTGCTCGATCAGCTGATTGACTGCCGGCGTCATCTTTTCAAGGAAGGTGTTGGGCGCCACACCAATCCAGAACACGCAGACCACCAGCGGCAGGATGACACAGAGTTCACGCACGGACAGATCCTTCAGTACCTGGTTTTCCGGCTTATCAAGTTTGCCATACATCACCCGCTGGAACATCCACAGCATATAAACAGCGGCCAGAATGACACCTGATGTGGCGAAGACCGCAAACCAGCGCAGATCGCTCTCAAAGGCACCCATCAAAATCAGAAACTCTCCCACGAAACCGTTCGTGGCTGGCAGGCCGATAGAGGACAGCGTGACGATCATGAAGATCGTGGCAAAAACAGGCATCTGTTTCGACAGCCCGCCAAAATCACTGATCAAACGGGTATGACGGCGCTCATAGATGAATCCGACGATAAGGAACAGGGCCCCGGTCGAGATGCCATGGTTGATCATCTGCAGTATGGCACCATTAATTCCGATGGTATTGAGAGCGAACAGGCCAAGCATGACAAAACCCAGGTGTGACACGGAAGAATAAGCCACCAGCTTCTTGACATCCTTCTGCATCATCGCCACCAGGGCACCATAGATAATGCCGATCACGCTCAGCAATGCCAACATTGGCAGAAACTGCTGCAGGGCATCCGGGAACAGCGGCATGGCAAAACGCAGATAACCGTAGGTCCCCATTTTCAGCATCACGGCGGCCAGAATCACCGAACCAGCCGTCGGAGCTTCGGTGTGAGCATCCGGCAACCAGGTATGTACCGGAAACATGGGCACCTTGATGGCGAAACTGAAGGCAAAGGCCAGGAACAGCCATTTCTGCAGCGCCGGATCAATGCCAAGACGATAAAAATCAGCAATGCTGAAACCATCCACGCACACACCGGTTCCGATGGCGTGGTAGTACAGGAAGATAATCGCCACCAGCATCAGCAAAGAACCAACAGCTGTATAGATGAAGAACTTGACCGCGGCGTAGATGCGGTTGGCCCCGCCCCAGATACCGATCAGGAAATACATCGGTATCAGCATCAGCTCCCAGAAGATGTAAAACAGGAACAGATCGAGCGAGATAAAGGCTCCAAGCATAGCTGTTTCGAGCAGGAGCAGCAGTGCCATGTAGCCCTTGACATTCTTTTTGATTGCCTGCCAAGTCGACAACACCGCGATGGGCATGATGAAGGTGGTAAGAATAACCAGCCACAGGCTGATACCATCGACACCGATGCTGTAGTTCATCCGGAAATAGTCCCCGACACTGATCCAGCGCACAAACTCGGTGTAGTGCATGGCGGCGGAGGTCTTGAACACCGGATCCAGCGCCAGCGGCAGGCTGATCACGAAGGTGATCAACGTTACCACCAGGGTCACGGTCTTGAGCAGACCGTCCTGGCCTTTGGGCAGCATCAGCACAACCAACATGCCCAGCAGCGGGAAAAATGTCATCAGACTTAAAAGATGTTCAGACATTTGGAATCGCTCCTTGTATGGAAAATCCTGCTGTCAGCTGTAATCAGTGGAACACGCAGACGGCAATGATGGCCACCAGACCCATCACCATGGCCATGGCATAGCTGTGGGTGTAGCCAGTCTGGGTATGGCGCAACACTCGCCCCGCACCACGCACCAGCCAGGCAACGCCGTTGACGAGGCCATCGACGATGCGGACATCGAAGAAGGTCCACAGCCGCGTACCCAGATTCTTTGTCGGATTGACAAACAGCAGGTCATACAATTCGTCAACATACCATTTATTATAGATTGCCCGATGCAGCCCGGCAAAAGCCCCGGCAATGCGGCCCGGCAGTTCCGGCCGGCGGCAGTAAAGAAACCAGGCCAGCAGGATGCCACACAGGGCGATACCAACAGACAGGCCCATCAGACCGAACTCCGCGCTGGCACTGCCATGGGCATGCAGATGGTGCAGATGCTGGGTATGACCAAACACCGGCGAGAGAAAGGCCTCAATCTTGTTGGGCAGATGACCCAGCAAATTGCCCAACACATGAGGAATCCCGATCAGACCGCCGAAGGTGGCCAGCAGGGCCAGAATCATCAGCGGCAGAGTGATCACCAGCGGCGACTCAGGGATATGATCCTTGGCACGGGCGTCCGTCTTCTGCTCGCCAAAGAAGGTCATAAAAACCAGGCGGAACATATAGAAGGCGGTCATCCCGGCGGCGATGGCCCCCATCAGCCACAGACCCCAGTGGCCACGGGTTGACGCAAAAGCCCACCAGAGAATCTCATCCTTGGAGAAAAAGCCGGAAAAGAACGGGATGCCGGCAATGGCCAAAGTCGACAACAGAAAGGTCACAAAGGTGATCGGCATTTTCTTGCGCAAACCACCCATGTTGCGCATATCCTGCGGATCATCATGCAAGTGAGCATGGTGATAGGCATGGTGCATAGCGTGGATCACTGAGCCGGAGCCCAAGAACAGACAGGCCTTGAAGAAAGCGTGGGTCAGCAGATGGAAAATGCCGGCAGTGAAGGCGCCGACCCCCATGGCCAAAAACATATAGCCAAGCTGCGATACCGTGGAGTACGCCAGAACCCGTTTGATATCATTCTGGGCCAGGCCGATGGTGGCGGCAAACAGGGCCGTAGCGCCACCAACAATGGCGACGACCAGCATGGTTTCAGGTGCCAGGGCATAAAGGCCATTCATCCGGCCAATCATATAGACCCCAGCGGTCACCATGGTGGCGGCATGAATCAGGGCCGAAACCGGCGTCGGACCTTCCATGGCGTCTGGCAACCAAGTATACAGCGGAATCTGGGCGGACTTGCCGGTGGCACCAAGAAAGAAACACAGGGTCACCAGCGTCACAACCAGACCACCCTGTTCCAACAGATGAGCATTGGCGGCGATTTCCGTGAACCGAATAGTCCAAACCCCCTTGGAGCCAAGAGACCAGAACAGCAGAAACAGACCCAGCAGAAAACCGAAATCGCCGATCCGGTTAACGACAAAGGCCTTTTTCCCGGCATCGCTGGCGCTTTTCTTCTCGTAATAATAACCGATCAGCAGGTATGAACACAGACCGACGCCCTCCCAGCCAACAAACAGCACCAGGGCGTTGTTGCCCATCACCAGCATCAACATGGCGAAGGTGAACAGGTTCAGGTAGGAAAAATAACGCGGATAGCCATCCTCACCATGCATGTAACCAATGGAATACAGGTGAATCAGCGTCGCCAAGCCGGTGACATTGAGCATCATCAGGGCCGACAGGGGATCGAACAGGAAACCCCAGTCCACCTGCAGGCTGCCCACCGACATCCAACTGGCGACAACAACCTCGTGCACCTTGACCTCATCGGCCAGTAATTGCAGGAAATAACGGCACGACAGCAGGAAGGAAGCAAAGATGGCAAGGGTACCAATGGCACCAATGACTTTTTCATTCTTGATTTTTCTGCCAAGCAGCCCGTTGATCAGAAATCCCAGAAAGGGAAACAGCGGGATGAGCCATAATTTATCGTACATCTATCTCTCCTCTAGGCGAGTCTGGATACCCGGCGCAACCCCGACAAACTACCATTTCAACAGGCTGAAGTCCTCGACATCAATGGACTCGCGGTTGCGGTAAAAGGCGATCATCAGTGCCAGGCCAACCGCCGCCTCGGCAGCAGCCACCGTCATAATGAAAAAGACGAACACCTGGCCATCCATGTTGCCCAGATGGCTTGACAGGGCGATGAAGGACAGATTGACAGCATTGAGCATCAGTTCAACGCACATGAACAGCACGATGGCATTACGCCTGGTCAGCACACCGATGACACCCAGGCTGAACAGGATGGCGCTGAGCACCAGATAGTGATAAACGGTAATCATAAACGCCCCCTAGACCTCCCGCTTGGCCAGCACCACTGCACCGACAATGGCCACCAGCAACAGAATGGATGCGATTTCAAACGGCAACAGAAAATCGGTGAACATGGCAAAACCAATCAACTCGGTATGGCCGACCGCTTCGACCGTCTGGGCGTTGATGGTACCGCCCGTAGGACTGACACCGCCCTGCTTGACCAGAATCAGCAGTTGCAGCAACAGCAATCCACCCGCCACCAGTGCTCCCGTCACCGCGTGGCGGTATCGTCCCACCACTTCAGAGCCCAGATTGAGCAGCATAATAACAAACATGATCAGCACCATGATGGCACCGGCGTAAACCATGATCTGTACCGCCGCCATGAAGGGCGCATGCAGCATCACATAAAACACCGCCAGGCAGAAAAAGGTCATCACAAGGGATATGGCGCTATTGATGGGGTTTTTGCACCGAATGACCAGAAAGCCGGAAACCAGAGTCACCAGCGCAACCAGATAAAAAAACAGCTGCTGCAACAGATCCATGAGTAAGGCTCCTCTACCGTTTATTTAAGCAGGCGATCTTTGCTGAAACAGAAATCTTCCCGCGTGTAATTGGCCAGCTCATACTCTCCTGTCATTTCGATGGCTTCAACAGGACAGGCTTCAACACAGTAGCCACAGAAAATGCAACGCAGCATGTCAATCTGGTAGACCGTCGGATATTTCAGGCCGTTTTCGTCCTCAGCCGCTTCTACCGTAATACATTTGGCCGGACAGACGGTCGGACACAGGTAGCAGGCGACACATTTCTCGCGGTTATGCGCTGGCACCAACCGATGCAGGCCACGGAAGCGTTCTGACGGCTGCAACTTGACCTTGGGATATTCGACCGTCGTGGAATGACCCGGCAAAAGATGCTTGGCGGTGATGCTCAGGCCCTGGATAAATTCTTTGATCATGGGTTGTTCCTTTGTATCGATGTTGGCCAGCGACTAGAGCACCAGCACGATTCCGGTCACGACAATGTTCAGCAGCGCCAGCGGCAGAAACACCTTCCAGCCCATGAACATCAACTGGTTATATTTCACTCGCGGCATCGTGGCCCGGACCCAGATAAAGAAGAACATGAATCCGAACACCTTCAGCAGCAGATTGACGGCACCGGGAAACGGGCCGGCCGGACCACCCAGAAACAGTGTGGATGCGATAGCCGATACGACCACCATGTTGGCATATTCAGCCATGAAGAACAGGGCGTACTTCATCGACGAATATTCGGTGCAAAAACCTGAAACCAGTTCGGTTTCTGCTTCCGGCAAGTCAAAGGGCGTCCGGTTGACCTCAGCCATGGAGGTAATCACAAACAACACGAAGGCCAGCGGCTGTGAAAAAATGTACCAGTTCATTACCGAACCGGACTGGGCTGCAACGATACCGCGCAGGCTCAGGGTTTCTGCCAGCATGAACACAGCGATGATCGAGAGGCCTGCCGCGAGTTCATAGGAGATCATCTGCGCAGCGGAACGCACGCCACCAAGAAGGGAATACTTGTTATTGGAGGCCCAACCAGCCAGAACAATGCCATAGACCCCCAGGCCGGCCATGGCCAGAACATAGAGGATACCGACATTCAGATCAGCTATCTGCAGCGGAACACGATAGCCACCAACCTCGATATCACCACCAAAAGGCACCACCGCGATGGTGATGAAAGCTGGCACCAGAATCATCATCGGCGCCAGCACAAAGGCCACCTTGCTGGCCTGAGCCGGGATGATGTCCTCCTTGAAAAACAGCTTCAATCCATCGGCAATCGGCTGCAACAGCCCCAGCGGCCCGGTCATGGTCGGGCCAAGACGCGTCTGCATGTGGCCAATGATCTTGCGCTCGGCGTAGGTAGCGTAAGCCACGATCAGGATGACGACGACGAACACCGCCAGAATCTTGGCCAGCATCACCGCGACAAACAGGAGGGGGTCGTTCGAGAGGCTAAGCATCTCAGGCATGATCTTCCTCTTTCTCTATCGGTTTATTCCACCGCCAGGCCAGCAGGCCGCACCGACGGAAACGATCAACGGTCGATTTCACCCAGAACGATGTCCAGGGTTCCGATGGCGGCAATAACATCAGCCAACAGCGCGCCCCGGACCATCTGGGGCAGGGCCTGCAGATTCACAAACGATGGTGGCCGGATCTTCATGCGGTAGGGTTGAGCTGAACCATCGGAAACCAGATAGTAGCCAAGTTCCCCCTTGGGGGCCTCGATTCCCTGGTAGACCTCGCCCGCCTCGGGCTTGAAGCCGTCAGTGATCAGCTTGAAGTGATGAATCAGCCCCTCAATACTGCTGACCACATCCTTCTTTGCCGGCAAACAGACACCCGGCGCATCGGCCAAAATGGGGCCGGGCTTAAGCTTATCAAGGGCCTGGCGAATGATCTTGCAGGATTCGCGCATTTCGTCGAGCCGCACCTTGTAGCGATCGAAGGTGTCACCACCACTGCGGGTCACAACCTTGAATTCATAATCCTCATAGCCACTGTAGGGGTTGTCGCGCCGCAGATCCCAATCGACGCCACTAGCGCGCAGGGCGGGCCCGCTCAAGCCGACATCAATAGCGGCAGCAGCATCGATCGTCGCCACACCGATCGTACGCTTCTGCCAGATCTTGTTGCCAGTCAGCAAGCCTTCATAGGTTTCAATATGACCTGGCATGGCATCAATAAAGGTCCGCACATCGGCCTCGAAGCCCTCGGGCAGATCCTGCGACAGACCACCAACACGGAAATAGTTGGATGTCATGCGGGCACCGGACAGCTTCTCGTACATATCCATGATGGCTTCGCGCTCACGGAAGCAGTAGAGAAATACCGTCATGGCGCCGATATCAAGCGCGTGAGTCGCCAGCCAGACCAGGTGACTCTTGATGCGGGTCAGCTCCGCCATCATGACCCGCACCACCTTGGCACGCTCAGGGATCAGGTCCGTGATGCCCAGCAGCTTCTCCACAGCCAGCACATAGCCCAGGTTGTTACTCATTGGCGCCAGATAGTCGAGCCGATCGGTCAGCGGCAATGCCCGGTGGTAGCTGCGATTCTCCGCCAGCTTCTCTACCCCGCGATGCAAAAAACCAATGTGCGGCACCGCATCGACAACGGTTTCGCCATCAAGCTCTAGGACCAGCTGCAACACCCCGTGGGTCGAGGGGTGCTGAGGGCCCATATTGATTGTCATGATATCTTTTTTAGCCATAGGAAAGCCTCGTCAGTTGAAGTGCCCGGCAGTGATCAATCAGGAAAGACGTCCCTGGTAAGGCTCACGACCGGGCCCCTGCAGCGGGTAGTCCTTACGCAGGGGGTGGCCCTGCCAGTTGTCCGGCATCAGAATACGCCGCAAATCCGGGTGGCTGGCAAAGCGAATACCAAGCAGGTCCCAGCACTCCCGCTCATGCCAGTTGGCCGTACTCCAGACCCCCGACACGGTTTCAACGCAGGCGTCCGCCTCGGGCACCTGAACCTTCAGGCGCAGCCGCTCTTTGGTGGCAATGTTGTAAAGATTGTAGACCACCTCGAAACGCGGCTGGCGACCGAGATAGTCCACACCACAGAGGTCACAAAGGAAATTGTAACCAGCCTGTTCCTTAAGATAACGGCAAACAGCAACAACCTGCGCGCGGTCGACAACCACCGTCCACTCGCCGCGATGCTCCCGCACCGACCCGACCGCAGCCGGGAAGGCTTCCTTCAGCTTTGCAACGACAGCTTGACTCATAGTCCCTTACCCTCATCCGCAACCGCCAGGCGGTGCGTTTCAAGAATGAATCTCTATCCGCGAATGACCTGGCCGGCGCCAATGGCGGCACCGAAACTGTTCCGTTCCCGCATGATCTTTTCCTGCAGCTTGATCAGACCATACAGCAGTCCTTCGGGCCGCGGCGGACAACCGGGCACATAGACATCCACCGGCAGCTCCTGATCAATGCCCTGCAGCACGCTGTAGGTATCGAACACGCCGCCAGATGAGGCGCAGGCCCCCATGGCAATGACATATTTGGGCTCGGGCATCTGCTCGTAGACAGTACGGATAACCGGCATCATCTTGTGGGTCACGGTACCGGCAATAATGATGACATCAGCCTGGCGGGGTGACGCCCGAAACAGAACCCCCAGCCGGTCAAGGTCGAAACGGGCCGCGCCGGCCGCCATCATCTCAATGGCACAGCAGGCCAGACCGAAGGTCATCGGCCACAGCGACCGTGACCGCGACCAGTTCACCAGCTTATCGAGAGACGCGGTCAGGATATTGTTGCCCAGCACATTGTTGTGTTCCGCCAGGGACGGCGCAATCTCCTGCTGATTCACTCCCATTCCAGCGCTCCTTTTTTCCAGACGTAAACGTAACCCACCAGCAAAATCAGGATAAAAACACCCATTTCGATAAAGCCGAACATGCCCAGCCGCTTAAACACCACCGCCCAGGGATAGAGAAATACCGCTTCAATGTCGAACAGAATAAACAACATGGCGACAATGTAGAACTTGACGGAAAAACGCTCGCGCGCCGTTCCGAAGAGCGGCATCCCACACTCGTAGGGAGCCAGCTTGACCGCGCTGGGCTTTTTGGGTCCGAAAATGAATGAAAAAACAACGGATCCCAGAGCGAACAGGACGGCGAGGGCTATGAGGACGAGTATCGGCAGATAACTCTCTAGCATGAAAACAGCTCCTCCAGACAGGGTTGACTTCGGGACTTGGCAGGCCGCAACCAGTGGTTTCAGCGTCGTGCACGTTAGGTCAATCGACTGCCTTTGTCAAGGGAAAAATAGGGTATACTGTATGCAGTAGATCCACTACTGACTCATGTTATTTCAGGTTGTTACAGAATGCTTGTCCCTGATTTTAGCTGGTCTTCAGACCCCTTCCGAAGCAGCTCCGGACAGCCCGCAAAATGGCCGCTTGGCCCAGTTCGAAAGCCTGTTATACTGCCCGGCAGCCAGAGGCAGAAAACCTGTCTACTTCCGATTCCCATCCGCTCCAGCGACGGAGGCCTACCATGAAAATCCTTCTCACCGGCGCCACCGGTTTTGTCGGTCAAGCCGTCCTGACCTGCCTGCTGCATCATGGCCACCAGGTTCACTGCCTGGTGCGCCGCCCGAATGCCCTGCCCCCCGCCCATGGGGCCCTTGCCTTTACCGGCGACGTGCTGGATGATACCAGCCTCGACCGTGCCGCCGCCGGTTGCCAAGCCGCCATCCATCTGGTCGGCATCATCCGCCAGTACCCGCAACAGAATATTACCTACCAGCGCCTCCACGTCGAGGCCAGCCGACGGGTGCTGGCCGCCGCCCAGCGGGCCGGCATCCGTCGTTATCTGCATATGAGTGCCAATGGCGCTCGCAGCGGCAGTCCCAGCGGCTACTGTGACAGCAAGGGCCGCGCCGAGGAACTGGTGCGCCAGAGCGCGTTGGACTGGACCATCTTCCGTCCCTCGCTGATCTACGGCCGGCAGGGTGCCTTCACTCGCATGCTGGCCCAGCAGGTCCGCCTGCTGCCGGCGGTGCCAGTCATCGGTGATGGCCGCTACCCGCTGGCTCCAGTCGCGGTTGACGACATCGCCGGAGCCTTTGTCTCCGCCCTGGAGCAACCAGACAGCCACGGACAAACCTACCCCTGCTGCGGCCCGGATCGGCTTAGCTACAATGAATTGATTGATGCCGTAGCCCTGGCCCTTGGCAAAAAACCACCACTCAAACTGCATCAGCCGGCCAGCCTGATGCGTTGGCTCAGCCGCCCCCTGCAACACCTGTCCTCCTATCCGGTAACAGTAGAACAGATTGACTTGCTGCTGGCCGGCAACTGCTGCGACGATCAGCGCTGGTGCGACACTTTCGCCCTGCAACCCACCTCCCTGACCAACGGCTTGCACCAGGCATTGGAAGACTTCCCCTGGCACTGAAATCAAAAGGGCCCCGCAGGAAATCGTTCCGGCGGGGCCCTCTGTGGGAGGATATTCAATTCATTTGCCCGACCGAAGGTCGGCGGCAGGCGGTCAGTTTCCGCTGCCTTCACCACCCGCCTTGACCTCCGGCGGATGCAGGTAACGGGTGACCGCGGCCCGAATCGCCGTCGCCGCCAGATTGGAGCAGTGCATCTTGCTCTCGGGCAGGCCACCGAGGGCCTCAGCCACACGCTCGTCAGTCACTTCCAGCGCATCGGTCAACGTCTTGCCTTTTACCAAGGTACTGGCCATCGAGGTGGTGGCAATGGCAGCACCACATCCATAAACCCGGTATTTGATGTCAACGATGATATCGTTTTCGATTTTCAGAAAAATCAACACCGCATCGCCACAGCCGGGGTCACCGACCTTGACAACAACGTTGGGATTGTCAATCTGCCCCACGTTGCGCGGATTGGAAAAATGATCCATCACTTTATCGGTATACATCGCCTGACCTTTCCTTTCCCGACCAGCCCTGTTTTCCGAGTCTGACCGTCTGGATTCTGGCGGGCGATCTTACTCCGCCCAACTGCAACCGTCAAGCCTGGCGCACCTCGACAAAAAAAACCCTCTTCAGCCTTCTTGGTGATATGGTAACGACCTCTGGCCATCGCCAGGTCCGCGTCGACCGCAACCACCGTTCCCCTCAACCAAAGCCTGAACCCGTGAGTGACCAGTCCCCCCAAGACGTCTATCCATCGCATTGCATTGCTCAATTGCGCCAAATCATCGACGAAAATGCTGGAAACGCCCTGTATTGTATTGGTCAAACCGATGCCAGCCAGCAGCTGCAAAGGGTGCAACCCCTGACTACCAGCGATCTGCTGGCGCTGCTGTCCCGGCCGGAGCCACCCCCCCACAGCGCCATCCTGATCCATAATCATCCATCCGGCGACCTCTCTCCGACGGCAGCTGAACAGGATTTGGCGCGCGAATTGGCTGACCGCGGCCTGGCCTTACACCTTGTGGACAACCCGGTGGAAAACATCAGGGCGCTTGTGGATAACGACAAAACCGTACCACTACCCGGCCTTGACCCGACCCTGGTACGACAGCATTTCAGCGCCGACGGCCATCTGGCCAACCAGGTCGGTGGCTACGAGGACCGCCCCCAGCAACAAACCATGGCGCGCCAGATCACCGCCGCCCTCAACGCCAACCTGCTGACCGTCATTGAAGCCGGCACCGGCACCGGTAAAAGTCTGGCCTATCTGCTGCCCTGCGCCCTGTGGGCTGAACGCCACGACGAAACCATTGTCATTTCGACCAACACAATCAATTTGCAGCAGCAACTGCTCAGCAAGGATCTGCCACTGCTGCACCACTGCCTGGACGATCCGCCCCGAGCCGTGCTGGTCAAAGGCCGCAACAACTATCTCTGCCTGCGCCGGTTGCAACAGTGCAACCTCGAACCCGATCTGTTCCGCACAGGCCAACAGCAAGAGCTGGCCAACCTGCGTCATTGGGCCGAAAGCGCCGCAGCCGGCAGTCGCGATGACCTGGCGCAACCGCCCAGCGCCGAGCTATGGCAGGAAGTCTGCTGCGAAGCCGACCAGTGCCCCCGCCACCAGTGCCCCTTCCACGGCCGCTGTTTTTTCCACCGCGCCCGCCGCCAGGCCAGCCAGGCCAACATTCTGGTGGTCAATCACGCCCTGCTGCTGTCAGATCTGGCCGTGCGCAGCCAAACAGGCAACTACAGCAGCAGTGCGGTTCTACCGCCCTACAGTCGGGTGGTCATGGACGAAGCCCACCATCTGGAGGATGCCGCTACACGCCATTTTTCCCTGCGGGTAAGCCCCTACAGCTTTAGCCGCGTCCTGCAGCGGCTGGCACCGACGCGCAAGCCCGAACGAGGTCTCCTGTTACGCTGGCTCATTCAGATGGAGTCACGCGCGCCACAGCTGCGCGAGAACCTGATGCAACAGGGGCACATTCTGCTGCCACAGCTCGAACAGCTGCAACACACCAGCCGGCAGCGCTTCGCGCAACTGTGTGGCAACTTCTGTGGTCAAGGCCAGGGCGGCAGCTGGCGCCTGACGCCGGAGCACCAGTCCCAGCCACAGTGGCAGGATCTGCGCCAGAATCTGCTCCCCCTCACGGCAACCAGTCTGCAGCTGGCGCGACGACTTGACGAGCTGCTGCAGCTGACCCGCCAGCTGGATGACGAAAGCCAGGTAGCTCTGGCCGCTACCACCATCGACGTGCGCGCGATGTCACAGCGCCTGACGGCTGCCGCTACGGATCTGACCGTTCTGCTTAATGGCGACAGCCAGCTGTGTATCTGGGTCGAGGTTCAACAACCTCGCGGCCTGCGTGATGAGCCCTTTCTGTGCCTTAATGGCGCTCCCATCAACGTGGCCAGCCAGTTACAACATGCCCTTTACGACCGCTTCCGCACCGTCATTCTAACCAGCGCCACCCTCAGTGTCGGTCGTTCCTTCAACTATTTTCTCCACCGCAGCGGACTCGACCGCTGTGACGCAGCCCGGCTGCGCTGCCTGCAACTCGACTCGCCATTCGACTTCGCCCACCAGGCCGTCATCGCCATTCCGACCGACCTGGTCGAGCCGACCCATCCCGATTTCGCCCGCCAGATTCAGCCCCTGATCGAACGCAGCCTGGTTGCCGCCGGCGGCAATGCCTTCGTGCTATTTACTGCCTATGGCCTGCTGCGCAGCCTCTACAACGCCCTGGAACCGCCCCTGCAAGCCCAGGGCCTGACCTGTCTGCAACAGGGCCAGCACGGCCGCCATCAGCTGCTGCAACAATTTGTCGACCAGCCACGTCAGGTGCTGTTTGGCACCGATTCGTTCTGGGAAGGCGTTGACGTTCCTGGCGCCGCCCTGCAACTGGTCATCATCACCCGCTTGCCCTTTCGTGTCCCAACCGAACCCATTCAACTGGCCCGCTGCGAAGCCATCAGCGCCAGCGGCAGGGATCCTTTCATGCTCTACACCGTGCCCCAGGCGGTCATCCGCCTCAAGCAGGGGTTTGGCCGCCTGATCCGCCATCAGCAAGACCGCGGTCTGGTGCTGATTCTCGACCGACGCGTCACCAGCCGATCCTATGGCCGCATCTTTCTCGACTCCCTGCCGCCGGCCCGTCGTCTGACCGGTGACAGTGCCAGCCTACAGGTCTTCATTCAGGATTTTTTCCAGCCGGTCTGTCCGTCATGACAGGATGAAAAACGCTTGCGTTCCCGTCGCTGAAGAAAACTGTGTAAAACCACAGCCAGACAAACCGCATCCGCCCCCAAAAAATGCGCGATTGCCCCTGTCGCCGGCAACAGAACCGGATTATCCTCCCATCAACAAAGCAACAAAACTCCTTCCAGACCTCCTTCTTTTTTGGTCGGTGCCGGCAACGGCGCCGGCCTTTTTTTTAGCCACGCCGGGATGCTTTCTTCGCTGCCCTCAAGCGTCGCTCTGTGCTACCATGCGTAACCGGGCTGGCTCTGCCTCCAGAGCGGCCGGCGGCTCAGACCGAAGCCACCACGGAGCCAAGGTCTCAGCGCTTCACCCACAAAGGATATCTTTTCATGCACGCTTCACACCTGCGTCTTCGGCGCTTCGGTTTCGCCGCGCTACTCCTTATCCTGCTGTTATGTGGCCATGTCGCCGCCGCGCCAGCACCACCGGCCAGCTTCGATGCACAGCGGGCGAAACTGCTCGGCTTCATCCTCAGTCAGCACTTGGTGCGACACCATTACAGCCACAAATCCATCGATGACACCCTGTCACGGGCAGCTTTCGACCTGTATATAAAACAACTGGATGCACAAAAACGTTTTCTGCTTAAAACCGATTTGCAACAACTCAAAGCCTATGAGGCCTACATCGACAACGAGATTCGCCGTGGCACCATTCATCTCCCGCTGCATGCCGCCGAACTGCTGCAGCAACGCCTGACCGAACTGGCCCGCCTGGTCGACGAACTCCTGCAGCAGCCCCTCAATTTTGAACTGAACCGCCAGATCGAAACCGACCCGAAAAAACTCGACTTCTGCGCCACGCCGGCCGATCTGCGCGCCCGCTGGCACGACATTCTGACCTATCAGGTTGCCAACAGCTTCCTCGACCTGCAGGAGGAAGCCCAAAAAGCCGCCGAGCGGCCAGAGAATCCCGAGCCACTGCCGGACGACGCCACACTGGAGCGACAGGCGCGTGAAAAGGTCGCCAAACGCTACCGCCATCTGTTCGCCCGCATGGCCAAAGAACAGCTGCAGGACTATTTCGATCGCTATCTTGACGCCATTGCCCGTGCCTACGACCCCCACAGCCTGTATCTGCCGCCGGAGCAGAAGGAAGATTTCGACATCCACATGCGCGGCTCCCTCGAAGGCATCGGCGCCCTGCTGCGTGAAGATGAGGGCTATATCAAGGTTGTCAGCCTGATTCCCGGGGGTGCCGCCCAGCGCCAGGGCCAGCTGGAGAGCGAGGACATCATCCTGAAGGTGGCCGAAGGCAACCGGGAGCCCGTCGACATCAGCGACACCCGCATCCGCGATGCCGTCAGCCTGATCCGTGGTCCCAAGGGCAGCACGGTCCGGTTGCACATCCGCAAACCCGATGGCAGCCGACGGACCATCGCCATCGTGCGCGACACCGTCCAGATCAAGGAAACCTTCGCCCGCGCTGCCCTGCTCGAGATGCCGGACGGCAGCCGCTACGGCTATCTGAAGATTCCCAGCTTCTACCGCGACTTTACCAACGGCAAAAAAACCGCCCGCAATGTCACCGACGATGTCCGTCGCGAACTGGCCAAGCTGCTGACCAAAGGCATCGGCGGTCTGGTGCTGGATCTGCGCAACAACGGCGGTGGCTCGCTGACCGATGCTGTCGACACCACCGGTCTGTTCATCGACCAAGGGCCGGTAGTACAGATCCGCGACAGCGAACAGAAGGTGGAGGTGCTGGCCGACGAGGAACCCGGCAGCATCTATGACGGACCGTTGATCGTGCTGGTTAACAAGTTCAGCGCTTCAGCGTCGGAGATTCTGGCCGGAGCACTGCAGGACTATGGCCGTGCCATTGTGCTCGGCAGTCGTCATACCCACGGCAAGGGCACGGTGCAGGCGGTCATTGATCTGGACAGCAATCTGCCCTTGCGCAACATGGAGAAATATAAGCCCCTCGGTGCCTTGAAAATCACCGTGCAGAAGTTTTACCGCGTCAGTGGCGCCTCGACCCAGTACCGCGGCATTGAAGCCGACATCGTGCTGCCGGATCGTTTCGAAGCCATCAAGAGTGGCGAACGCCACATGGATTATTCGCTGCCGTGGGACACCATCGCCGCCACGGACTATCAGCCTCTGACCGCCAGCTTCAATCTCGAACAGCTACAGGCAGCGAGTTCGCGGCGGATCGCTACCAACCCCGAATTCATCCGTATCGCCGAACAGGCCGAGCGCGCCCGCCGCCGCCTGGACGACAGCCGCCGGAGCCTGCAACTGGCCGACATCCGCGCCGAACGGCTGGAACTCAAGGACGCGGTCGACGAGATGGATCAGGACCAGGAAAAGGAAGATTCACCGCAGGACGATGCCGCCCTGCAGGAAGCCTTGGCCAAGGACGCCTATGTCCAGGAATCTCTCCATCTGCTGCAGGACATGGCTGGCCAGCCCCTGAGCGCACCCCTGCGGGCCGCCCTGCTTTGATGCACAGTCCCACAGGCTGATGAACAACGACCTGTAGCGCCCATGGATGGGCACCCAAAATCAATCATTGCTCCACAATGAATTGTATTTTTTGAGCAAGACGAAAAAGTGCATTTTCGGCCTGCGTCGTTGAAAAAGCCCTGGAGAGGACTTTTTCAACATCCTGCTGAAGCCCTACACCGCCGGGAGAAATCACCATGTCGGGTCACCTCATCCTCGTTTCCGCCGAGATCCAGGCCCTGCTGCAGTTCAATCAAGACTTCTCCCGCCGGGAGGGTTTCGAGTTGCTGGTCGGCAATGACGGCGAGGACATCCTCCGTCAAGCCCGGACACGCCGCCCGGATATCATTTTCGTCGCGCCGCAACTCTCCTGCCAGAATCCCACCTGCATCTGCCGGCAACTCAAGGAGGATGACCAGTTGCACGGCATCCCGGTGGTCGCCGTCATCGACGGGAACGATCCCGACGAGCGGCGCCATTGCATTGCGGCGCGACCCGATGATGTGCTGTTCAAACCCATCAACCAGCACCTGTTTCTGGCCACCGCCCGCCGCACGTTGGGGCTGGCCCACCGCGCCTTCTACCGCCTGCAGACCAGCCTGATTGTCCAGTTCGGTCCCGCCCGCGATCAGTTGCGCGCCGCCTGTGCCTACAACCTCAGCAGCGGCGGCATCTTCATCGCTACCGAGACGCCGCCATCCCTCAACAGCTCCCTGTGTGTTCTGCTCGATCTGCCGACGGGCCGCGAGCCGATCCTGTGCCAGGCCATCGTCACCTGGATCAACGACCGCGACCAGCCGGCCAGGCCGGAAATCCCGGCCGGCATCGGCCTGCAGTTTCTGTCCCTCAACCTGTCGGAGCTGTTTGCCATCCGCGACTATATCGCCTGCCACGAGCAGGACCACGAGGGTTCCGGCAGACCACACTAAGCAGGTCTAAAGCGCGTCGGGCAAACGGTTTTTGCCTGCTTTTTCGTCACAGTCTATTGACAGGCAAGCGACGAACATCGTAATACTGTCAGCTGCCATTTAATTATACCGTATACAATTTGTATACAATCCGCAGTCGAGAAATCCGACTGCAAAACCCCGTTATTACGGGCTCATGTCCTGCCATCGCTTTCAACTTATCTCAAGTGGAAGCAGGGTTCTGTTGTTGTTCATTCAACGAAGGGGAGATTACCGATGGAATGGAAAAAAAAGGTTCGGGCCGGGCCCTGGCTGGCCCCTGTGCGTGACAATCAACTGCGTCTTTTTCGCCTCGTCAGCCCTGTAACGATAGCGCGGAACTGAACATGGCTTGATTTAAAACCCCTTTGACAAGAAAGTGGATTGAAATGATTAAAATCACCAAGGGCCTGGATCTGCCAATCAGTGGCAGCCCCGAACAGAAAGTCTACGACGCCCCTTCGGTCAAGTCCGTCGCCCTGCTCGGCCCGGACTATGTCGGCATGAAGCCGAGCATGACCGTCAAGGTCGGCGACCAGGTCAAGCTGGGCCAGCTTCTGTTCACCGACAAGAAAAACGAAGGTGTCAAATTCACCTCTCCCGGCTGCGGCAAGGTCGTAGCCATCAATCGCGGCGAGCGCCGCGTACTGCAATCCGTTGTCATCGAACTCAACGGCGACGATGCCGAGATCTTTGCCAGCTACAAGGAAGCCGAACTGGATGGCCTGGCGCGCGACAAGGTTGTTGCCAACCTGGTCGATTCCGGCCTGTGGACGGCGCTGCGCACCCGTCCCTTCAGCAAGATTCCGGCCATTGACAGCACGCCGGCAGCCATCTTCGTCACCGCCATGGACACCAATCCCCTGGCCGCCCGCGCAGAACTGCTGATCAAAGAGGAAGAGCAAGCCTTCGCCAACGGCCTGAAGGTGCTCAGCCGACTGACGGATGGCAAGCTTTATGTCTGCCAGAAACCCAATGTGGTGCTGCCGCGTATCAACGGCGCCAGCTATGAGGAATTCGACGGTCCCCATCCGGCGGGACTGCCCGGCACCCATATCCACTTCCTCGCACCGGTGAATGCCGCCAAGACGGTCTGGTATATCAACTATCAGGACGTTATCGCCTACGGCAAGTTCTTCCTCAGCGGCAAGATTCCGACCGGGCGCATTGTCGCCTTGGCCGGCCCGGGCGTCAGCCAGCCGCGGCTGCTGCGTACCCGTATGGGTGCCAACCTGCAGGAACTGACCGCCGGCGGCCTCAAGCAGGGTGAGCAGCGCATCGTTTCCGGTTCGGTACTGCACGGCGCCACGGCGGCTGGCCCGCTGGCCTTCCTCGGTCGCTACCACCTGCAGGTGAGCGTGCTGCCGGAAAAACGGGATCGTGAATTCCTCGCCTCGCTGACCGCCGGCGCTGACAAGTTCTCGATTAAACGCGCCTTCCTCACCGCCTTCACCGGCGGGCCTTCGGGTGAAATGAACACCAGCACCTACGGCCGGCCGGGCAACATCCTCGATATCGGCTCCTTCGACAAGGTGATGCCGCTGGATATCCTGCCGGGCTTCCTGCTGCGCGCCCTGTGCTCCGGCGACACCGATGAGGCCCAGAATCTGGGCTGCCTGGAGCTGGATGAGGAAGATCTGGCGCTGTGCACCTTTGTCTGCTCGGGCAAGAAGGAATACGGCCCGCTGTTGCGCAGTGCACTCACCACCATCGAGAAAGAAGGATAGCCGCCGTGAAATTACTCGAAGATTTGAAACCCGATTTTGACAAGGGCGGGAAGTGGGAAAAGTACGCTGCGGTGTACGACGCCATCGACACGACCCTCTATTCGCCGGCCAGCGTCACCAGCGGCCCGGTTCATGTACGCGACAGCATCAACCACAAGCGTGTCATGAGCATTCTCATGCTGGCCCTGTTGCCCTGCATCATGATGGCCATGTGGAATAGCGGCTACCAGATCAACCTGACCCTGGCCCAGATGGCCGGTGGCGCCGCACAGCCGGGCCTGAGCAATCACACCTCCCTGGTGGCCAACCTGCTTAAGGGTGCCGGCCTGTTCCTGCCGGTGCTGCTGGTCAGCCTGATCACCCAGGCCATCTGGGTCACCGTTTTTGCCGCCATGCGCAAAAAGAACATTGATGCCGGCTTCCTGGTCACCGCGACCCTGATCGCCCTGCTGATGCCACCCACCGTACCCCTGTGGCAGGTGGTGCTGGCTACCTCCTTCGGCGTGGTTATCGGTCGTGAAATTTACGGTGGCATTGGCATGAACTTCCTCAACCCGGCGCTGGTGGCCTGGGGCTTCATGTACCTGGCCTATCCGTCCTCGCTGACCGGTGAAACCGCCTGGACCGCCGTCGACGGCTACAGTGGTGCCACCCCCCTGACCATGGCGCTGAACAACGGTCTGCCGGCCCTGAGCGAGCTCGGCATCAGCTGGAAAGCGGCCTTCCTCGGCACCATCCCCGGCACCATGGGTGAAACCTCGGCGCTGGCCTGCCTGATCGGTGCTGCCATCCTGCTGGTCAGCGGCATCGCCAGCTGGCGCATCATGGCCTCGATCCTTGTCGGCGTAACCGCCGTTTCCTCCCTGCTGTGCATGTTCAATCCGGCCGCTCTCAACCCGGCCTGGCATCTGGTACTCGGCGGCCTGGCCTTCGGTCTGGTGTTCCTCGCCACCGATCACTCCTCGGCGGCCATGACCGGCCTGGGCCAGTGGATCTATGGTTTTATGATCGGCGCTCTGGTTGTTGTCGTGCGCGTCTTCAACCCGATGATGCCGGAAAGTGCCGCTCTCGTTATCCTGTTCGGCAATGTCTGTGCTCCGCTGATCGATCGCCTGATCGTCAATGCGCATATCAAAAAAAGGAAGCTGCGCCATGTCTAATGACTCCATCGTAAAAACCTTTCTGGTCGCCTTTCTGCTGTGCGCGGTCTGTTCGGTTCTGGTGTGTCTGGCGGCCATCGTCCGGATCGATCGTGAAGCCTACAACAAACAGCTGGAGGTGCGCAAAACCGTGCTGGCCGCAGCAGGCTTCAGCGAAGAAATGAAAGGCGGCAATATCGACGAACTGTTCGCCAACAACTTCGAACCTCGTGTGGTCGACGTGGCCAGTGGCAACTATACCGATGCGGTCGATGTTGCGACCTATGACGATCGCGAGGCCCTCGACATGGCCGACATGGTCATCAAAGCCCCCGAAGGCAATGAAGCCGGCATCGCCAATCAGGTCAAATACGCCAAGGTTTATCTGACCAAGGATGGCGGCGTGGTTCTGCCCATCCGTGGCGCCGGCATGTGGGGCCCGATGCTCGGCTACATCGCTGTGGCCGCCGACGGCAGCACCGTCAAGGGTCTGACCTTCTTTCAGCACGCCGAAACACCGGGTCTGGGCGCCGAGATCGATAACCCCCGCTGGAAGGCTCAGTGGCCCGGCAAACAGATCTTTGACAACAGCGGCGCCGTGGCCATCAAGGTGGTCAAAAACGGCAAGTACGATCCCAATGCGGCGGATGCCGCCACCACCATCGACGGCCTGGCCGGCGCCACCGTCACCGGCAGCAAGGTCCAGGGTGTCGTGCGTTACTGGTTCTCGGATAGTGGATTCGGCAAATACCTTGCCAATCTGAAAGCGAAGAGAGGTTAATCATGGCTAAAGCTAAAGACGCGCTGCTGGATCCGTTGCTGAAGAACAATCCCATCGCGCTGCAAATTCTGGGAATCTGCTCGGCCCTGGCGGTCACCAACAAAATGTCCACCGCCCTGACCATGTCCATCGCTGTAACCCTGGTCACCGGCTTCTCCAATGCCGGCGTCAGCGCCATCCGCAACCATATTCCCAACAGCATCCGCATCATCGTGCAGATGACCATCATCGCTACCCTGGTCATCATCGTCGATCAGATGCTCAAGGCCTTCGCCTACGAAATGAGCAAGGCCCTGTCGGTTTACGTCGGTCTGATCATCACCAACTGCATCGTCATGGGCCGTGCCGAGGCCTATGCCATGAAAAACCCGGTTTACGAGAGCTTTCTTGACGGTATCGGCAACGGCCTGGGCTACTCCCTGGTACTGCTGCTGGTCGGTTTCGTACGCGAACTGTTCGGCTCTGGTAAAATCTTTGGCCTGACGATCCTCAGCCCGACCAACGATGGCGGCTGGTACGTCACCAACGGCCTGATGCTGCTCGCTCCCAGCGCTTTCTTCCTGATCGGCTTCATCATCTGGGCGTTGCGCACCTGGAAGCCTGAACTCCAAGAAGAATAGGAACCGATATCATGGCTCATTATTTCACGATATTTTTCAACTCTGTCTTCATCGACAACATCGCTCTGAGCTTCTTCCTCGGCATGTGTACCTTCATCGCCCTGTCGAAGAAGGTCGATACCGCCTTCATGCTCGGTATCGCGGTCGTCGCCGTTGAGCTGGTCACCGTACCGGTCAACAATATCCTTTATAACCTGCTGCTGAAAAAAGGGGCTTTGGCCTGGGCCGGCTACCCGGAACTGGACCTGAGCTTCCTCGGCCTGATCACCTATATCGGCGTAATCGCTGCCATCGTTCAAATTCTGGAGATGGCCCTCGACAAGTATGTGCCCGCCCTTTACAACGCCCTGGGCATCTTCCTGCCGCTGATCACCGTTAACTGCGCCATTCTGGCCGCTTCGCTGTTTATGGTCGAACGCGATTACAATATCGTGGAAAGTACGGTTTACGGTGTCGGTGTCGGTGTCGGTTTCGCTCTGGCCATCTGCCTGCTGGCCGGTATCCGTGAAAAACTGGTTTACAGCGATGTGCCCAAAGGTCTGCGCGGCGTCGGCATCACCTTCATCATTGTTGGTCTGGTTGCCATGTCCTTCAAAGCGTTCTCCGGACTGCACTTCTGACGCTCCGGCAAACTGAATAAAGGATTGATACTATGGACTTAGTAATAGCAGGATCCGTGATGTTCACCGGAATCATCCTTGCTCTGGTTGTCGTTATCCTGGCAGCCCGCAAGAGCTTGGTTCCCAGTGGTGACATCAAATTCGAAATCAACGACAATCCAGACCTGACCCTCACGACCAAGCCGGGTGGCAAGCTGCTGGGGGCGCTGGCCGACAAGGGCATCTTCATCCCTTCGGCCTGCGGCGGTGGTGGCACCTGCGGTCAGTGCCACATCAAGGTCTATGAGGGCGGCGGCGACATCCTGCCCACTGAAACCAGCCACATCAACAAGCGCCAGGCCCGCGAAGGTCTGCGGCTGGCCTGCCAGGTCAACGTCAAGCAGGACATGAAACTCGGCATTCCGGCCGAGGTGTTCGACATCAAGAAGTGGGAATGCACCGTACGCTCCAACGAGGGCCGCGCCACCTTCATCAAGGAACTGGTGGTCCAGCTGCCCGAAGGTGAAAACTGCGACTTCCGCGCCGGCGGCTACATCCAGATCGAGGCGCCCGCCCACGAGCTGTCCTACTCGGACTTCGACATTGAAGAGAAGTATCGCGAGGACTGGGACAAGTTCAACCTGTGGCGCTTCAAGTCGGTGGTGAAAGAGCCGATCATGCGCGCCTACTCCATGGCCAACTACCCGCTGGAAAAAGGCATCATCATGCTCAACGTTCGCGTCTGCCCGCCGCCGCCCAACGCGCCGGATGCCCCTCCGGGCCAGATGTCGTCGTTCATCTTCAACCTCAAGCCCGGCGACAAGGTCACCATTTCCGGCCCCTACGGCGAGTTCTTCGCCCGCGAGACCGACAACGAGATGGTCTTTATCGGTGGTGGCGCCGGCATGGCACCGATGCGCTCACACATCCTCGACCAGCTGCTGCGCCTGAACACCAAACGCAAGATGACCTACTTCTACGGCGCCCGCAGCGCCAAGGAAATGTTCTACGTCGACGAGCTCAACGACCTGCAGGAGCGTTTCCCCAACTTCAAGTGGTACTGCGCCCTGTCCGATCCGATGCCGGAAGACAACTGGACCGGCCCGGTCGGGTTCATCCATCAGGTCATGTACGATCTGTACATCAAGGATCACGAGGCACCGGAAGATTGCGAATACTACATGTGCGGTCCTCCCATGATGGCCAATGCCGTCACCAAAATGCTCATGGAGCAGGGCGTCGAGCGTGAAAACATCATGTTCGATGACTTTGGCGGCTAAACCGCTATACTTTGATGCAATGACGGCAACCGCCAGTTCTGCAGCCCGCAGCTCTGGCGGTTGCTCCATCTGGTGCGCAGCAGACGAGAAAAGGAGGCCCCATGCCCTACGGACAAGCCAAGGAATTTATTCAGCACGCCCGCGATTTTCACCGCAAGGCCAGTGAGTTTTACCAGCAACTGTGCGACACCTCCGACCAGCCGCGTGTCAAGCTGCTGCTGGACTACCTTGCCCGCCACGAGAAGCACCTTGAGCGGGCCCTGTCCGACTACGAAACCAGCATCACCCGCAAGGCCATGGACACCTGGTATCAATTCGCCCAACAAGCCTGTACGTTTGAGCCTCTCAACAGCCTGAACTACGACAAAAACGTCACCACCGATGAAATCCTCGCCATTGGCGCCAAGATCGACGAATGCCTGATCAATTCCTACAAGGCCGTCCTCGATAAAGCCACCACGGCGGAGGTACGTGAAATCTTTGAAAGCCTGCTGCAGATGGAAGAACAGGAAAAACACGTCAAGGCCCGCATGGCGCTGGGCCTGCAGGATATGTGATTCCTGCCTTCTTTGTTCAACAACAGCCTCTCCGGTACCTCACCCTCGCGCTTTCAGCGGGGAAGAGAGATCGGTCGGGCGTTGACCGAGAGGCAATTCCGTCAGCCAGAGATTCATCCGCGACAGACAAGGGCCACGTTGCTGCAACGTGGCCCTTTTTTCCGATGGAGACAGATCATGAAACGCCCCCTTGTGCTGCTTCTGCTGCTGTTCGGTGCCTTGCTGGTCGGGCCGCGCCTGTTCCAGCCCGAGACCCTGCACGACAACGTCATTCTGAGCCTGAATGGTAAAACCATGGGCACCAGCTACAGCATCCGTCTGGTCGCCGACCAGATGGCGGCCGACAGTGAACAGTTACGCGACCGGATTGATGGCTGCCTGGAACACATCAACGACCTGATGTCGACCTATCGGCCAGCCTCGGAGCTGAGCCGGATCAACCAGACGCCGGCTCATCAATGGTTCGCGCTGTCGCCCGAAACCTTCGGCGTTCTCAAGGCTGCCCAGCAAATCAGCAAGCAAAGCGATGGCGCCTTCGATATCACCGTCGGCAGGCTGGTCAATCTGTGGGGCTTCGGGCCAACCATCAATCTGCAGCACATGCCGGACGCAAAAGAAATAACCCGATTGCGCAGCGCCCTTGGCCATGACAGGCTGCAGCTGCGCGACGATCCCCCGGCCCTGCTCAAAGCTGGCAAGGAGCTGGCCCTCGACTTGTCAGCCATCGCCAAGGGCTACGGCGTCGATGCAGTGGCCCAGCTGCTGGAACAGCTGGGTTATCACAACTACATGGTCGAAATCGGTGGCGAAATCCGCACCCGGGGGCACAAACCGGGTCAGCAACCCTGGAACATCGCCATCGAGCGCCCGGATGTCAGCGGCCGGGTCGCCCAGAAGATTCTGCACCTGACCACAACCGCCATGGCTACCTCCGGCGATTACCGCAACTATTTCGAGCAGGATGGCAAACGCTACTCCCACACCATCGATCCCCGCACCGGCTATCCCATTGAGCACCGGCTGGCCTCGGTTTCAGTCCTGCACGACTCCTGCATGATGGCTGATGGCTACGCCACGGCACTGATGGTGCTGGGGCCGGAAGCCGGCATGGCTCTGGCCGAGGAGCTTGATCTGGCCGTCTACATGCTGGTAAAAGACGGCGACAGCTTCACCAGCCGGCGCAGCAGCCGATTTGACAAATACCTCGCGGCGCAATAAAACAACAACGTCCCGCTCAATTCCACGGGCACTGGCCGCCCGTCAATGGCATATAATTCCTGGCGCAGGCAACCAGCCCGCACCCTCAACCCTTTGCCCCGAGGAATCCGTATGAAACTGCTACTACCGGCCCTGCTGATCTTTTTGCTGGCCTTTTTGGGCCTCTCTCTCGGTATTCTGTTCAAGCGACCCGGCATCAGCGGAACCTGTTCAAGCGCCAGCAAGGACCCCCGTCTGGCCGACCTTAAATGCACCTGCGGCCGCGAGGACAGCGACGCCAGCTGCGACAACAGCCCAACCATCGAGGTCATCTGTCCTCAACAGAATCCCGAACAGTACCGCCAGCTGCTGGCGGGGCTCAACGAGCCACCCCAGAACAGCAAAAACGCCTGAAGTCAGCCGATTGCCGGGAGGCAACAACCCTCCAGCAGAATCTCACCGTCTTCAGGCGCTCAGCACTCCTGTCGGTCCGGCAACCGCGTCGCCGCCAGCGTTCAGTCCGTCGCGTCAGCCTCCGTTTGTGCCGCCCTTGGCGGCACAACAGCCGGTGGCGCCGCGTAGACTACCCGATTGCGGCCCGCCTGCTTGGCCTGATAGAGGGCCGCATCGGCACGCGCCATCAATTGACCTTCCTCCTCCTGTGTCGGCACAAAGGTGGCCACACCGATACTGATGGTCACACGCAGATCAGGACAGCCGAGTTGCTCGTCCCTGCCGACCAGACAGCGATCGGCCAGCCAATGACATAGCCGTTCCGCCAACACCATGGCACCCTGGCCTTCGGTATAGGGCAACAGCACCACCAACTCCTCGCCGCCATAGCGAAACACCAGGTCGAAGTCACGCACACTGCCCTTGATGGTCTGCGCCAGCGCCTGCAGCACCCGGTCGCCGACGGCATGACCATAGGTGTCGTTGACCTTTTTGAAATGGTCCACATCGATCAACATGGCCGACAGCGGCAGTCCGTAACGGCGGCTTTTGGTGGCTTCCTGCCGCAAACACCGATCCAGGTGACGACGGTTATAGATACCCATCAGCGGATCGGTAATAATTTCATGCTCCAGATGACACAGCCGCATCACATCGTCGGCGGTTTTGGCCGACAGCCAGCAGACCACCAAGACAAAGACCGCGCCAAAAAAGAAGACAGCCGGCACCACCAGGTCAGCCCAGTGCTCGGCCCGGTTCCAGGCCAGGACGGCATAGCCCAGATAGCCGGCAAAAAATAGCAGAATCAGACCCGACAGGAACATCCAGGCCATGCGATTGGCGCCCGGCGGCAGACGTCGTCGCATGTAACCCAATGGAACCAGCGCCAGCAACAGCAACAGGCTGCCGGCCAGAACCAGAAAATCCGCCAGAAGTGCCATATTCTCCTCCCTCCACAGCCCTGCTGCCGCCGGATTACCAGGGTCTGGTGTTCCCGCCGGTTTCGCCCGCCATTCTCCGCCTTAAGACATAAAAACATCGGCATAGCCGCATAATGTCGACGATGTGCAAATCACCGGCCAGAATGATCGATTCGTTGCAAAAAAGCTGCGCTGCCGACCTGCTGTGTTCAGCTCCTCAATGGGCGCATTTCGCGGTTGGGCTTCGCCCCCGTTCTGAGGTATGCTGCCGAGTCGATAAAACAAGGTTTCCGTTTACCCGCCACAGCAATAGCAGAGGAGAGTCCATGTTCGCCAAGGTTCCCCGCACCGAACTCGACAGCCGCATGCAGCGGCTGCGTCAGCGTCTTGAGCAGGATTGCCCCGACTGGCGTCTGCTGATCGTTACCAGCAAAATCAACCAATTCTATCTGACCGGCACCATGCAGGACGGCTTGGTACTGATTCCGCGTGACACAGCCGCGAGCTACTGGGTGCGCCGCAGCCTGCAGCGGGCCGAGGATGAATCGCTGTTCGGCGACATCCGCCCAATGGGCAGCTACCGCGACCTGGCCGCCGCATTAACCAGCGTGCCGGAAACCGTCCATCTGGAAAGCGAGCGTGTCCCCCTGGCCGTCTATCAGCGCCTCAACAAGCATTTCGGCTTCCGCCAGTTTGCCAGCGCTGATCTGTCGCTGGCCGCCACCCGCGCCGTCAAGAGCGCTTACGAGTTGGAGCGGCTGGAGGAATCGGGCCGTATTCACCAGCGTATTCTCGAACAGCGCGTGCCTGGCCTGCTGCGCGAAGGCATGAGCGAGGCCGAATTCGCCAGCGCTCTGTATCCTGTAATGGTGGAGGAAGGCCATCACGGCATCGCCCGCTTCGGCATGCACGATACCGAGGTTTTGCTCGGCCACATCTGCTTTGGCGAAAGCTCCATCTACCCCACCTCCTTCGACGGCCCTGGCGGCAACTTCGGCATGAGCCCGGCCGTGCCCCTGCTGGGCAGTCGTCAACGCTTGCTGCGCGCCGGCGATCTGGTCTTTGTCGATATCGGCTGCGGCGTCGACGGTTACCACACCGACAAAACCCTCACCTACGTCTTCCGTGGCCAGCTGCCGGCCGCGGCTATCGAAGCCCACCGGCGCTGTGTCGCCATTCAGGATGAAACGGCCGCCCTGCTGAAACCGGGCGCCATTCCCTCACAGATCTATGGCCGCATCACGGCCGCGCTGGATAATGATTTCCTGCAAAACTTCATGGGTTTCGGCGAACGGCAGGCCCGCTTTCTCGGCCATGGCATCGGCCTGCACATCGACGAATGGCCGGTTCTGGCCAAGGGCTTCGATGAACCGCTGCAGGAAAACATGGTACTGGCACTGGAGCCAAAAAAAGGCATCCCCGGTATCGGCATGGTCGGCACCGAGAACACCTTTGTTGTCACACCGCAGGGCGGCCGCTGTCTGACCGGCAACCATCCCGGCCTGCTTGCCGTCGCCTGAACCGCCCTGCCCGCAAGCCGGACGACACAAACAGCAACGCCCCGACGTAAAATCGTCGGGGCGTTGCTGTGACAGACACTGCCCCTCGACAAAGAGGCAGAGGGAAATTAGCGGAATATTGGAAAAATTCCGGCCGGGGCTTTTTCAACAACGCCAGCCGAACAGGCACTTTCCGTCCTGCTCACAAAATAAATCTATTATTGATTATTGAGCAAGGATTGATTTTGATCGCCCAGCCATGGGCGCCACCGGCTGTTTGTCAACAGCCGGTCAATGGGGCCGGCGGCCGGGCCGAAACACCGGCCTCAGTCACCCAGGCGCTGACCAGCGAGGCCTCGGTACAATCGAAATAGAGGTTGCGCTGGGCTGTCAGCGGCAGGCAGTCATGCCCCAGTTCGGCCGGGTCCATCTGTTCCCGTGCCAGATCGGCGCGCGTCTGCGCCGTTACCTTGAACCCTTCGCAACAACAATAGAACGGAACGCCGTCGGCCCGCGCCGCCAGGGCCAGCAGACGTGTACCCGCCTTGTTGACAATACTGCCATCGACCAGCAGACTGTCGGCACCCACCAGCGCCAGATCGGCCTCGGCCACAAACAGGCCCAGCTGCGCATCGGTAATCAGCCGCACCTCATGCCCCAGACGCAGCAATTCAGCCGCCAGCCCGACACCTTCATTGAGCGGCCGGGACTCACTGACAATCAGCCGCAGTCGCGCCGGCGCCAGCTCGGCAAACAGCAGCCGCAGGGTGGAACTGGCACTGTGGGTGATCAGACACTGACCGGGGCGCAACCGCCGCGCCATATGTCGGGCAGCGGCTTGACTGGCCGCCAGCGAAGCGGCAGCCACCGCCTGGGCCTGAGCTGCCAGCCCGTCGGCCAGCTTCCCCGCTGCTGCGGCTGGCTGGTACAGCCGCTGACGCCACAGCTGCAGCAGATTGGCCACCACCGCCATGCTTGGCCGGCAGCCCGCCAGCAGACAACAGCGCCGCTCCAGTTCGGTCCGCAGCCGGTCGTCATCCAGTGCGGCCAGGCTCTGGCAGCTGGCGGCCAGCAACGCCAGGGCCTGACGGGCCAATTCGCTGGCGCCGTGCCGCCGGTCAGCCCGCAACGCCGCCAGAGCATGCCTGAACGCGGCCTCATCCATCAGCTCTGCGCCTCCGTCATGGCCTGCCGCTCCAGCTCCAGGCAGGTCTGCAGCGCCTGCGCCAGACGCGGTACCGTCGGCAGGGCGGCCAGCTCCTCGGGCCGCACCCAGCGCCAGCCGTCGTGCTCCCAATCGGTTCGCAGGTGGGTTTGCCGCATCAGTTCAAACAGAAAAGGATGCACCAGCCAGTGTCGGCCGAGGGCGTCATCGTCGACCGGCAGGGGCGGCGCCGCCACCACCAGATGCAGCTGGGCCGGTCCCAGCCCGGTCTCCTCGTTCAGTTCACGCCAGACCTGGGCCTCGGCGGTGGCCTCTTCGACAAAACCACTCACGCCGGCCCAACAGCCACGATAGCTGCCCACCCGCTCACTGCGGCGCAGCAGCAGGATGCGCCCCCGATAACGGACAAAAGCGGTAACCACAGCCGTCAGGAGCTCAGACGGACGGGTCGGCGACACCCCGGTCATGGCGTCAGTCCGCCGCCTTGATCTGATCCCAAATCTTCGAATACAGGGCGTTATCGGCACCCAGATCACGAATCGGCTCGCATTTGCCAAGCAATTCCTGCGGCACGAAGATGGTCGGATCGGCACGAACCTCGTCCGGCAGCAGGGCATAGGCCGCCAGGTTGGGGCTAAGGAAATAGACATAGGCAATGTTCTGCGCCGCCACCTCCGGCCGATGGATAAAGTCAATAAAGGCGTGGGCCAACTCGACCTTCTGCGCGCCCTGCGGAATTACCATGTCATCGCTGGCGATGCTGCCGCCCTCGCGCGGCAGGGCATAGCCGATATCCTCGTTCTCCTCCATGGTCTGCTGGATATCGCCATTATAGCCATGCACCAGCAGAAATTCGGCCGAAACCAGGCCGTTCTTGTACTGGTCGGTTTCAAACTTGGCAATGTTGCGCTTCCAGGCAATCACCAGGTCACGCGCCTCGGTCAGCTCCTGTTCGTTGACCGTATTCAGGCTGTAGCCCAGGGTTTTGAGCGCCGCGCCAAGGGTTTCACGCATGTCATTGAGCAGGGTCATCCGACCAGCCAGATCGGCTCGTCCGAACATCGTCCAGGAGGGCTCGAAATCGGCCACCCGGCTTTTAAGATAGCCAATACCGGCGTTGCTGACCATGTAGGGCACGCTGTGATGCATGGCCTCGTCCTCGGTAAAACGCAGATAGACCGGATCGATGTGCTTGAGGTTGGGCAGCCGGTTGTGATCAAGGGGCTGCAGCATGTTCTGCTGCTGCATGATCGCCACCATGTAGCTGCTCGGAAAAATCAGGTCATAGCCGGTGGCGCCCGCCTTGAGCTTGGCGAACATGGCTTCGTTAGAATCGAAGAAGTCCATCACCACCCGGCAGCCCTGTTCGGCTTCGAACTGCTGCACCAGTTCGGGCTTGATGTAGTCGGACCAGGTATACAGATGCAGAACCGGTTTGTCTTTTTCGCAGCCGCACAGCGCCAGCAGCGTCACCATCATCAGCAGCACAGATTTCATTGAAGTTTTCCCTTCGTCAGACGTTGAACAGCAAAGACCACCGCAAAGGTCAGCACCAGCAGCAGGGTCGAGAGGGCATTGATCACCGGCGGCGTGCCATGCCGCATCATGCTGTAGATCTGGATCGGCAAGGTGGTGGAACCCGGTCCGGCGGTAAAAAAGGAGATGACAAAATCATCCAGCGACAGGGTAAAGGCCAGCAGGGCCCCCGCCAGGATGCCCGGCGCCAGCAGCGGCAGAAACACCCGCCACAGAATCGTCCACCAGCCGGCGCCGAGATCCTGCGCCGCCTCGATGATGCTGAAATCGAAATCCTGCAGCCGCGCCAGCACCACCATGGCCACATAGCTGATGCAGAAACTGGTATGGGCCAGCATGATGGTGGTAAGCCCGAGAGAGACCCCCAGATGAACAAACAGCAGCAGCAAACTCATGCCCAGCAGCACATCGGGCACCACCAGCGGCGCATAGACCAGCGTGTAATGAACCTGCTGCCAGCGACTGTGGTACCGGTGCAGGGCAAAGGCGGCCAGGGTGCCCAGCACCGTCGCCACCAGGGTTGCCACCAGTGCCACCAGCAGGGTATTGACCAGCGCCTGCCAAACCCGCTCATTGGCCAACAGTGCCCGGTACCAGTGCAGCGAAAAACCGCCCCAGACACTGCCGAAGCGTGAGGCATTGAAGGAGTTGACCACCAGAATCACAATCGGCAGATAAAGAAACAGCAGGCACAATGCGGTGATCAGGCGAAAGGCGGCACAGCGGCGCATGCTAGGCCCCCTCCTTGAGCGCCACCGGCTCTTCCGGCCGCTTGCGGTTGAGCAGCAACGCCAGCAGCAGCGGCACCATCACCGCCAGGGTCAACAGCGCCGACAGGGCGCTGGCCTGGGGCAGATTACGATCGACAAACACCCGCTGGGCAATCTTGTTGCCGAGCATCTCGCTGGCCGGTCCGCCCATGATATCGGGGATGACATAGGAGCCCAACGCCGGAATGAACACCACCAGTGCCGCCGCCAGTAGGCCACGGCGGACACCGGGTAAAAACACCGTGCAAAACGCCCGCCACGGCCGCGCGCCCAGATCCTGCGCGGCTTCGAGCAAACCGAAATCGAAACGTTCGGCGGCGGCGTACACCGGCAGAATGGCAAAGGGCAGATAGGTGTAGACCAACACCAGCAGCACGGCGCCCTCGCAATACATCAGCGAGGCCTCCGGCGCTACCAGCCCCAGCAGCAGCAAGCCCTGCTTGACCAGACCTTCGGGATGCAGCAGTACCTTCCAGGCAAAGATGCGAATGAGAAAATTGGTCCAAAACGGCAGCACCACCAGCAACAGCAGCAGCCGCTTGAAGCGCTGCCGCGCCCGCGCCAGGGTATAGGCCACCGGCACCGCCACCAGCAGACAGATCAGCGTGGTGACCGCGCTGAGCCACAGGGTACGCCAGATAATGGCCGGATAGTTCGGGCTGTACAGCCGGGCGAGGGTCTCCAGCGTCCAGCCGCTGCCCAACCCGCCATAGGGATCGGCCGGCCGGAAGCTGGTGGAAAACACCATCAGGGTCGGCAGCAGAAAAAACAGCGCCAGCCACAGCAGCGACGGCAGGGTCAGCCAGCATTCGGAGCGGCGCGACCGTCTCATGCCTCGTCCTCCGGCGGCAGCGACAGCAGGGCTTCGTGCTCCTCGGCGTAGCGCTGCAGCATGTAGCCGTCATCCTCATGCCAGCCCAGGGCAACCTCTTCACCCCACTGCAGCGGCTGCTGGTCCAGCAGATAGCGGCTGTGCTGCACCGCCACCGCCAGACGGTATTCGCCCACCCGCACCCAGAAACGGCTTTCGCCGCCCAGGTAGACCTTGTCCTCAACCCGGCCGCTAAAACGGTTGCGCCCCAGTTCCAGCGGCTGACGGCTCAGCCGCATCTTTTCCGGCCGCACGGACAAATAGACCAGTTCGCCCTGACGCCGGCCCCGGTCATTGTAGCACCAAACCTCGCCCAGACCTTCAATGGCCAGGCGGCAGTAGTCACCCTCCTGCGCCACCACACGGCCTTCAAAAAAATTGGTGTCGCCAATAAAAGCAGCAGTAAAACTGCTTTCCGGCGCCTCGTACACCTCGACCGGCGTCCCCACCTGCTCGATCTGGCCGTCATTCATCACCGCCAGCCGGTCGCTCAGGCTCATGGCCTCGCTCTGGTCGTGGGTGACATAGACAAAGGTGGTGCCAACCTCATCATGAATCTCATCCAGTTCGATGAGCATGCGTTTGCGCAGCTTCAGATCCAGCGCCGCCAACGGTTCATCCAGCAGCAGCACCTTGGGCCGCTTGACCAGCGCACGGGCGATGGCGACCCGCTGCTTCTGGCCGCCACTGATCTGGTGCGGTTTTTTATCGCCCTGTTCGCGCAGTTGCACCAACTCCAGCATGGCCTCCACCTGACGGTCGATGTCCCGCCGTGGCAGCTTTTCCAGCTTCAGGCCAAAAGCGACATTTTGCCGCAATGTCAGGTGCGGGAATAACGCATAGTTCTGAAACACGGTATTGACCGGCCGCTTGTGCGGCGGCAGCGCGGTGATATCGCGCCCCTGCAGCAGCACCCGGCCACTGTCCGGCTGCTCGAAACCGGCGCAGATGCGCAACAGCGTCGTTTTGCCGCAGCCGCTCGGCCCCAGCAGCGAAAACACCTCGCCCTGACGAATGGCCAGCGTCAGTTCGCGTACCGCCCAATCCTGGTCAAAGCGTTTGCTGACCCGGTCAAACAGCAGAAAATCATCCATCGGTTTCCGTCTCCACCCCTGGCGTTTTCACGCCCGACTGCGATTTCATCATGCAGCATCCATCGGGACGGGAAAATAACGCATTTAGCTATAATGTAGTAGGCCCTTGTTCGCTTCTGGTAAGAAAATGAGCAAAAAGCGGGCTCGCCAAGGGCCAGCCCCCTCCGTCAGCAGGCATGAACCCACCAGACCTGCCGAAACCAAAAGAAACGTATGGCTTATACTTGATATGATGAACGGTGAGGGTATCAGGAGCAAAGCAGAAAGGAGAAATTATCGATGCGTTTTACCACGATTGATCTTTTAACCATCGCCGGGAAAGAAGCCATCGCCATTTCTACCAACGGCACGGTAAAACCGGACGGCTCAGCCAACATGGGACGGGGCAACGCCCTCGCCGTGGCGGCCCGCTTTCCGGCCATTGCGGCCAAACTGGGGCACCTGATCCAGACGAGTGGCAACCATGTCCACGACCTGGGCAGCAATATCTTCAGCTTTCCGGTGGAAGAAACCTGGCTATCCCAGGCTGAGCTGCGCCTGGTAAAACGTTCAGCGCAGGAACTGCTGGCGCTGGTCGAAGCGCGCGGCATCGACCGGATCACGCTGCCCCTGCCGGGTTGCGGCAAAGGCGGCCTCGACAGAACCGAGGTCATCGCCGTTCTCGAACAAATTTTTGACGACCGCTTTCTTGTCACGCAGCAACCCGACAACCTGCCCGGTTCAATATCTGTCAAAGATAGTCCAGCAGGCTTAAAGAAGCAATCCGGCTGCTGACGGCCAGCGCAGCCTCCAGGGCCTGTTCCGCTTGGGCCATTTCGCTGACAACCTGAGTCAGGTCAGCATCTTCATAACACGACAGGGTGCTCTGCAGTTGCAGTTGGGCATCCTCCAGCAACACTAGGCTGTCATCCAGGCGGGCATTGTTGCTACCTAGAATGCCACGCTGACTGCGAATCTGCTCCGCCGCCTGTTCGAGGGTTGCCAGCTTTTCGTCCAACACCGCGCTGTCGCCAGTCAGCAGGGCGGCCTCCAGCGCATCAACTTCGCCAAAAACATCGACGGGCGCTATAAACAAAACATCCCCCGTCAGATTGCTCTGCACGGTTTCGCCCGGCCCACTTTCGATCCATTTGGTATCCGTGGTGCCACCATAAACCACTGGATCACCACTGAACGGTACAATCTGGTCATTAAATCCGGCAAAGAGATATTTCCCGTCAACCTGGGCGTTCGCCACATCCAGTAACTGCTCTTTAAGCGTTACGACCTCTTTGGCGTAAGTCGTTAGGTCCGCCTGGGAGGCACTGCCATTGAGCGCCGCCGTAGTGATTTCCGTCAACCGCTGCATGACGTTCTCAGCCGACCCGAGATAGCTGTCGGCGCTGTTCATACGATCCTGCGCGGTGGCAATGTTTTCCATATGGCGCTCCTGCATGGTAATCCCGCTGCGACTGCTCAGAACCGTTCCCACAGCGGAGGGGTTATCCGACGCTAAACGGAATTTCTCGCCCGTGGTAGCCTGCAGGTAGAGCCGGTCAACCCGACTGCTGGCCTTGCTCAGATTATGCTGGACACTGCGGTACTGGCCCATTGCCGTAGAACGCATGATCAGTCTCCTATTCCCATAAGAATGTCGAGCATTTCTGCCACAACGCTGACATATTTGGCTGCGGCTTCATAGCCGCTCTGATATTGGGCCATCAGCAGGACTTCCTCATCAACCGACACGCCGGCCAGGGCATCACGCAAACTCTGCGCCTGCACCAGCGCATCTTCGGAGGTTTCCAGATCATAGCTGTTCTGCTCCACCGCCAGCCCCAGCTTCGCAGCCACGCGGCTGTAAAATTCGTTGAGCGTGCTGCCATCGATCAGATTTTCACTCTGCAACGCCACCAGCGCCAACACATTGGTGTTGTCGCCCGTGGCACTACTGGCGCCGGCGGCAATCTGGCTGCCGCTGGTCAGCGCCAGAGACAGGGAGGCCGCTGAGCCACTCCAGAGTTCGGCCGCCGGATCCGTGGGACCAACAACGGTGAAAAAAACACTGCCGCTGTTGCCTTCGGCATCCAGACCGCCGCCGTGAACCGAATTCACCTGCGTCGCCAGACCATAGGCCAGCTGATCGAGCTGGGAGCGCACCGTCTGGATCGTTTCGTCACGCACGGACATCAGCCCGCCAATCCGGCCGCCAAGATCCTCCAGCCCGAGGCTGGCCTGAGCACTGCCCATATCCAGCGACAACAAAACTGCACCATCCACCCGTTGGGCCTCCAGCAGGTTGGCGCTGCCACCCTCCACCAAGGTCAGTCCCGACGTAAGCTGGGCTGAAATCATGCCGTTGCTGCTCTCATAGGTCTGGATACCGATGGTTTCAGAAATCTGCTGCACCAGCAGATCGCGTTCATCGCGCAGACCATTGGCCGTCTGTCCGCTGGCCTCCGTCGACAGAATGCGGACATTGAGATCGGCCAGTTGTTCCAGTTGCTGATTGAGCCCGCCAATTTCACCTTCAATGCTGACATTGATACTTTCTTCCACCTGGCCGAGCTCCTGCTCCATCTGATTGAACTGGTCCGCCAGGGCGTCGCCGGCCTGCAACACCTGCTGCCGCACCACCGTGCTGGCCGGATCAGTACTGAGCGACTGCCATGCCTCGAAAAAGGCATCGATTTCGCCCGCCAAACTGGTGTCTGTGACACTGAGAATCCGTTCGATTTCCGCCAGCGGCTCAGCCATGGCATCCTGCTCGCCATAAGCGGCGCTTTTACTGATCAGCTGGCTGCTGACAAATGCTGACCCTTGCCGGCCAATACCGCTGACGGTCGCGCCCAGTCCCACCATAGTGCCGTTGTATTCCAGACTTGGAGCCGCAGAAACCTCCAGTGTTTGCCGCGAATAACCTTCCGTGCCGGCGTTGGTGACGTTATTGCCGGTCACCTCCAGTCCTTTCTGACTCACCATCAGCCCGGTTTGGCCGATGTACAGCGCACTGATCAGACCCGCCATCGCTCAGATCCTCCCCTGTAACAGGCACTGCACCCAGGACTGCGGCGCCATACGCCCCCCCGGCCCGTAGCAGCGGCCGGCGGGCAGCTGAAAATAATGCGTCAGGCAGGTCGCGGCTTGCTGGCCGGCCCACGCAAACAACCGACCGTTCCGGCGGTTCTCACGGGCCAGACGGCGCAACAGCTGACGCTCCGCAGCCGCGGGCGCAACCAATGGAAACAGATTCAACCGCATCAGCAGACTGGTTTTTTCCTGTGCCAGCCGCCGCAGTTCATTCATCCGCAGCTGACAGGCGCAGTCCCGTTCGCGCCGCAGCAACTCGGCCAGCTGATTCAATTCATCGCGCACTTCAAAACACATGAGACGTCTCCTCCCACAGCATCAGCGAATCAGGTTGATCACTTCCTGCAGCATCTCATCCACGGTGGTAATCACCTTGGAACTGGCGGAATAACCATTCTGAATCGTGATCAGATTGACGAATTCCTGTGACAGATCGACATTGGACAGCTCCAGCGAATTGGTGTACAGCACCCCTTGCGCCGCCCCCGGCGTACCGACTTTCGGATCACCGGAATAGGCGCTGACAGCGTAGAGACTGCCGCCATCCTTCACCAGTCCCCCCGGATTGGTAAAGGTGGCCAGGGTCAGGGTGGCGACGTTGCGGGTTTCACCATTGGAATAGCTGACGCTGATCACACCATCACTGCCGATGGTGGTCGACACCACCTCGCCCGGCGCATAACCATCCTGACTCTGGGAAAACACCACCGAACTGCTGTTGAACTGGGTGGTGTCAAAGCGGATAGCGATGGTCTGACTGGCATCGGCACCATTGGCCCAGGCCAGACCAACCACGTCGAGATCAAACTCGGAAGCTCCGCTGAGGCTGCCATCACTGGCAAAGGTCAAAACACCCGAGCCGATAAGAGTAGCGCTTTCCGCGCCGGCCACGCTGGCATCCAGATCCGTGCTGGCCACCACCGTGTTCCATGACCAGGTCTGGTCGTCGGTCTTGGTGAAATAGGTTGTTACCTGGTGACTTTCTCCCAGGGCATCGTAAATGGAAGTCGAAGTCGAATAGTTGGAGGTGTTGACTGGATCGGCGATGTCAAAACCATCCGCCATGCCGTCAGCATCCTGGTCGATGATTTCCGAACCGGCATTGAGGTTGGTGGTCAGCACGATACTGCTGGTCGACTGTGCCGGCACCTGACTAACCATGTCCACCTGGATATCAGTCGGGTCGCCACCACCAGCCGTACCATCCGCATTGAACAACTGACCCTGCACACGGTAACCATCGGCATTGACTAGATAGCCGTCGCCATCGAAACTGAAGGCGCCATTCCGGGTATAGAGCACCTCATCACTTCCGGCGGCGCTGACCATGAAAAAGCCGTCGCCCTCGATGGCCAAATCGGTATTGCTACTGGTGGACTGGAACGACCCCTGGCTGAAACTGGTCTGCACCGTAGAAAGCCCCGTACCGCGCCCAACCTGGTTCACTCCACTGGCCGAGGAGGAAATGGTGGCGGAGAGCAAATCGGCAAACACCGTCGAACTTGATTTGAATGCCACGGTATTGCTGTTGGAAATATTGTTGCCCGTCACACTCATGGCTTCGGAATTGGTCTGCAGACCGCTGACCCCACTGTAAAGCGTACTTGAAAGCCCCATTGTTCCTCCTTTTCGGCCGCCGGCAGGCTGCCGTCATCGTTGTCAGGCCAGCAGAGCGCTGTCGATCCGGGTCAACACCTGCTGACGCATCTGGCTCTGTTCCATCACGGTCACCACCAGCGACTGAGGAACACTCAGCACCAGCACCAGACGATCAAGCAGTACCGCCGCACTGCAGCTACCCTTGGCGCGCAACAATTCGAGTGCCTGCTGGGCGCGATCCAACTGCCCGGCGTCAAGGGGCAGGCCTCGGTTGGCCATGCGCTGACGAGCATGGGCGGAAAAACGCAACGTTGCGGAACCCTGCTCCATTCCCTGACCTTCCTGCGCAACCCGGACCGGCATCACTGCCCTCCCACGTTATAGAGATCCGCCAGATCCAGCTGCCCGGCAGCGGTCAGCAGCACCGCGCTGCTGCCACTGAGATCCACTTCGGTGACGATAGCGCGTACCAGCGGCAAGGCCTCCTCTTCAGCCAGCAGGTTGCCGCCGTTGCCGGCATTGACCACCATCTGATAGCTGCCACTGGCCAACGCATTGCCATCGGCATCAGTACCATCCCAACTGAAAAAGGTCTGGCCGGCGGCAACATCGCTGAAACTGAACGTATTCACCACGGCGTTGTCGCTGTCGAGAATGCTCAGCGTCACGTCTGTGGCCGGCGTTGTCAGCCCGAAGCCGACCTCGACCGGCTCACCGGCGGACAGACTAAAACTGCTTGTCTGGGCGACCACCTGCTGATCGAGCAGATTCAGGCTGGCAAACTGCTGGTCATTGACCGCGGCGGTTATCACCTGATCAAGTTTGTCGTTGGTCAGGCTCGCCTGTTCGACATTACTGAAAGTCGCCAGCTGCGCGATAAACTCGGTATTGCTCTGCGGTTCCAGCGGATCCTGGTTCTGCAACTGGGCAATGAGCAGTTCGAGGAAATCCTCCTGCCCCAGACTGCTGGTGCCGGAGGTGGAACTGCTGCTGTAACTGGACAGACTTTCGCTGATCACACTGATGGACATGGCGCTGCTCCCTGATAAAAAGTCCGTTAAAAACCGCCTCTGACAGAGCGGCAGTTAGTCATCGTTATATTTTTCAAAGAAAGACGTGATATATTCAGATTGGCTGTTGAGTTCAGACACCAGCAGCTCCAGCGCATTGAATTGCGCCGTCAGGGTTTCCTCGCGTTTTTCCAGGCGGGTTTCCATCCGTTCGATGCTGGTATTGAGACGTTCGATGTTGGCGTCGTTGGAAGCGATTCTGCTGGCGCTAAAGCCGGTGCTGCTGTCAAGCTGGTCATCAAGGTAGCTGCTGATCTGCTTGGCCAAACCGGGGGAATCCGCATCGCCGACAAACAGGCTCTGCAAATCGCTGAGATTGGTGGACAGGGCGGTGCTCAGAGTGGTGCTGTCGTAGGACAGCTCACCACTTTTGGAATCCGTCGTAAAACCGAGGGCTGCCAGACTGTTGTAACTGCCGCTGGTGCTGCTACGGTTCGACAGCAGGGTCTGCAGCTTGCGTTCGATGCCGCGAAAGGTCGTTCCCAGGCTGCTGTCGGCAGCGCTAGCCTCATCAATGAAGGTAAGAAATTCATTATAGGTGGAAACAAAGCTGTCAATTTTCTCTACGATGGCGTTGGGATCGCTTTTAACCTGCACTAGTTGGGCGCCATCACTGCTCAGGCCCGTCAGATCCAGACTGACGCCGTAGATGGCCCCTGTCACCGTGTTGCTGTCCGAGGTGATTTCGATGCCGTCCACCATCAGCCGCGCCAGGGAACCCTCCAGCGTATGGCCGTCTCTGGCGCTGTCGATGCTGATACTGCCGCTGCCCAGAATATCCGGCGTGGTGGCAGCATTATCGGCCGTCAGAACCAGCCGCAAACCGGCGTCACTGCCATCATCGATAATGCTGGCAGTGACGCCGGTGTCGGCATCATTGATGAGATCGGCGAGATCCATCAGCGACTGATTTTCGTACGTAAGAGTGGTTTCACCGATGATCAGACTACCGCTCAGTTCCGCTGTGGTCGAACTGACAAAGCCTTCAGCACTGATGTCTTTCTGCTGCCGGGCCAGACTGAGCACCTCGACCTGGTAGCTGCCGGCCTTGGCGTAACCGCCAACCGTGGCACTAAATGGCGCGGAACTTGCCGTCAACACCTGCCAGGAGTTAAAATCCGAAGCCGAATCAAACGCATTGACGGCACTGGCCAGTTCCCCCAGCAGCGTATTGCAGTTGCTGTAGGTTTCGTTCCGGGCTTCCAGGTATTCGACCTTGCTTTCCAGCAGGGTGACGGGAGCACGCTCGACCTCAATAAGCGAAGAGATCAAGGACTCGGTATCCAGCCCGGTAGCCAGACCGCTAAAAGTAATCGTTGACATGACAGCGCTCCTTTTCCAGAGGTTCTCTCAGTGAGCAATCGTGTTGCACTGATAGCCTCTTCGTAACTTCAGGAGCTATTTTATATAGTAAATTCGTATAGTTATGTTTCTATCTGGTTACAGGATTTCCTTCCTGCGCAATAAAGCGCTACAGGTTGTTACAAAAGGGCTGCGGACACAAAAAAACCGCCCGGGGGGGCGGCGAAGAGAGCGCTGTTCCTGAAAATGCAGCCCATACGGGTGCGCAACAGCGAATAAGATAAAGAGAGGATCAGCCTCCCAACAAATAGCCACCACCGCGGACTGTTTTCAGCAGCGCCGGGCGAGCAGCAACAGCACGAAGCTTGCTCCGCAAGCGAGACACATAGATATCAACATTGCGATCTATCCCGTTGTATTCCTGATTGAAAACCTCACGGGACAGCTGATCGCGACTGACAACCTCACGACAATGACGCGCCAGTGCCAGCAACAAATCAAACTCTCGCGTGGTCAGCTGTAATTCGCGGCCAGCATAGAGGACAAGACGGCGCACCCCATCGATAGACAGATCATCCACAACAATCCGGTCGCCAGCGCTGGTGGTCTGACGCCGTAAAAGCGCATGCAGCCGAGCCAACAGCATCTCGTTGCCAACTGGGCGAGTCACCACGTCGTCGGCACCCAATTCAAGCGCCATAATCTGTAAGGCTTCAGCGACAGGATCAACGAGACACAGCATTCCCCCTGCATAATCCTGCCGCAACAAATGAATCCGTCGAACCGAGTCGTACCCTAACGACTTCATGTCCGCCACCACCAGATTCGGCATCAGCTCGACACACAGCTGTTGACATTCATTCCAGTCATGACACAGTCGTACAACAAAACCCGCCGCTTCTAAACAGTGCAGCAGAGCACTCTCCATCGCCGGCCCATGCAGCAACAACAAGCCTCTCGAATTTTCCTGACAAACCCTTTCCGACAAACACGAATTCGCAGGACGTGCTCTCCGGGCACAGTCTGTGGGCAGGGGCATGGCAACCTCATGGCATAAAAGTGCTGAAAATTACTCTTCAGAAGGTTAACCGCAAACCTGCAGGCTCTGGGGTAAAGATCTGTAAACTTCTGTAAAGGTTTATGCTCCCAGACGTTTACATTTCTTTACCCTCAAGGCTGCAAAGTTTGCTTATAGTCCGAACTGCCATATTCTCCCCGCCATCGACCGCATCCGCCCAAACCCGCTCAATCTGAAATCGAAACGACCCTGCCCATGACGGTTTCTCAGCACCGAATACTGTTGGTCGATGACGACATCACGCTGTGTGAACTGTTGAGCGACTACCTCGAAGCCCAGGGCTACCAAGTCACAATCCTGCACCAGGGCGAAGAGGTGCGGCAGCGGCCCCTGGCGGCCTATGATCTGATGATTCTCGACATCATGCTTCCCGGCATCAACGGTCTCGACATCCTACGGCAACTGCGGCGCCACAGTACCATTCCGGTGTTGATGCTCAGCGCCCGGGGCGACGATGTCGACCGGATTCTCGGCCTCGAGCTGGGGGCCGATGATTATTTGGCAAAACCCTTCAACCCCCGCGAACTACTTGCTCGCATTCGTGCTATCCAGCGACGCAGTGCCAGCCTGTCCGAGCAGGCAGAGTTGAGCATCGGCGACCTGTCTCTCTATCCGGGGGAATACCGTGTACTTTGCAATCAACAACGGGTGGAATTAACAGCGGCGGAGTTCGCGCTATTGCATGTCCTGCTGCGCAAAGCTGGCCTGGCCATTTCACGCGAGCAATTGTCCCTGCAGGCACTGGGTCGTGAACTGTCGCCCTACGACCGTAGCATTGATGTCCACATCAGCAATCTGCGCAGAAAACTCGGCCCCACTCATGATGGCCATGAACGCATCAAAACCCTGCGGGGACACGGCTACACCTATCCCCTGCCCGACTCAACCCTCGAACACCCCTGAAACTACGTGAGGTACCATGCCATGCACAGCTTGTTTCTGCGCCTGCTGTTCGCCTTTTTTATCACCGTGCTGGGCTCTCTCTCGATCGGCGCCGTTCTCGGCCAGCTGCTGCGAAATCAGGCCAATCCCCCTGAGCCATTGCGCCGCTTCGCAGAACAGGCACTATTGCGTTACGCTGATGAAGCGGTCAACGTTTACCGCGCCAAAGGCCTCACGGCTCTGGCCTTGGCTAAAGCCGGCCCGGATCCCGGTGCCACATCTTTCTATCTGTGGATTCCCGGTCGCCACGATCAACCACCAGCCCCGCTGAAGGAACTGTTGCAACGCACACTGGCAACAGGGCAGCTGACTTTTTCAGCCGACAGACTGCACCCAGCTATCGCCATGGCGCTTGAGCCAGCCTATCTGCCCGCTACAGCCGTCGCCATGGCTCTGCCACGACCGCCTAAAATGCCGCAGCGTGGAGGGCCCTTGTGGCTCCATGCTCTTATTCTGATATGCCTCAGCAGCCTCATCTGTCTGCTGTTGGCCCGATCACTAAGTCAACCATTGCTACAGTTGCGGTCAGCAACCCACCAGCTGGCAAGGGGAGATTTCAGCGCCCGAGTCAACTATCCCCGCGGCAGCCAGGAACTCACTGAACTCGCCATGGATTTCAACCATATGGCCAGCAAGATCGAGGATCTAATCCAAACCCAGGAACAACTTCAACGCGACATTTCCCATGAATTGCGTTCCCCGCTGGCCCGACTACAGGTGGCTCTTGAGCTGGCCCGCCAGCGCAGTCCCCAGCAGGACACGGCATTGCAACGCGCGCTGGATCGCATCGAAACAGAATCCTGCCACCTGAACGAGCTCATCGGCCAGCTCCTCGGACTCAGCCGACTCGCCAGCGGCATCCCGCTGGAGCAAACCCGTTTTTCGCTTTTGCCCCTGTTGCAGCGAACCATTGATGATGCCCGATTTGAAGCCCAGCAGCGTAAAATTCAGGTGGTGCTGGAAGCCGCGAGCACCCCATCGCTCAATGGCTCGAGCCACTGGCTTCAGCGTGCTCTGGATAATATTTTGCGTAACGCCATCCGCTACAGCCCCAACCAGGGATTGGTCCGTGTTTGCCTGCAGCTACAGCAAAAAAACATTCAAATTGAGATTCTGGATGAGGGCCCCGGTGTGCCGGAAAGCGAACTGGAAAAAATCTTTCGACCCTTTTATCGGGTAACAGTCGGGCGTGAACGCAGCACGGGTGCCAGCGGTATCGGACTGGCCCTGGCTCAACGCATCATTGTCTATCATGGCGGCCAAATCCGTGCCGTTAATCGCTCAACAGGCGGATTGATGGTTCAGATTGAATTGCCCCTGTCAACAGATCCACAAAACCCCAGCTGACGCCTCAAGGCTGTAAATCTCCTGAAAGTTCGTTGTAACTACGAACCGGTCAGGCCCTTGAGATCCTCCACCAGCAGATAAAGCAGCGGCACCAGCAGCAGGGCGATCAGGGTGGCGAACAGAATGCCGAAGCCCAGGGAAATGGCCATGGGGATCAGAAAACGTGCCTGACGCGAGGTTTCAAAAATCATCGGCGCCAGGCCGCAGAAGGTGGTCAGGGTCGTCAGCAGAATCGGCCGGAAACGCTGAATGGCGGCAGCGACAATGGCGTCATGGGCACTGTCGCCGGCCTGGCGGCGGCGGTTGGCAAAATCGATCAGTACCAGCGAATCGTTGACCACCACGCCGGCAAGCGCCACCACGCCGAACAGACTCATCAGACTGAGACTGTAGCCCATCAGCACATGGCCGATGGTGGCGCCGATCATGCCAAAGGGAATGCTGATCATGATGATGGCCGGCTGGATATAGCTGCGAAAGGGAATGGCCAGCAACAGATAGATCAGCAGCAAGGCCAGCAACAGGCCAAGAAACAGGCCGCGCACGCTCTCGCGCAGATCGGCCTGACGACCTTCGTAGCCATAGCTCAGACCGGGATAGCGCTGCAGCAGTTGCGGCAGGGTGTCGCGTTCGAGGGCGGCGCTGATCTGGCCGGCCCGCGAGCGGGGCGTGACATCGGCCGTGGCGGTGACAATGCGCCGGCCACTGCGCCGGTCGATGCTGATATAGGCCCGCCCGCGCTCGATCTCCACCGCCTCGCGCAGGGCAATCTCGCGCCCGTCGGCGCTGCGCAGCACCATCTGCTCCAGATCGTATTCACTGACGCGCTCGGCCTCGGGCAACCGCACCCGTACCGTCACCTCGTTGCGGCCGCGCTGCTGGCGCAGCACCTCGGCGCCATCGTAGGCGTGGCGCACCTGGCGGGCCACCTCCTGCACCGTCAGACCCAAGGCCTGACCGCGCGCGCTGAGGCGGAAATCAAGCTGTTGCTTGCCCGGCGCGAAGCCATCATCGATGTCGCTCACCGCCGGGTAGGCCCGCAAGGCCTCGGCCAGTTCGGCGCTGGCCTGCTCCAGCACCGCCAGCTCGCGATGACTCAGCTCGATGGTCAGGGCGGCGCCGGAGCCGGGACCGCCGGCATCGGATTCAAAGCGCAGGCTTTCGATTCCGGCCAGGGTGCCAACCTGCTCGCGCCACTGGCGCACGAAGCTGTCCGTCGAAATCGGTCGCCGGGCCGGATCGGTCAGATACAGCCGCAGCAGGGCGCTGTGGCCACCGTTCTGGCCGATCTCGACAAAGCTGCCACGCAACAGGGCAGCGCCGCCATGGCGCTCGGCTACCTGCTCGGCCGCCGCCACCAGCCGTTCGCACAGCTGGCGGGTGTGCGCCACCGGCGCGCCGTAGGGCAGCGTCAGGGTGGCCTGGGCGAAATCGGCCTCCACCTTGGGGAACAGGCTCATGCCCAGGCGACCGCTCTGGACATAGGCCGCCATCAGCAGCAGGCTGGTACAGGCAAAGGCGATGGCGACATAGCGCCACCGCAGCAGCCGTTCCAGCAGCGGGCCGTAAGTGCCCTCGACAAAGCGGCTGAAGGCGGCACTGAAACGCTGCTGCAGGCCATGCAATGCCCGCAGCGGGCCCCAACGGCGTGGTTCCTCGCGCAGATGACCGAGATGGGCCGGCAGCACCAGCAACGACTCGATCAGCGAGATGACAAACACGCTGATGACCACCACCGGAATGACCAGCATGATCTTGCCCATCACCCCCGGCACGAAGTACAGCGGCAAAAAAGCGGCGATATTGGTCAGAATGCTGAAGGTCACCGGCAGCGCCACCTCACGCGCGCCGGCCACCGCCGCCTGGCCAAACGACAGACCCTGCTGGCGGAACTGGTAAACGTTCTCCCCCACCACGATGGCATCGTCGACCACGATACCCAGGGCAATGATGAAGGCGAACATCGACATCATGTTGATGCTGACGCCATGGGCGGCGATCAGAAAGAAGGCGCCGAGAAAGGACACCGGGATGCCCAGCGTCACCCAGAAGGCCAGCCGCGCCTCGAGAAACAGGCTCAGCAGCACCAGCACCAGCCCCAGCCCCAGATAGGCGTTTTTCAGCAGCAGTTCGGCGCGCTGGCGATAGTCCACCGAGCGGTCCTGCAGCACCTCCAGCGCCACCCCCGGCGGCAGCACCTCGGCCCGCCACTGCTCAACCCGCGCATGGACCGCCGCCGCCACGCCGGTCGGGGTCTGGTCACCGATGCGGAATACCCGCACCAGCACCGCCGGCTGGCCGTTGTACCAGGCACTGTAGTCGCTGTCCTCGTAGCCATCGATGATGCGGGCGACATCCTCCAGCCGCAGCGGGCTGCCGTCGCTACGCTGCTGCAGCGCGATGGCGGCGAACTCACGACCATAGTCGCGCCGCTCGGTCATGCGCACCAGCACCTCACCGGCGGCACCCTTGATGCCGCCGCCCGGCAGTTCCAGCGCGGTTTGGCGCACCCGCCCGGCAATCTGGTCCAGCGTCAGGCCATGACGACGCAGCTGAGCCTGCGGCACCTCGATGGCGATTTCCAGCGCCCGCACCCCGGCCAGCTCCACCTGGGTGATATCGCCCGCCTGCAACAGGGCATCGCGCAGATCCTCGGCCAGCTGATGCAGCACCGGCGGTGTCTGCGGACCATAGAGGGCCAGCTCGATCACCTCGCGCTTGCGGCTGGCGATGGTGATCTGCGGCTCCTCGGCATCCAGCGGAAAGCTGGTGATGCGATCGACCTCGCTCTCGATGTCGCGCGCCAGCTTCTGCAGATCGGCGCCCAGCAGCAGCTCAACGGTCACGCTGCCGACCCCCTCGCGGGCGCTGGAGGTCACCTGATCGACGCCATCGAGGCCCTGCACCGCATCCTCGATGGCCAGAATGATGCCCTGTTCAACCTCGGCGGGGCTGGCGCCGGGGTAAACCACCGTCACCGTTACCAGATCAAGATCGAACTCGGGAAACACCTCCTGCTTGACGCGGCTGCCGACGATCAGGCCGCCCACCAGCAAAAACAGCATCAGCAGGTTGGCCGCCACCGAGTTGCCGGCCATCCAGGCAATGGGGCCCCGCGCCCGCCCCCAGGCGGCACGCTTCATGCGTCATCCTCCGGCGCCAGCGGCCGCAGGGCCATGCCGGCAACCGGCGCCGCCAGATCGGTTTCCACCAGCTGCTCGCCGGCGACGACACCGCGCAGATACACCTGGTGCTGATCGCGCCACAGCACCTCGACCGGCCGGATCTCCAGGGTCTGTTGCGGCGTCAGCAGCCACAGCTGATCGCCGTCGCGCAGCAGGGCACGCGGCACCACCGCCACCTGCGGCAGCAGCCGGCCCAGCAGGCTGACCGCGACATAATCGCCCAGCAGCAACGGCCAGTCGGGCGGCGTCGCTGCCCGCAGCGCCAGCGGATCGGCCACCGCCACGCGCAGCCGCGCCATGCGGCCATCGGCCAGCTCACCCAGTAGGGCAATCACCTGGCCCTGACGGGCGCTGCCGCCGCCGGGCCGGTCTGTCCGTTCAATGCGCGCCTCGGCGCCCCCCGTCAGGTGGCCGGGCCGTGGCAGATCGAGCAAGGCCAGCGCGTCGAGCGGCACTGTCACCTCCACCTCGAAGGTGCCACTGTCAACCAGGGTGGCTACCGTGCCCTGGCCAACCAGCTGCGCCCCCTGCTCCACCTGCTGGCGCAGAATCAGCGCGTCAAACGGCAGGCGGATCGCGGTGCGTTCCAGTTCCAGCCGGGCCTGCTGCAGCGCCGCGCGGGCGCTGGCCAGATCGGCGCGGGCCTGCTCCTGCTGCGGCTGGCGCAGCACCAGATGAGCCGATTCGGGCAGGGGCTGGCCACTGCCCTGGTAGCGCTGCCATTCCTGGCGCGCCACCTGCTGCTGGCCCTCTTCCAGCGCCAGCCGCGCCTCGGCCTGGCGTACCGCCGCCTCGCGCTGGGCCAGCGCCAGCTGATAATCACGCGCATCCAGCTGCACCAGCAGGGTGCCGGCGGGCAGGCAGGCCCCTTCGCTGAACTGCGGATGCAGCGCCACCACCTCGCCGGCCACCTGGGCCTTCAGCTCAATCTGGCGCGCCGCCACCACCTGACCGAAGCCGCGCACCTCCACCTGGGCATCCTGCAGTGTCACCGGCCGCACCGCGACCCAGCGGGCCTGCGGCTGCGGCGCAACGCGCTGCGCCCGAGGCGCGGTTTTCTTCAGGCCATAGGCCCCCAGCATGCCGGCCAGCAGAATCAGGCCGATCAACAACAGACGCAGCGGCAGCCGGCGGCGCGGCGGCAAAGCCTCTTCCTCCTTCATGGTCATGCGCGTGATCATCCTTTATCGGGCGGTTGAACAACCGCCTGTCAAGCCCAGCGAGGGGCAACCAGAAGCCATCGAAAGGCTTTGTGCGAAAGCATCATCATTGACCCGTCATGGCGTGATTTTGCCGAGATTGGGCCAAAACCTCCGCCGTTGCTCCCGACGGCGGGCGCAACGGCTGGCCGGCCAGGGCACGCTGCAGCGCCACCCGCGCCGCCAGCACTTCCCGCCGGGCCTGCAGCAGCTGCTGCGCCAGCGCCAGGCGCGCCTGTTCGGCGGCCAGCAGTTCCAGATAGCCGGCCGTGCCGGCCAGATAGCGTTCGCGCTGTTGCAGGCACAGGCGCTGTTGCTGCGTCAGCTGCGCCTGCAGGGCCGTGACAATCCGGCCACGCTGCTGCTCCTGCGTCAGCGCCAGTTCCACCTCCTGCACGACCCGCAGCACCGTCTGGCGATAGGCCGCCAGCTGCTCGGCCACCTGGGCGCGACTGCGCTCGACCTCGGCGCGGCGGCGACCGCCATCCAACAGGGGCCCGCTGACACTGGCGGCCAGATTGGCCAGCCAGCCATCAAGCAGTTCGGCCAGGGCCGTGCTGTTGGCCGACAGCCCGGCGGTCAGACGCACGGCCGGCAAGCGCTGGGCCTGGGCCGCGCTCACCTGCCAGTCCGCCGCCCGCAGGCGCAGCCCCGCCGCCCGCACATCCGGCCGCCGCGCCAGCAGATCGGCCGGCAGACCGAGCGGCGGCAAAGCCGGCAGATCGGGCAGATCCGCCGGGGCGGCCGGCAGGGGCAAGGGCGCCGCCGTCCCCACCAGCAGGGCCAGCTCCAGGCGGGCCTGGTGCAGGGCTTCGCCCAACCGCGCCAGCTCGGCCTCATCGGCCGCCAGACGCTGCTGCTGATCGGCAATATCGATGCCGCTGGCCTGACCGCGGCCAAAACGCTGCACCAGCAGCTCCAGCCGCTGACGACCCAGGGTCACCTGCTGGCGCGCCAGCGGCAGCCGGGCCGCCGCCGCCTGCACATCGAGCCAGGCCAGGCAGACCTGCGCCGTCAGGGTCAGCTGACCGGCATAAACATCCTCGGCCGCCGCCTGGGCGCCGAGTTCCCCGACCCGGCTCTGGGCGCTGACACGGCCCCACAGATCCAGTTCGTAACTGCTCAGCAGCGCCACGGCAAAGCTCTCCCAGCGCTGCACCGATTCAGATCCCGCCACCGCGCCGCTGCGACCACGGTTGTGGGCGGCACTGGCGTCAGCGGTCAGTTCCGGCCAGTGGGCCGCAGCGGCACTCCGGGCCAGGGCGCGGCTCTGCCGCAGGCGCGCCCACAGCTGCTGCAGATCGGGGTTGTGGCACAGGGCCTGGTCAATCAGCTGATCCAGTTCGGGGCTGGCAAAATCCTGCCACCAGGGCTGATCCGCCACCGCCGCCGGCGTCGCCGGATAGAGCTGAAAGGTCGCCGGCACCAGATCCCTGGCCTGCGGCCGCTCAGCCGGCAGCAGGGGCCGGCAGCCGAGGGGCAACAGCAGCAGTGACAGCACCAGACAGAAGCCAAACGGATGCACGGGCTCTCCTTGAAAGAAGCCGAAAAGAAACCGGCCGCCGGCGCAGCAGCACGTCCAACCGGCGGCGCGCATTCTAGCATGGCAAGAGCGGCAGAATCGTGTCACAAATGAGGAAAAACCGTGCAGCGCTAGCGGCCGATCGGGCCGGAACGCGGCTTCACGGCACCCTGCAGGCGGCGAGCATAGCTGGCGGCCGGTGCCGGCCGGTCGACAGCATCGGCGCCCTCGCCGGCGGTCAACGGCAAGCGCACACTAAAGCAGCTGCCACGCCCAATGACACTGCGCACCCGCAGTTCGCCATGGTGTTTTTGCACGATATCGCTGCAGATGCTCAGTCCCAGACCGCTGCCCTCGCCGGCCGGCTTGGTGGTATAGAAGGGATCGAAGATGCGCTCAATCACCTCCGGCGCCATGCCGCAGCCGCTGTCCTCGATCTCCACCACCAGAAAATCGCCCTCCTGGCGGGTGCGCAGCTCGATCAGGCCCTGCTCGGCGATGGCCTGGGCGGCGTTGACCAGCAGATTGAGAAACACCTGGTTGAGCTGCTGCGGGCAACAGTACAACGGCGGCAGCTCGGCATAGTCGCGTTCGACACGCGCCCGGTACTTGATCTCGTTCCAGGCGATGTTGAGGCTCGATTCCAGACATTCGTGCAAATCGGTCCACTGAAAACCGGCATCATCGACCCGCGAAAAACTCTTAAGATTCTGCACGATCACCTGTACCCGCCCGGCACCGTCGAGGGATTCGGCGATCAGATCATCGATATCCTCCAGCGCCCCGGTCACCTTGTGCTGCCGGCGGGCCTCCTGCAAGCCGCTCAGGGCCGCGGCGTCGCCCGTCTGGCGCAGCAGCTGCTCAAGCTGATCGATATAACCGCGCAACCGCCCGGCATACTTGGCCAGGGTACCCAGATTGCTCTTGATAAAACCGACCGGATTGTTGATCTCGTGGGCCACACCGGCGGCCATCTGACCGATGGTGGCCAGTTTCTCCTGCTGAACCAGCTGGGTCTGGGTCTGCTGCTGGCTGGCGTAGGCCTCGGCCAGTTCGGTGGTGACATGGCGCAATTCGGTGACATCATGCAGCGTCACCACCAGTTCGGCCCGCCGGGTAACAAGCTGCTGGGTCGCCAAGGGCACCGACTGCCAGGCGAACCAGCGCTGCAGCCGGTCATCGAAGAACTCGCCGCTGCCATAGTTCAGCACGGTATCAACCACGGCCGCCGGCAGAAAAGCCGCCAGCGGCTGGCCAACCAGCGCCGCCGGCTCCTGGCCGTACAGCCGGGTGACCGCGCGGTTGATGCGACAAATCACCCCTTCGACATCCACCAGCACGATGACCTGATCGATACAGTCGAGACTGCTCTCCCACTCGCGCTTGATACACTCGACCTGGGTCACCAGCCGCTGCAGCTCGGTGTTGCGCGCTTCCAGCTCCTCGGCGCCGCGCCGCCGCTGGCTGACATTGAGAAAGGTGCCAATCCGGCCCAGGGGCGCGCCACTGACATCGGTCAGAAGCCGGCAATAATGCTCGAACCACTCCCTCTGGCCGGAGGCGGCCAGCAAGCGCACCTCGAAGGGTTCATGCCCCGGATCAAGATGACGTTCATGCCACAGGGCCAGATCGTCGGGATGCACCAGGGCTTCGAGCCGGCCCGGCTCGGCCAGCAGCTCGGCGGCGCTGCAACCCAGCTGCGCCTGGCAGTTGGCCGACACATGCCGCAGCACGCCGGCGGCATCGAAACAAAGCACCAGCTCACGGCTGAAACGGCTCAGGCCCTGAAAAATCAGCTCGCGCTGCTCGGCTGGCAAGGCCAACGCCTGTTCCAGCAGCCGCTGCAGCCGGCCGGCTTCGAGGGGTTCCAGTTCTGTTATCATGCGGCCCTCCCGTTTTTGCGTCTTTCGTCAGGATGATTTTCTGTTATCTTGGCAGGCAGTGTTGCCCGAACCGGCCGGACGGCCCGCCACCGCTTCTCTTTTACCAAAGGCCCCGCAATGACCGCGACCGTCAAGATTCTCTTTGTCGATGACGAGCCCAACGTGCTCAAGGCCCTGCGCCGTCTGTTTCTCGATTACGACCAGTACGAGGTGCTGTGCGCCACCTCCGGCGGCGAAGGGCTCGAACTGCTGGCCCAGCAGCCGGACATCCGGGTGGTGGTGTCCGATTATCGCATGCCGCAAATGAATGGTGTTGAATTTCTTCGCGAGGTCAACAGCCGTCTGCCGCAGACGGTACGCATCGTGCTGTCGGGCTTTGCCGATGCCGCCGCCGTGGTCGAGGCCATCAACGTCGGCCACATCTACAAGTTCATTCCCAAACCCTGGAACGACGACGAACTGCGCATCGACATCGCCAACGCCGTCGAAACCGCCCTACTCGAAGAGAGCAACCGCCAGCTGCGCCGCGAGCTGGAGGCCCGCAACAACGACCTGCTGACCATGAACCGCGAGCTGGAAAAACTGGTGCAGCAGCGCACCGAGTCGCTGCAGCTGCGCAGCCAGGTGCTGCAACTGGCCCAGGACATCCTCGACAGTCTGCCCATCGGCGTGCTCGGCATCGACCGCGACGAGCAGATCGTTCATATCAACAGCTGCGCCATCCGCCTGCTGGCCCGCGACGGCCGCATGCTGCTGGGCGAGAAGGTCGAGGACCACCTGCCGACGGGCCTGCTGGCCTTCATCGAGCAGGTCAAGCTGACCGGCTCGGCCACCGAGGAATTCGGCTGCGGCCAGCAACTGGTCACCGCCACAGGTTCTTTTCTCGACGGCGACCGCCGCCGGGGCCTGATCATCACCCTGACCCCGCGCCGCGAAAGGATCGCCAACCCATGAAGCCGGTCGACGATTATCTGCCGTTCCGCACCGCCACGGTGCTCGACAGTCTGGCCAAGCTGCCGGCCATGCCGGTAGCGGCCGCCTCGGTCATCCGTCTGCTCAACCGTGGCGAGGGCGATGCCGCCGGTCTGGCGGCGGCCGTGGCCTGCGATCCCGTTTTGGCGGCGCGGGTGCTGCAGGTGGCCAACTCCTCCTTCTACGGTCTGGCCCGCCGCATCCGCACCATTCAGGACGCCGTGGTGGTGCTGGGCCAGAAAGCCCTGCGCAACATGGTGCTGGCCATGGCCATCAAGGGCATGCACAGCCATTTCGGCGCGGTGGAAAAAAAGCTGTGGGAAGAAGCCATCGGCCACGCCTGTGCCGCCCGGCTGGTCGCGCGCCGCTGCGGCGTCTGCGATGCCGAGGAGGCCTTTCTCGCCGGCCTGGTCTGCAGCATCGGTGAACTGGTGTGCAACAACCAGGCACCGGACAAGTACCTGCAGGTGCTGGACCAGCAGCAACAGCAGCGTCTGTCACGCGATGCGCTGGCGCCGGCCCAGTTCGACTTCAGCTTCAGTCAGATCGGCGCTTCGGTGCTGTACCACTGGAAACTGGCGCCCGAAATCGTGCTGGCCACGCTGTTTTCCTGCCAGCCCGATCTGCCGGCCGATCTGGAACCGACGGCAACGGCCCTGGCCCACACGGTATTCTTCGCCCGCTGTCTGTGCTGCCATCTGGCGCTGGGCAACTACCACAGCCCCTGTCAGGAGCTGCAGCAGGCGCTGCAGCGCAGCCAGTTACCCCTGCCGGCCGACGAGCTGCAGGACTTTGTCGCCAGCCTGGCCGAACAGCTGCGCGAAAGCACCGGCGCCCTGGCCAACGCCTGAGGGGCTGCCGCCGGCGCCACAGCCGGCCAGACCCGCCAAACGGACACTCAGCTGTGGCACAGCACCAGCACCGGCCCCTCGGGCGGATCGGAATCGTAGTAGCGCTTGAGGGCCTGAATGCTGTCGCCGGTCAGCACCGTACCGCGCCGCAGCAGCAGCAGGCCGGTACCGCTGTAGACATCCTGCAACACCACCATGCCGGGCCACAATGACGGGGGATAGAGCTCGCGGCGACAGCCGGCGGCGCCGTCGAGTTCAAAACTGCGATACAGCTCGCGTGCCGCCTCCACCAGCAGCGGAAACAGCACCGGATCGAAACGCCGGCCCAGTTCCGCCCCCACCAGCGCCAGACTGGCATCCAGTGCCAGCCCCGCACCACTGTGCTGGCGATCGAAGTATTCCGCCAGCGCCAGAATGCGGCTGCCCAGGGGAATCGCCTCGCCGGCCAGGCCATCGGGCGTGCCCGTGCCGTCGTAGCGCTCCAGCAAATGGCGGATCAGCTGGCCAGCCGCGCGCAACGGCGCGATGGGCTCCAGCGCGATCTGGCCCCGCACCGGATACTGCAGGTATTCGCGCCACTGACTCTCGTTGAGCCTTTCCTCATCCTTGCTCAGCAACTCATCACTGATCCCCAACTTGCCGATCCCATGCAGCAGCGCCGCCGCCCGCAAGGTTTCGCCCTCGGCCGGCTTGAGCTCCAGCGCCTCGGCCATCAGGGTCACCAGCGCCGCCGTATTGAGGCTGTGATGCTGGTGACGCTGGTCGCGCATCTCCAACAGGCAGGCCAGACTGCGCATCATGCTGTCAAGGCCGTCGCGCAACTCGCGGTTGCTCTGTGACAGGGCGACATTCTTCTGGCGAATCAGTGCCGTCTGTTCCAGCACCCGCTGCTTGAGGCGCTGGTTCCAGTCCTTGAGTTCGGCGTTCTGTGCCTGCACCAGCGCCTGCAGGCGCTGATTGTCGCGTTGCAGACTCACCTGCCGCAGACCATCACGCACCAGCAACAGCAGGGCCTCGTCGTCCCAGGGCTTGTTCAGATAACGCCAGACCTGCCCCTGATTGACGGCGGCCACCGTCGCCGCCAGATCGGCATAGCCGGTCAGCATCACGCGCAGGGCCTGGGGCGCCAATACCCGCGCCTGCTGCAGAAACTCCACCCCGGTCATCTCCGGCATGCGCTGATCCGACAGGATCAGACCGATCCGGCCCACGCCCGCGTCCTGGCGCAGCAGTTCGATGGCCTCGGCACCGGAGTTGGCCAGCAGTACCGGATAATCGTCCTGCAGCAGCCGGCGCAGCGCCTTGAGAATCCCGGGCTCATCATCGACACAGAGCACCGCCAACTCCTCGGCGGCAGCTGGCGACTCCGGCTGATCGGTCAGCGTTTCCATGACGTCCTCCGCATCTTGGGCGGGTTTCATTCCCAGCCATTCGGCAACGCGACACCCCAGGGGCATCGACGCCAGCCGCTTGTCTCCTTGACCTTGCGCCAGACGCCGCAGAGCGCGGCTCGAGCGCACCCTGCCGCTAATCCGTTGTTTACCCTCTGCGACAGACCTCAGGCCTGCTGCGGGTCATCAAGGGTACAGGGCGCCGCGCCGGCCACGGCGTAACGGTTGCGGCCGGCCTGCTTGGCCCGGTACATGGCCTCATCGGCCTGCTGCATCAGCTGGCCGCTGTCCTGGCCGTGAGCCGGATAGAGCGCGATGCCGATGCTGACCTTCACCTGCAGGCGCTGGTCCTGCAGCCGGACCGGTTCCCTGAACCCCTGCAGAATCTTGCGCGCCACCTGGGCGGCATCCTCGGCGAAGGTCAGTTCGGTCAGCAGCAGGACAAATTCGTCACCGCCCTGACGGCTCACCGTATCGCTCTGCCGCACCGCCTGCTGCAGGCGGCGGGCCACTTCACACAGCAAAGCATCGCCGCCTTCATGGCCATAGGTATCGTTGATCTGCTTGAAATGATCCAGATCGAGAAACAGCAGCGCCAGATAGCGGTCCGTCCGGCCGGCCAGCGTCAGCGCCCGCTCCAGCCGGTCCAGCAACAGCCGCCGGTTGGGCAGGCCGGTGAGACTGTCGTGAAACGCCAGCTGCTCAATTTCGGCCTGATAGGCCTTGATGGCGCGCAGATCCCGGAACGCCACCACCGCGCCACTGACCCCGTCCTCATCCGTCAGGGGCGCGGCGCTCAGGCCCACCGGCAGGCGGCTGCCATCGCGGCACAGCAGTTCCTCGTCCTCGCTGCGGTAAACCGTTCCCTCAAAGGGAACGCGGCACAGGCCACAGCGCTGCGCCGGCGTCGCGGTCGCCGACCCCTTACAAAGACGAAAAATCCGATGGCTCTCGACCCCCAACAGCTCCTCGCGCGACCAGCCCAGCAGACGGGCCGCCTCGGGATTGACCTCGGTCAGGCGGCAGGCGCCGTCGAGCACCACCAGGCCCTCGGCCAGGGTATCGGTAATCTCGCGGTAGTGGCGGGCCTGATGCCGCACCTGCTGAAGCAGCAGACGACGACCAACCAGCAAACGGGCCAGCAGGGCGCTCAGGGGCAGCAGCAGCGCCAGGCCGCCGCCATAGAGCAGCAACGCCAGGGGATGATGAACCAGACCGGCAGCCGGCAGGCGGTCGGCCGCGATCCGCGACACCACCCGCCAGCGGTACTCGCTGGCGGCCAGCACATAGGCGCTGGTGCCCGCCTGGCGGTTCGAACCGCTGGAGGACACCAGTCCCTCGGTCAACGGCAGCAGGGCCCGGAAGCTGAACAGGCCCTCGCCATCACGCCAATGGCCGGCCACCGTCGTCTGCATCTGCCGCCAGGCCGCCGGATAGCGGCGGGGAAAGCCGGCCGGGCGATCAAACATGAAGCCCCATTCCAGCTGCGGCTGGGGCGCCACCAGAAAATCGCCGGTGCGGTTGAGCAGCATCGGTTCGACATCGCTGCCCATCAGTTGGCGGAAACGCTCCAGCAGACTGTTGCCCAGCAGATTGAGAACCAGCAGGCCACTGCACTGGCCGTCAGCGCCAAACAGCGGCGTCGCCAGCCGGATCATCGGCTTGTAGGGCTGTTCGATACGACCCCGTTCGATGTTGAGATCGAGCGGCGAGATATAGATCTGCCCCGGCGCCAGTCGCAGGGCATCCGCGACATAATAGCGACCGCCCTTGTTCTGCAGCTGGGCCGGCGGCACGACAACCGCCTCGCCCTGGCGCAAATCGACCCGCAACCGTTCCTGGCCCGTCGCATCGAGCACACGCGCCTGATCGTAAACCCCCTTTTGCGTGACAAAGGCACACAACAGCCGGGTCAGCGCCTCGCGCCGGGCGGGGTTGTCCTGCTCCAGCAGTTGCCGCACCAGCGGTGTCGCCGCCAGAAAGCGCAGATCGGCCAGATGATTTTCCAGCCGCCGTTCCAGCACACTGCTGGCGACCTGCACCCTGGCCTGTTCCCGCAAACACAGGGCCTCGAACTCGCGCGCCGTCCGCTGCTGCAGCAGCAACAGGGTCACAGCCGTCAGCAGCACGGCCGCGCCACCGAACAGGGCCGCGAACAGGGCCAGCAGCTGGCGGCGCTGCGTTTGGCCGACTATCATCAGGCCGGTCCTGTCTTGGCCGGCGCTGGCTCGCCAGCGCGCCCAAGCAGCCGTAACAGGGCCTCGAAATGCTCCTGATCGCCGGTCCGCAACTGACGAAACAGGCGCGCCAATTCTTTATTGCCGGTCGTCTGCTCCAGCAGGCAGTGAACCTCGATGAAGCGCTCCTCCATCCGCTTGTCCAGGGCATAACCCTGCGCCAGGCTCAGCTCGGCCGGCTTGACCCCGGCCGTTTCCCGCTCACAGGCCGCCAGCAGCTGGCGCTGTTCAGCGGTCAGCTCGAACGCCAGTTCCAGTTCCTGCGCCAGCCGCAGCAACCGCTGGACAAACTGCAGGCTGGTGATGTGATCGCGTTCCTGCGCGGCCAGCTGCCGCAACAGCACGCGATCCGCCTCCGCCACCTCGGGACGGCGGGCCAGTTCCTCATAGAGTCGCTCGGCAAAGACCTCCTGGCGCAGACACCAGTCGAGATAGTCGCCATTGGTCAGGGGATTGTTCATGGGTTCTCCTTGTGGTCAGCCTGCGCCAACGGCAGACAGAGGGTGAAGCAGCTGCCCCGCCCCGGCTGGCTGTCCACCCGCAGCTGGCCCTGATGGGCCTCGACAATCTGCAACGAGATGGGCAGCCCCAGGCCGGTACCCTGGCCGGCTGGCTTGGTGGTGAAAAAGGGTTCGAAGATGCGCGCCCGCAGGGTTTCCTCCATACCGCAGCCGTTGTCCTCCACCGCCAGACAGGCCCTGTCCGCCTCGCGCCAGCTGCGCAGCACAATGCGCCCGCCGGGCTTGTCGATGGCCTGGGCGGCATTGACCAGCAGGTTCATCAGCACCTGGCTGAGTTGCTGGCTGTTGCCGCGCACCGCCGGCAACGGCTGCAGTTGGCGCTCCAGTTGGGCGCTTTTTTTGATCTCGCCCCAGACAATGTTGATGACGCCTTCCAGGCAGGCCAGCAGATCGAGCGCCTCCAGCTGGCGACTGTCGCGGTGGGAGAACAACCGCAGATCGCGCACGATGCCGACAATGCGTTCGATACCATCCAGGCTGTCGCGCACCAGTCCCGGCAACTGGCGCGAAATGGCGTCGATGTGGCAGTCGTGGCGCAGCGCCGCCAGCGCCGCCGGCAGGCCGGTGATGTCGGTGCCGGCCAGCAGCACCTGCTCCTGATCGAAGTAGCGCCGCAGATGCGCCAGATAGCGGTCGAGGCTTTCCAGGTTGCTGTGGATGAAGCCGGCCGGGTTGTTGACCTCGTGAGCGATACCGGCGGCCAGCTGGCCGACACAGGCCATCTTGTCCTGCTGCATCATCTGGCTGTGCAACAGCGCCCGTTCGCGTTCGGCGGCGCGGATGGCGGTCAGATCCTGAAACAGTGTCAGCAGCCGATCCCCGACGAAGGTGGCGCTGATGCGCAGATCGTGTGTCTGACCGGCGCTGTCGCAAACGCGGAACTCACCCGCCGGCTGAACCAGCCCACCGCCGAGGCGCGCCTCGCTGAGGGCCTGCTGCCACCGCTGTTGCACCCGCGCCCGATAGGCCGGATCGGGATAGGCGCGCGGCCACCAGTCATCAATACGCTGCAGATCGGCAAGACCATAGCCCAGCAGGTCAACAAAGGCGCTGTTGACCAGCTCGACCACCCCGCTGGCGGCCGAGACCGCCAGCGCCACCGGGCACTGCTGCAAAAAGGCGCGAAAGCGCTCCTCGTTCTGGCGCAGGGCGGCGTTGGCCCGTTCCAGCTCGGCCATCTTCTTTTCCAGCTTGCGGAACAGGACCGCACCGTATTCCTCGGCCAGCTGACCTTCGTCCGGCACGGGCGCCGGCGCGGCCGCCTGCGCCAGCAGGGTGCGGATCTCGGCCAGCAGCACCTCGGGTTCCTGCGGCTTGAGCAAAAAACGGTCGGCACCCAGCTGCAGGCCGAGGGCGGCATCGCGGTCGCTGGTAAAGGTGGCGGTATAGAAGATGAAAGGAATGGCGCGCAGGGCGGCATCGGCCCTGAAGGCGCGACAGAGCTGGTAGCCGTCCATGCGCGGCATCAGGATATCGGAAATGACCAGATCCGGTGGCTGCTGCCGCGCCAGCGCCAGGGCGGCCGCGCCATCGGCGGCCTCGGCCACGTTCAGGCCATGGCCCTGCAACAGCGCCTGCAGATAATAGCGGTTGTCGGCGCTGTCATCGACCACCAGAACCGTTGCCATGCGCTAGCCTCCCTCCGCTGGCGGCAGATGCGGCTGCAGCTGGGCGATAAAGGTATCGGGATCGATGGGTTTTTCGATGTAGCCATCGCAACCGGCCAGCAGCGCCTTGTCGCGGTCGCCGGCCATGGCGTAGGAGGTCAGCGCCACGATGGGGGTTCTGGCCAGCCGGCTGTGCGAACGCAGCGCCCGGGCAACATCGTAGCCGTTCATGCCCGGCAGCTGAATGTCCAGCAGAATCAGATCGAAGGGCTGCGCCAGGGCCAGTTCCAGGCCGCGCCGGCCATCGCTGGCGCCGGTAACGGCAAAACCGTGGCGTTGCAGCAGAAAACTGACCAGATAGAGATTCTGTTCGTTGTCTTCGATGTACAGGATGGTTGTCACGCTGGCCCGTCCTCCTCTTCAAGCGGTTGCGCCGGCAGGCTGAAACCGAAGGTGCTGCCCTGCCCCGGCACGCTGTCGCACCAGATGCGGCCGCCCAGCAGCTGCAGCAGGCGGCGGCAGATGGACAACCCCAGGCCGGTGCCCTCGTATTTGCGCGTCAGGCCGCTGTCCAGCTGGTGAAACGGCTGAAACAGATGCTCGATGTCCTGCGGGGCGATGCCGATGCCGCTGTCGCGCACCAGCACCTCGTAGCCGGCGCCGCTGCGGCGGCCGATCAGTTCCACCTGGCCCTGCTCGGTGAACTTGATGGCATTCGACAGCAGATTGAGCAGAATCTGCTCCAGCCGGCGGGCATCGCTGACCAGCGGCCAGACGGCCGTCGCCGGCTCGGTCTCGCCCTCAAGCCGCAGCACGAAACGCAGGCCCTTGGCCTCGACCTGGGGCCGCAGGGTCTGCTCCGCGTGACGCAGCAGCGCCGCCAGATCGCACGACTCGCGCGCCACCTGCAGCTGGCCGGCCTCGATCTTCGACAGATCGAGCACGTCGCTGATCAGCGCCAGCAGATGCCTGGAACTGCTCTTGACCATGCCCAGCTGACGGCGCTGCTCGGCCGTCAGTGGCCCGCCCAGCTCCTGCAGCAGAATGCCGGTAAAGCCGATGATGGAATTGAGCGGTGTGCGCAGCTCGTGTGACATGGTGGCCAGAAAGGCCGATTTGATCCGGTCGGCCGCCTCGGCCTGTTCCTTGGCCCGGCGCAGTTCCCGCGCCTGGGCGGTGCGCTCGCGCACCAGCTCGGCCAGCTGCGCCTCGGCCTGGCGGCGGGTGGCCACCTCGCGCTGGAGCCGCCGGTTCCAGACGGCGAACAGGCCAATGATCAGCAAGGCCACGCCACCCAGCTGGGCCAGCAGCACAAAGTTGAACGGCGGCGGCTCACGCAGCCATTCCCGGCGGATGGCGCGCTCCTCGGCCACCGTCAGGGACGCCAGCGCCTTGTCGAGAATGCTGACCAGTTCCACCTGATCGGGCCGCACCCCGAACTGCAGCACCGATTCCGGCCCTTCCAGCCGGCCCATCGGCCGCAGGTTGGTAAGCAGTTCGTTTTCCAGCAGATACACCACTACGGCACGGTTGCCGGCATAGGCATCGGCCTCGCCCCGGCTGACGGCATCGAGAGCGGCGGCCGTATCGGCATACTCACGCACCCGCACCTGCGGCTGCTGCTGGCGAAAATAGGTCACATTGTGAAAACCGCGTTCCAGCGCCAGCAGCCGCCCGGCCAGGTCGGCCGGCGTGGCGAAATAGGGGCCGTCCGTACGCCCCACCAGCACATGCGGCACACGCATGTACGGCCGGCTGAAGCGGTAGAGCCCTTCGCGGTCGGGCCGCTGGCTGATATCCATCAGGGCGTCGAGTTCACCGGCCTGCAAGCGCTGCTGATTGGTGGCGAAATCGGCCGCGACCGGCTGCAGCGCGCCGGCCAGCCGGCGATTGAGCGCCGCCAGATAGGCGGCGCCGATGCCCTGCGGCCGGCCCAGGCCATCGACAAAGTTGAACGGCGGCCAGTCGGCCATGATGCCAACCCGGATCGGCCGGTGGGCCTTGAGCCACTGCTGTTCGGCCGCCGTCAGCTCCAGCGGCTGGGCCGCCAGCGGCCCGGCGCCCAGCACCAGCAACACAACCAACAGCACCAGCCGTTTTATGGCCGGCACAACAGGCCCCCGCCCCTTCCCCCTCATTCGCCCGCCTGGGCCTGCTGCAGCAAGGGCGCCATCTGCGGCGTAAACAGTTCCATCAGCACCGGGTCGAAATGACTGGCCGTCATCTCGACCATGATCTGGCGGACGGCGGTCAGGGAATAGGCCTTGCGGTAGGGTCGATCGGACGACAGGGCATCGAACACGTCGGCAATGGCGACAATGCGGGCCTCGATGGGAATCTCCAGGCCCTTGAGGCCGGCCGGGTAGCCGTTGCCGTCAAAGCGCTCGTGATGATAGAAAATGATATTGATCACCGATTCGGGCAGGCGGGCCTGCCGCGCCACCTCGCTGCCCCAGCGTGGATGCTGCATCACCGCTTCCATGTCTTCGCTACTGAGCCGGCCGGGGAAATTGAGCACCCGCTCGGGTACGCCGATCTTGCCGCAGTCGTGCAGCCAGCTGCCGTGGCGGATGTCGTCGATCAGCGGCGCGCCGATGCCGGCCGCCTGCGCCAGCGCCACGGCATAGCGCGCCACCCGGTCGCAATGGCCCTTGGTGTAAGGATCCTTGAGCTCGACGGTCTGGGCCAGCGACAGAAAAACGTTCTCATCCTCGGTTTTGAGCGAGGCCACCAGCTGATAACGCATCAACGCCTCATCCACCACCTCGATCAGCGCCTGGTTGTTCCACGGCTTGGTGATAAAACGGTAGGCCTCGCTCTTGTTGATGGCGTCGATGGCTACCGCCAGATCGGCGTAGGCCGTCATCATGATGCGCAGCGCCTGGGGCCAGCGCGCCTTGACGCGCGACAGCAGCTCGATGCCGCGCATGCCCGGCATCAGATAGTCGGACACCACCACCCAGACCTCCTCGCGCGCCAGAATCTCCAGCGCCTCGGCCGCCGAAGCGGCATAGAGGCAGCGAATATCGTCCCGCTCGAGAAACACCCGCTCCAGCGCATGCAAAATGCCCTGTTCATCGTCGACAAAGAGTACCGTGCGCATGAACCGCTTCCTTTCACCTGTCAAGCAGGATGTTGAAAAAGTCCCATCCGGGGCTTTTTCAACGACGCAAGCCGAAAATGCGATTTCCGTCTTGCTCACAAAATCAATCCATTACGAAGTAATGATTGATTTTGGTCGCCCGTCCATGGGCTCCAGCAGGCTGTTTTTCAACAGCCTGCCAGGGGGATTGGCCGTAGTGATCCGCTGCCGCTCAGTCAGTGGCCGGCGAGCTCACCGGCCCGGACAGCGGCAGCCACAGGCCAAAGCAGCTGCCCTCGCCCGCGCGGCTGTCCACCGTCAGGCGGCCGCCGTGTTTCTTGAGAATATCATAGCTGATGGAAAGGCCCAGGCCGGTGCCCTTGCCCACCTCCTTGGTGGTGAAAAAGGGCTCGAAAATGCGCTTTTGCACCGCTTCGGACATGCCGCAGCCATTATCCCGCAGCTCGATGACGGCCCAGCCCTCCTGCCGCCGGGTCTGCACCCGGATCAGGCCGGCCTCGCCCCGGCCGGCGGCTTCAATCGCCTGCACGGCGTTGATCAGCAGGTTGAGAATCACCTGATTGATCTGCTGGGCGTTGCACCACAGCCGCGGCAACTGGCCGTAATCCCGTTCCAGCCGCGCCACATACTTGATCTGGTTCCAGGCGATATTGATGGTGCTGTCGAGGCACTGGTGCAGATCGACCTCCTCCAGCTGGGCCTGATCGCTGCGGGCAAAGGTCTTGAGGTCCTCGACAATGCGTTTGAGGCGCTCACAGCCTTCGGTGCTTTCCGCCAGCAGATCCTGCACATCCTGCTGGATGTAATCAAACTTGAGCCGGCGGCGCTGGTCGGCGATCTTTTCCGCCGCTTCCACCCCGTCACCCGCCAGCACCAGCTGTTCCAGCCCGGCCACCTGCTGGTCGTAACGGCTGATGTAGTTTTTCAGGTTGGCCAGATTGCTGCTGATAAAGGACAGCGGATTGTTGATTTCATGGGCGATGCCGGCGGCCAGCTGGCCGATGGAGGCCAGCTTCTCGCTCTGCAGCAGCTGGGCCTGGGTGAACTGCAGCTTCTCCTCGTTGGCGATCCGTTGGCTGTCATCGTGGATTACCTGCACGGCACCGACAAAGGCGTCGGCGCCATCGAGAATCGGATCGACCCGAATCTGCAACCAGCGCCCATCATGCTGCAGCAGCCCCTCGATACTGCTCTTCTGCCGTCGACAGGCACAGACCAGGCAGGAGGCTTCGGCGGCCGTGGCCGTGCGGGCGCCGGCCAGCAGCTCACGACAGCGCATGCCCAGCAATTCTTTGAAATCACGCTTGAACAACCGGGTGGTGGCCCGGTTGCAGCGCAGCAAACGCCCCTGGTCGTCATACAGCAGGACCGCGTCGATGATGGCGTCGAAGCTGGCCTGCCACTGCGAGGCCGCGCGGCTCAGCTGCTGTTCCAGTTCGCGCTGGCGGTAGATCTTCCACACCCCGTCCATCATCAGCCGCAACTGCCGGACATCGCGCTGGCGATAGGGCTGCTCCCGGTTGGCCAGCCCAACCACCGCGACAATCTGGCCGCGGCCATCGAAGATCGGCACCGTCAAAAAACGCCGCAAGGGCACATGGCCAGCGGGATAGCCCTTTTTCAGCGGATGCTCAGCGGCAAAGTCATTGAGCATGATCGGCTTGCGCTGGCGCACCGCCTCGCCCCAGATGCCGGTTTTCTCCAGCTGGTAAATCGTCTGCGGCTGCATCACCTGACAGTCGGGCAAAACCTCCTTCGACCAGCTGTTGAGGGTGAACTCGCGCCGCTCTTCGTTGTAGTGATAGATATAGCCATACTGACTGCCCGTCAGGTACAGAATCTTGTCGAGGGCAAAATCGAGCAGCAGCTGCACATCGTCGGCGGCATGCTGGCCAATATCCACCAGCGCCGCCAGTTCGCGGTTGAGCTGTTTCAGCCTGGCCGTGCGCAGTTCGACCCGTTTGCGCAGCTCGCGCTGAGAACCCGCGCTCTGACGGGCCAGCTGATACGTCAGGGCCAGAATCGCTGCCACCGTGATCAGCAGAAACAATAGGCGCTCAGCCACCTGCTGCCGGAGCGGGCCCAGCGCCGCCTGCTTGTCAACAGACATCAGCGCCACCAGCGGCAGGGTTTCCAGGGTCTGGCTGGTAACCAGGCGCCCGCGACCAGCCGGATCAAGCACGGCACATTCAAAGCGACCCGGCTGCCGATCCGGCGCAAACAGTTCGGGATGCTGCGCCGGCATGAAGGCCACCTCCAGGGCAGCCGGATCGAAGGGCATCACCAGTTGCACCCGGCCATCCTGGCGCAGCAAATGAATCCGCTCCGTCGGCTGGGGAAACAGGCGCTGGTAAAAAGCAGAGAAATAGTCGACGCGCAACACCACCAACACCACGCCGGCAAAGTCACCAGCGGCGTCCGTCAGGGGCAGGGACAGGCTGAAACACCAGGCGCCACGCTGTGCATCCCGGTAGGGCAAGGACAGTAACGGTGCAATCAGATGGCCGGCGCGCTGGCGCTGGAAATCGGCCCGGTCGGCCAGCGACCGCGGCGGTGTCGGCCAGTCTTCGCTGGAGGCCAGCAGGCGCCCCTCGGCATCGGCCAGCAGCAACTCCGCCACCTGGGGGGCACGGCGCAGCTGAGCGGCCAGCTGCTGGTGCAGCTGTAAACCATCATGCCGGGAAAATGGCCGCAGCCGCAGCAGTTCAACCTGCTGTTCCAGCATCAGCAGAGCCTCACCCAGTGCCCGTTCGGTATGATCAGCCAGGCCGACGGCATAGGCGGCATGCCGCTCGGCCTGAGCCCGGCGGGCTTCACGGTAGGTTTCAACGATCTGACACAGTGTCAGCAGGATCAAAAGCGTCAGCGAAATGCCCACCAGCATCCAGAGAGCAGTCTGCGACAGGATTCTGGTTTCTCTCTGTGCCATGAAAGCTCCGCGCCAATGAGGGGCCGGACCAGCCATCGCCCGAAGATCGCTGGCGGCAACAGGGACTGCTGCCTTCACATAAAAACAGCCGGGTGAAGAGTCAGGCCAAAAGCATCGTTGTCAGGCCCTGGCGCCTGCCCCGGCACGTCGGAGCCAGCAGGCAATGGCAGCACGGCATTGACAACGCCAATCATTCTTCATAACACAACAACCGCTGGGCCACCACATCCGAGCGCAGATAGAGACCGGCATCGGTCACGCGGTACACCTTCACCACCTTCTTGAAGCGGCTGCTGGCCGGCATCATGCCCTCGAAGGCGTTGTCGTAACGGGCCAGCTTTGCACGATTGAAGTGACAGCCGCGCCGCTCGGGGTACAGGGCCAGGTAGAAGATCTCGCTTTCGACCAGATCCTGGAAGAAGTGCGAACCGTAGGACAGCTCGGGCATCAGCCCTTCACTTTCGAAGGCCACCTCACCCAGCACGGTGACGCTGCTGATTTCATTGAAGGCGATGGGCACGCCCAAAGCCGGCGTCGAGGTGCCCCAGCGCCCCGGCCCGAGCAGCAGGGTCTTGTTGTCCTGCCGGTCGGCGATGCGCCTGTTGATGCGGCCGACCAGGCGGGCCACCTCGTACTTGTCGCTCAGGCCCAGGCGGGCGTATTCGTCGGGATCGACCCACACGATCCAGCTGAGCCGGTGGGCGACATTGCCGCCCATGAAATTGCCCTCGCTGCTGAACAGGATGCGCTCGTCCGCCACGTTCTGCGGCAACGGGCCCAGGGTCTGGATGCCCTTGGTCTGCAGCGGCCGGCACTGCACCAGCGCCAGCTGCAGGTTCTGATGCGAATCCATGTTGCCGGTGAATTCGATATCCACCGGATAGTCGTAGGCCTGTTCCAGGGTCTTGAGCGCCCGCTGCAACAGGGCGCAGAAATCGGTCTGGGTCAGCAGCCGCTCGAAGGTCAGCAGCCAGACATCCTCCTTCTTCAGGGTGCGACTGCGCAGCAGATCGCTGGTTTCGTGGTCGCGCACGGCGTACAGGTTCCAGGGCAGATCGGCGGCCTCGCGGCTCAGGCGCAGCAGCGGCAGGGTCTGCAGATCGTTCTGTTCGACATCCAGCACATCGACATCGCGCTGGGAGAACTTGCGCACATCGGCCACTCCCTTGTGCGGCCGCTTCATGGGCGCGTCGAGGGCGACAATGCAGGGGTAGTCGCCATCGACCCGATCGACCGCGCGGGTGCCCAGGCCCAGCACCAGCCGCAGCATGCCGGCTTCCGGCTCCATGCCCTTATCCCACACAAAGCTGTTGTACGACACGCCGACGCCGGCGAAATCGGGGAAATAGAACTGCTGGTGATAGCTGCCGGAAACCCGTTGGATCAGCAGCGCCATCTGCTCGTCGCGCTGTTCCAGACCGCGCTGCAGGCGATAGGCCAGAGCCTCGGTACTCATGGCGCTGGCGTAGATGCGCCGCACGGCCTGCTCGAACTGCTCCAGCCGTTCCTCCGGCGAACCCTGGTTGGCGCAGAAAAAACTGTCGTACTTGCCGGCGAAGGCGTTGCCGAAACCGTCCTCCAGCAGCGAACTGGACCGCACGATGATGGGGTACTGGCCGTAATATTCCAGCATGCGGCGGAAGCTGTCGCGAATGGGCTCGGGGAAGCTGCCTTCGAGCATGCAGCCCTGCAACTCAGCGCCGGCACGGAAGTATTCCGCGTTGTTCTTCTGGCGCATGAACAGTTTCCACCAGCCATTGTGGACGATGTAGGAATAGTAGACGTTGGAGCCGACATAGAAGGAATCATGCGGCTCCAGCACCTTCTGCCAGTCGAAGGCGTCATCGGCCAGCAGAATGCGGTTGGCCAGCAGCATGCCGACGGCCTTGCCGCCGATGAAACCGGTGCCGATGGCGCGGGCCTTGATGCGCAGCAGGTCGGCCAGGCTGAGATAGCGCTCGGCCAGCTGCAGGATGCGCGGCTCGCGGCCGATCATGTGGCGGCAGATATGGCGCACCATGGCCAGTTTTTCGTCGGCCGCGGCGCCCTCGCGTTCGAGTTTTTCCGCCTGCAGAAACAGGTGGTGCCAATGGTCGAGATGGCGGTCGCTGTGGGTGCCGCGCCGGACCAGGCTGCTGAACAGGCGGGTGGCCTCACAGCTGTTGGTCAGCGGCACAAAGCGTTCGCCCTCCTTGCGGTGCGGCAGGAACATGGTGGCCGAATAGCGCTGCCACACCTTGCGCGGCTGGACGTAAAAACGCTCCTCGGCATTGAACACGCTGATCAGTACCTGGGTGGTCTTGCGGATACGCTCGACGGTGCTGAAGGAATGGCGATGGCGGATCAGGGCAAAATAGGCCACGGTATCCAGTTCGAACAAATAGGGGCAGGTGACCCAGAAGAAGTTGCCCACCATGTAGTCCGTCGTCCAGGCCGACAGCAGATCGGACAGGCAGTCGAACACATAGAACACGCCCCGCCCTTCCTCGGTGAGGATTTCGTGGATGCGGCTGGCAAAAAACTCGAACCCCTCGCGCGGGTCAAGCACATACTGGCGCACGCCGCTGCCCTCCTCCAGCAGGGGCGGATGGTCGCCGAAGCGCAGATAGACCAGCGGCCGGCCCTCGGCCTGAGCACGGGCGACAAAGGGAGCGACAAAGTAGCGGTAGTCGGCCATGCTATCGACCTCCCAGACCACATTGTCACCAATGCGCAGTCCGTCAAGAATCTGGTCCAGATCGTCATAACCCGAAGAAGCTCTGGCGGCTGTAGGCATAACATATCTCCTCTGACAGGGGGGACAGGCGGCAAGCGGCTTTGCGTTGTTGTAACAGAAGACGGGCTGCTTCACCGAATAAAAAACCCCGCCGGATCACCGGCGGGGTTTGGGTTTAACAGGAAAACATCTGCGTCACAGAGAGATTACACCAGGCCGAAGGCGACCATGGCGCGGGCCACCCGGACAAAACCGGCGATGTTGGCACCGTTGACGTAGTTGCCCGGCGTGCCGTACTCCTCGGCGGTTTCGTAGCACAGCTGATGGATGCTCTGCATGATCTGCTGCAGGCGTTTCTCGGTGTACTCGAAGGTCCAGGAGTCGCGGCAGGCGTTCTGCTGCATCTCCAGCGCGCTGGTAGCGACGCCGCCGGCGTTGGCCGCCTTGCCGGGGCCATAGGCGATGCCGGCCTCAAGGAAGACCCGTACCCCTTCCGGCGTGGTCGGCATGTTGGCGCCTTCACCGACAGCGATGCAGCCGTTCTTGACCAGGGTGGCGGCATCCTTGCCGTTGATCTCGTTCTGGGTGGCGCTGGGCATGGCCACCTGGCAGGGAATCTGCCAGATATTGCCCTTGGCGACGTACTTGGCGTCTTTATGATATTCGGCGTAATCCTTGATGCGGCGGCGCTCGATTTCCTTGAGCTGCTGGATCAGGGCCAGATCCAGACCCTTTTCGTGGTAGATGTAGCCGCCGGAATCGGAGCAGGCCACTACCTTGCCGCCGAGTTCGTTAATCTTCTCGATGGTGTAGATGGCCACGTTGCCGCTGCCGGACACCAGGCAGGTCTTGCCTTCGAAGCTGTCCTTGCGCACCTTGAGCATTTCGTCGACAAAGAAGGTGGCACCGTAACCGGTGGCCTCGGTACGCACCAGCGAGCCGCCCCAGTCAAGACCCTTGCCGGTCAGCACGCCAGCTTCCCAGCGGTTGGTGATGCGCTTGTACTGGCCGAACAGATAGCCGATTTCCCGGCCGCCCACACCGATATCGCCGGCCGGCACGTCGGTGTGCTCACCCAGGTGGCGATGCAGTTCGGTCATGAAGCTCTGGCAGAAACGCATGATCTCGGTATCCGACTTGCCTTTGGGATCGAAATCGCTGCCGCCCTTGCCGCCACCGATGGGCATGCCGGTCAGGGCATTCTTGAAGATCTGCTCGAAGCCGAGAAACTTGATAATGCCGAGGTAGACCGACGGATGGAAACGCAGGCCGCCCTTGTAGGGGCCCAGCGAGCTGTTGAACTCGACGCGGAAGCCGCGATTGATGTGAACATCGCCCTTGTCATCCTGCCAGGGCACCCGGAAGATGATCTGCCGCTCCGGCTCGCAGATGCGCTCGATGATGCGGTGATCGGCAAACTCGGGGTGCTTCACCAGCACGGGACCGAGGGATTCCAGCACCTCCTGCACCGCCTGGTGGAACTCGGTCTCACCGGGGTTGCGGGCCAGAACTTCCTGGTAAATCGGCTCAATTTTTTCGTCGAATTTCGGGGTCATGGACATCTCCTCCGCAGGTGGGTTCAGAACAGGGGTTGATGAAACAGATTGTGCTGTTGATCAGCAACATCGATGCCAACTTATATAACTTACCGGAATCACAAAATCTAAGACAAATTATGGCTTCTTTCCGCTCCATTTTGGGCTCGAAATCTGAGTCGGCGCCAAGATTCGCCATTTAACTGTGTTGATTTGGTTGTTGTTTGAGTACACAAAAAGCGCGCCGCCCAGCCGCCGGAAAAATCCCGCCAGCCCCTTGCGCCTTCGGCAAATGCTGCTAAAATGACTAAATTAGTTCACAAAACAGTCTAATGTCTCATCCTCAACCCCCGTGAAAGGAGACTGCTTCATGGCAACCGAACAACAAGGCGTCTACAAATGTGATACCTGTGGCAACATTGTCGAGGTGCTGCACAGCGGCGCGGCCGCGCTGGTGTGCTGCGGCAAGCCCATGCGCCAGCTGAAGGAAAACACCACCGACGCCGCCCAGGAAAAACATGTGCCGGTCATCGAGGTCACCGCCGAAGGCGTCAAGGTCAGCGTTGGCAGCGTTGCCCACCCGATGACGGAAGAGCACTACATCGAGTGGATCGAGCTGATCGCCGACAACAAGAGCTACCGCCAGTTCCTCAAGCCGGGCCAGGCGCCGGAAGCCTTTTTCTGCTGTATCAAGGCCGCCAAGATCACCGCCCGCGAATACTGCAACCTGCACGGTCTGTGGAAGGCCGAAGCCTGATCGCAAGCTCGACAGACAGCAACACCCTTGAGCCAGAAGGCGTCTCCGTTCGCGGAGACGCTTTTTTTGTGTGCCAGCGCTGGTCGCAGCGGAGCCGCCGTTCAGGCCCCTGGCGCGTTCTGGCGCCGCGCCGATCCTCTTGACAAACCGCGTTTTGCTTGGCACTGTTGGTGCGACTGAGAATCGTTCTCGATTGCGCCGCGCGGGACAGCGCCGGCAATTCTCCGGTTGGGAGGGAACATCATGGCACTTTCACGTCGCGGCTTTTTCAAGCTGTCCGCCGCCGGCGCCGGTGGTCTGCTGCTGAGCCGCCCCGCCGCTGCGCGCGCCTGGCAATCCAAGGCCCCGCCGGACGCCTTGGGCTGTCTGGTCGATCTGACCCGCTGCATCGGCTGCCGCAAATGCGAACAGGCCTGCAATGGGGTCAACCAGCTGCCGCCGCCCGCCCAGGCGTTCAGCGATCTGACCCTGTTCGACCGGCCCCGCCGCCCCGACGCCCGCGCCCTGACGGTGGTCAACCGCTATCACAGCGGCCGCGTCGACGCCCAGGGGGTGCTGCTGCCCGACTACGTCAAGCTGCAGTGCATGCACTGCCAGGATCCGGCCTGCGCCAGTGCCTGCATTACCGGCGCCCTGAGCAAACGCGCCGACGGCGCCGTGGTGTACGACGCCGCCAAGTGCATCGGCTGTCGTTATTGCATGGTGGCCTGTCCCTTCGAGATTCCCGCCTACGAGTACCAGGATCCCGTCACCCCGCGAGTAATGAAATGCACCTTCTGCGCCCCGCTGCTGGCTGACGGCAAGGCACCGGCCTGCGCCAGCGTCTGCCCGACCCAGGCCATCAGCTTCGGCCGCCGCGACCGTCTGCTGCAGCTGGCCCATCAGCGTCTGCGCGACCAGCCGGCCCGCTATACGCCGCACATCTACGGTGAAACCGAGGTTGGCGGCACCGGCTGGCTCTATCTGTCGGCCGTGCCCTTCGAACGCCTCGGCTTTCTGCGCCTGCCCGGCCGGCCGCTGCCGCGCCTGACGGAAACCCTGCAGAAAAGCCTGTTCAGCTATCTGTGGTCGCCTTTGGTGCTGTTTGGTCTGCTCACGGCGCTGTACCGGCGCAACCAGCGCAAAACCACGCCGCCTGACGCCACGATAACGCCGCCGGGAGGTGCCGCATGAACGCCCCGCATCCGCAACCCGCGCCCCTGCGCCGGCCGTTCTGGACCCCCGGCGTCCTGGTGCTGCTGTGCCTGGTCGGCGCCGCCGCCATCAGCCTGCTGCTGCGTTTTTCCGGCGGCATCGGCGCGGTCTCGAACCTGAGCACCGGCCGGCCCTGGGGCCTGTGGGTGGCCGTCGATGTCGCCTCCGGCGTCGCCCTGGCCGCCGGCGGCTTCACCACCGCCGCCCTTTGTCACCTGTTCGGCCGTCACCGCTACGTCGCCATCGAGCGGCCGGCCCTGCTCACCGCCATGCTCGGCTATACCTTTGTCGTGCTCGGCCTGCTGGTTGATATCGGCCGCAGCTGGGCCATCTGGAAACCGCTCATCTTCCAGAACCATCATTCGGTGCTGTTCGAGGTGGCCATGTGCGTGCTGGTCTATCTGCATGTGCTCTACATCGAGTTTCTGCCCATCGTGCTGGAGCGGCTGCGTCAGGGCGTGCGGCTGCCAGGGAGGCTGCAGCGCCTGAGCACCCCGCTGATGAACGCCGCCGAGCGCCTGCACCGGCCGCTGCAGCGCCATCTGTGGCTCTTCCTGATCGCCGGGGTGGTGCTGTCCTGCATGCACCAGTCGAGTCTGGGCGCGCTGCTGCTGATCGCGCCGACCAAGCTGCATCCGCTGTGGTACAGCCCGCTGCTGCCGCTGCTGTTTCTGACCTCGGCCATCGCCGTCGGCTATCCAATGGTGGTGGTCGAAGCCAACCTGGCCCGTGCCAGTCTGGCCTCGGCCGACGAACAGGCGGTGCTGACGCCGCTGGCCGGCATCAGCCGCTACCTGCTGGGCCTGTATCTGCTGCTGAAGATCGCGGACCTGAGCTGGCGCGGCGCCTGGCCCTACCTGCTGGAGGGCAGCGCCCAGAGCCTGGCCTTCAGCATCGAACTGGGGTTGGGCGTGCTGCTGCCCTGGCTGCTGCTGTTGTCGGCCCGCCTGCGCCGGTCGCGCCGCGGCCTGTTCTGCGCCGCGGCCCTTATCGTCGGCGGCGTGCTGCTCAATCGCTACAATGTCTTTGTCACCGGCTTCATGCCGCCCTTCAGCGGCGCCGACTACAGTCCGGCGCTGGGCGAATGGCTGATCACGGCGGGGCTTATTGCCAGCCTGATGCTGCTTTACCGCCTGCTGGTGACCCATCTGCCCATTCTGGTGCCGGCCGCGCCGACACCGGCGGTGCCGGAAAACCGCCCACAGGAGAATCGCCCATGATCGCTCTCCCCCTTGTTGCCCTGACAGCCCTGACAGCCCTGACGGCTCTGCTGGCCGCTGCCGGCGTTGCTCCGGCGGCGGAGACGGTGCCAACACGCCAGCAGCAGGCCCTGCTGCGCGCCGCCGAAACCGTGCCCCTGGTCGAGCAGGTGCGCAGTGAAGATCCCCTGCGGCGGCGCCAGCGCCTGCATGCCCTGGGTTTGAGCCCGGCCGACGTCAAGACCAGCTATTTCGTTCTCGACAGCCCGCTGGTGCGCGCCGAATCGGACCAGTATCTGGCCGTGCGCTTCAATCACGGTCAGCACGCCGCCCGCAGCGGCGACTGCAGCCGCTGCCACCACCGCCGGCCCGAAGCCGATATGCCCTACAGTCCGAACCCGGAAACGGTGCGCTGCAGCGCCTGCCACCAGGCCAGCTTCAACCCCGATTTTCCCGAACGGCCGGGACTGCGCGGCGCCTATCACCAGGCCTGTATCCCTTGCCACCAGCAAGAGCGGCTGGGGCCGCAGACCTGCAACGACTGTCACCGCCCACGGGTGCCCGACCACAAGGAACTGGTCAGACTGCCGGATAAACCCGACGCCCTGCAGGTAACGGCCGAATGCCGCCGCTGCCACGAGGCCCAGGCCGAGGCGGTGCGCCACAGCGTTCACTGGCGCTGGCGCGGCCCCTCGCCCTACACGGCCGATCACAGCAACGCCGTCGCCCACGGCAAGGGCTCGACGGCGCTGAACAACTACTGAGTGAGCATCCTGAGCAACGAGTCTCGTTGCACCAGTTGTCACGCCGGTTACGGATGGACGGATGCCTCTTTCGATTTTGCTGATCTCAGCCGCATCGACTGCCTGGTCTGCCACGACCGCAGCGGGCGCTACAAAAAGGAACCCACCAACGCCGGCTGGCCGGTGAAGGATCTCGACCTGAAACCCATCGCCGAACAGGTTGGCCACAGCAGCCGCGCCAGCTGCGGCAGCTGCCACTTCAACGGCGGCGGCGGCGACGCCATCAAGCATGCCGACATGGGCAACAACCTGCTCGACCCCGATCCGCGTTGCGATGTGCACATGGGCGATCTCGATTTCGGCTGTGTCGACTGCCACCGCACCTATCAGCACCGCATCGCCGGCCGCAGTTCGTCGGTAGCGCCGGCCGAGGGCGTGGTGCGCTGCGAGGACTGCCATTCGGCCGCGCCCCATTACCGCAACGGCCTGCTGGCGGCCCATCTCAACCGCCACAGCGCCAGTCTGGCCTGCAACGTCTGCCATTCGCCGGTGTACGCCAAGTGCACCCCGACCAAAAACTGGTGGGACTGGTCCAAGGCCGGCGACACAGGCCGCCAGCCGCAGATGACACGACTGGGCGACAGCGACCCCCTGCCCGACTACCATGTGCAGAAGGGCGAATTCGCCTGGCAGCGAGCCGCCACGCCGGATTATGTCTGGTTCGACGGCACCATGGAGCGGGTGCTGGTCGGCGATGCCGTGCCCGCCGGCACCACGCCGGTGCAGCTGACCGCGCCCCTCGGCCAGCGCCACGACCCGCAGGCACGCATCACGCCGTTCAAGGTCATGAAGGGCGTGCAAGCCTTCGACAGCGAGCACGGCACCCTGCTGATTCCGCATCTGTTCCCGCGTGGCGCCGCTGACCGCACGGCCTACTGGAAGAACTTCGACTGGCACCAGGCCTTCAGCGACGGCATGGCCGTCGCCGGCCTGCCCTACAGCGGCCGCTGGCACTGGCGCGAGACCTGGACCTGGTGGCGGGTTGAACACGAGGTGATGCCGGCGCGCCTGGCGCTGACCTGCGTTTCCTGCCACGACAGCCTGCGCGGCGAACAGACCTGCGACCGCTGTCATCAGGACAGCCGTCATGTCAACTTCAGGGAACTGGCCCACAAGCCGACCGATTTCAGCTTCCTCGCCGGCAAGCGCGACGACCTTGACCAACTGCGGCAAAACGGCAATTATCTGGACTTCACCGCCCTCGGCTATGCGGGCGATCCCATCCTGCACGGCGGCCGGTTCAGCCGCCTGCCCCTTGGCCGCCGCCCGGCCGACAGCCCCAGCCCCCACCCCAAGGAGGAACCATGAAGCATCATCCCAGTCTGTTGCAGCGCGACCAGGCCGCCCTGCTGATCATCGACGTGCAGGAGCGCCTGGTGACCGCCATGGCCAACCGCGCCGGCGTCGAACAGGCCATCGGCCTGTTGCAGCAGGGACTCAACCTGCTGCAGGTGCCGACCCTGTTGACCGAGCAGTATCCCAAGGGCCTGGGGCCGACGCTGGCCAGCATCCGCCAAGCCGCCGGCGGCGCCGATTGCATTGAAAAAACCACCTTCAGCTGCTGCGGCGAACAGAGCTTCTGGCCGGCGCTGGAAGCCCTGCAACGCCGCCAGATCATCGTCACCGGCATGGAGACCCATGTCTGCGTGCTGCAGACCGTGCTCGATCTGCTGCAGGCCGGCTATCAGGTTCATGTCCCCATCAGCGCCACCTGCTCCCGCAGCGACGCCAACCGCGACAACGCCCTGCGCCGCATGGAACAGGCCGGCGCCATTCTCACCAATGTCGAATCCGTCCTGTTTGAACTGCTGCGTGCCGCCGGCAGCGCCGAGTTCAAGGCCATCTCCAAGCTGATCGTCTGAGCCAGACGGCCAGCACCGCGTAAAACGAACAACAGGGAGGACAGCCATAAGCTGTCCTCCCTGTTGCTGTTTCGTGCCGTTTTAGCCGTGCCGCGGTATCAGCAGGATGTTGAAAAAGTCCCTTCCGGGGCTTTTTCAACGACGCAAGCCGAAAATGCGATTTCCGTCTTGCTCACAAAATCAATCCATTACGAAGTAATGATTGATTTTGGTCGCCCGTCCATGGGCTCCAGCAGGCTGTTTTTCAACAGCCTGTTAGCGGAAGGTTGACACCGTCTTTCGGCGGAAACTATTGGCCGGCCATGATGGCCGCGACATCCTCCTGCACGCTGCCGATGGCCTTGATGTTGAAATTCTCCACCAGCACCTTGGCCACGTTGGGCGACAGAAAGGCCGGCAGGGTGGGGCCAAGGCGGATGCCCTTGACGCCGAGGAACAGCAGCGCCAGCAGCACCACCACCGCCTTCTGCTCGTACCAGGCGATATCGTAGGAGATGGGCAGTTCGTTGATGTCGTCGAGGCCGAACACCTCCTTGAGCTTCAGGGCGATATAAGCCAGCGAGTAGGAATCGTTGCACTGGCCGGCATCGAGCACGCGCGGAATGCCGCCGATATCGCCCAGCTGCAGCTTGTTGTAGCGGTACTTGGCGCAGCCGGCGGTGAGAATGACGGTATCACCCGGCAGTTCCTGCGCCACCTCGGTGAAGTAGCTGCGGCTGGTGTGGCGGCCGTCACAGCCGGCCATGACAACGAAGCGCCTGATGGCGCCGGATTTCACTGCCGCCACCACCTTGTCGGCCAGGGCCATCACCTGGGCATGGGCAAAGCCGCCGACAATCTCGCCCTGTTCCAGCTCGGTGGGCGGGGCACAGGTTTTGGCCTGGGCGATCAGGGCGGAAAAATCCTTGCTGCCACCCTCGGGCCGCTCGGCGATATGCGGCACACCGGGCCAGCCGGCCATGCCGGTGGTGTAGATGCGATCCTTATAGGCATCCTGCACCGGCGTGATGCAGTTGGTGGTCATCAGGATGGGACCGTTGAAGGCGGCGAACTCCTTGTTCTGCTGCCACCAGGCGTTGCCGTAGTTGCCGACGAAATGGTCGTATTTCTTGAAGGCCGGGTAGTAATGGGCCGGCAGCATCTCGCTGTGGGTGTAGACATCGACGCCGCTGCCCTCGGTCTGGCGGAGCAGATCCTCCATGTCGTGCAGATCGTGACCGGAGATGAGAATGCCGGGGCGGTCGCGCACGCCCAGCTTGACCCGGCTGATCTCGGGATTACCGTAACGCGTGGTGTTGGCCTCGTCCAGCAGGGCCATGGTGGTCACCGCCACCTCGCCGCATTTCATCACTTGGCCGATCATGGCCTCGACGCTGAGTTCCTCGGTGGTGGAAGTCAGGGCGTCAATCATGAAATCATAGATTTCCGGTTTCTCGAACCCGAGCATGGCGGCATGATCGGCATAGGCGGCCATGCCCTTGAGGCCGTAGACCAGCAGTTCGCGCAGGGAGCGGACATCCTCGTTGGGCTGCGACAGCACCCCCACCTCGGCGGCCTTGGCGGCATAGTTGGCTTCGCTGCCGTTCCAGCTCAGGCAGTCGGGGCCGGTGGTCAGACCCAGCTGGGCCTTGAAGGCGTCGCGCCGCCGCAGGGCATCCTGAATCAGGGCACTGATGCGCTGATCGTCGAAATTGGCGTTGGTGATGGTGGCGAACAGGGCCTGACAGATAAACAGGCCGGTATCGGCCAGATCGAGCTGTTTCGTGCGGGCCCGCTGCGCCGCCAGCGCCAGACCTTTCAGGCTGAACACCAGCAGATCCTGCAGGTTGGCGGTGCTTTCCTGCTTGCCGCACATGCCGACCCTGGTGCAACCGGTGCCGCGGGCGGCTTCCTGACACTGAAAACAGAACATACTCATCGTGAACCTCCTTGTTGGGGTGGGTTATCCTGGCTGCCGTAACTGGTCGCCACCCTAACGCCTTCAGCCAGCAAAAAACTTGACGTCCGTCAAAGCTGACAAAAAAAATCATCTTTGCAAGCTGTCCCCAACGAATGCCGGTTCTTTTTCCCTTGGTTCGCCCGCCAAACCACCGTACCCTCAGGATGGCCTGTTCCCTCTGCCCGCACTGGAGTCCGCCATGCCCCATCCCCTGCCGCAACGGCACCTTGCCCCATGAGCGCCCGGCGCGCCCCGGCCCCGCGCGCACTGGTGCTGCTGCTGTGTGCCGCCGAGGTTCTCAGCATGACCGGTTTTGCCGCCTATCCGGCCCTGTTGCCGCTGCTGCAACACCACTGGCAGCTGAGCAGTTCGGCCGCCGGCCTTATCAGTGGCGCCTTCTTCGCCGGCTACATGGTAGCCACGCCCCTGCTGGTCGGTTTGACCGACCGCTACGACACCCGCCGCATCTATCTGCTGGCCTGCCTGCTGGCCAGCGCCGGCAGCCTCGGCTTTGCCCTGCTGGCCAGGGGCCTGTGGACGGCGCTGCTGTTCCAGGCTCTGGTCGGCGCCGGTCTGGCCGGCACCTACATGCCGGGCCTGCGCCTGCTGACCGATCATTTCCAGGGCAGCGTGCCCAGCCGCGCGGTGGCCTTCTATACCGCCACCTTCGGCCTGGGCACCACCGCCTCGCTGCTGCTGGCCGGCGCCCTGCAACCGCTGGGTTGGCCCTGGGTATTCGGCTGCGCCGCCTTCGGCCCCCTGCTGGCCGGGGCGCTGGTGTTCGTTCGCCTGCCGCCAGCAGCGCCGGTTCCCAGCGGCGCGCCGCCGGGGCTGCTGTTCGATTTCCGCCCGGTGCTGCGCAACCGCGCCGCCATGGGCTACATTCTTGGCTATGCCGCCCACTGCTGGGAACTGTTCGGCCTGCGCTCCTGGCTGCCGGCCTTCTTCGCCTTCAGCCTGGCCCTCCATGCCAGCAGCGGCGGCTTCTGGTTCGGTGCCGCCGCCCTGGCCGCCTGGATCAACCTGCTCGGTCCGGCCGCCAGCATCCTGGGCAACGAGGCCGCCGTGCGCTACGGCCGGCGCCGCTTTATTTGCGCCACCATGCTGGTGTCGTCGGTGCTGGCCTGCCTGGTCGGCTTCACCGCCAACTGGCCCATGGCCCTGCTGTTTCCCCTCACCGCCTTCTACTTCCTCTGGGTGATGGCCGACTCGGCCGCTCTCACCGCCGGCCTGGTGGCGGCGACGGAGCCCGGCCGCAAGGGTGCCACCATGGCGCTGCACGCCCTGCTGGGCTTCGGCGCCGGCTTTGTCGCGCCACTGGCCTTCGGTCTGGTGCTCGACCTGGGCGGCGGCCGCGACTCGGTCACCGCCTGGGGTTTGGCCTTCGCCAGCCTTGGCGTTTGGTCGCTGCTGGCCGCCCTAGCCGCGAGCCGGCGGCGCGCACCCTAAAAAAACGGCCGCCACCCCGCTGTGCTTGGGGGTGGCGGCCACGACCGTTCAAAACCTGGCCCGCCTACCAGCGACTGACCAGACTGAGATAGGCCATGCGGCCCGGTTCGTAGATGATGGGCGGCGCCACCGCCGCGCCGCTGACCACATCGTATTCGTAGGAATTGGCCACGGCATAATAGGCGTCAAACAGGTTCTCCACCCCCAGATGAAGCGTCCAGTGGCGCGCCAGCTCATAACGGGCACTGAGGTTGACCACATCCCAGTCGGCCATGCGCACCTCCCCCGCCGCTTCATCCACCTGACGGCTCGCACCGGCATGGAGCCACTCGACCTCAAGCGCCAGCGCCCGGCGAGCGTAGTCCAGCGCCAGGCGGGTTTTCCATGGCGGCACCTCGCTCAGATCGCGATCCGCATTGCCGGGCGGCTGTTCGTCCTTGCGGCCCCGCTGCCAGGCGGCGCTGGCCTGCAGTTGCCAGAACGGCCCCAGGGGCAGGTCAAAACGGGTTTCGGCGCCATACAGATGGGCATCGATATTGCCCCAGGTCTTGAACGGCTGGGCCTGCTGGTAGATGAAATCGGTCAGATCGGCATAGAACAGCTTGACCTGGCCGCGCAACGCGCCGAACTGGTGACTGCCGCCGATGTCGATTTCGCGGTTGCGGGTGGGTTTAAGCGCGGGATTGCCAAAAAAACTGGCGGAACCCTGCAGGTAGCGCTCCGCTCCGGTCGGCAGCCGGGCGCCCTGGCCCAGGCCGACAAACAGGCTGCTGTCCTCGCCGGGATACCAGGTGGCCAGCAGATAACCGCTGCCATAGCGGTCGCGCTGCTGGTTGCCGGCGGTCAGCCGCTGGCTGAAGGGCAGCGCCTGCGTCGCCGCCATGCGGGCCTCGTCGTAGCGCAGCCCGCCCTTCAGCGTCAGGGCGCCGAGATGGCGGCGACCCTGCACATAACCGCCCCACAGGTTGCTGCGCACCCCGGGGATGAAGGCGTTGTTGATCCGCGCGCCGCTGGCGGCGTTGAACGCATTGGCGTTCCAGTTCTGATGGTCGTGGCTGACGCCGAAGGTCAGCTGCGCCCAGGGGGTGTCGAGGGTATTGGCCAGATGCGCCCCGCGCAGGGTGGAACGCGCCTCAAAGCGCCGATGAAAGCCGGGCAGGCCCGCCCCCACCAGTTCGCGATAACGATCGGACGGCTCATGCTGCACATCGTGATGGTACAGCCGCAGCTGCAGCCGGTCGCTGTAGCGGGCCAGATGTTCGCCCTCATAACGTAACTGGGTCAGCGCGGTACGCTCTTTTTCAATATCGACCGCCACCCGCGGTGTCAGCACATCCTCGGCCAGGCCATAGGTATGCGCCAGGGTCAGGGACTGATCCGGCGTCAGCTGCCAGCGCAATTTGGTCCAGACATCCTGCTTGTCAAACGCCGCCTGTTTCCGGCCGGCAGCGCTGTAAGGCCGCCCGGCCGGCGCATAATCCGTCAGGCGCCGGCCGCCGCCATCCCGATAGGGATCCATGCGGGTGGCGGCATAACCCATCAGCGCCTGAAAACGCTCGGTTCCGCCCGTCAGCTGCAGCGCCGCCGCCCGATAGTCGAAACTGCCGCCCTTAAGCCACAGTTCCGCCGTCTCCTCGGTCTGCGGCTCGGCGGTTTCAACCGCCACCACGCCACCCAGGCCACCGTGGCGCGCCACATCGAAGGGCCCCGGCTGTACCCGCACCTGCTTGACCGCCAGCAGCGGCACATGCGACAAGGCGGGATCCTTGCGGCTGCCGCAGGCGCCCTCAAGCATCGCATCGTCATACAGCACCCCCAGATCGGCCTTGCCGAAGCCGCGCACGGAAACCTCGTTGCCATAGCCGCTCTTGCGGATCAGCGCGGTGGACGCCGACTGCTGGCTGAGCAGTTCCGCCAGATCAATCACCTGTTCCTGGCGCAGCAGCTCGGCGCCGACCGCCCGCTGCGCCAGTTCCTCTTCTGCCTCGGCCGTAACCAGCAGACTTTCCAGCTCCACCACCTCGGCCACGGCGGCCGTACTGGTGGCCGTACTGGCGGCCGCAGCGGCCGCACCCCAGCACCACAGGGCCAGCAGCATCAAGGCCGCCAGCCGTTGTCTCGCTTTGTGCATACCCGTTCTCCTTCTCACCACTCAGCCCCGCCGGCAGTCACCGGCCGGGCAGGCGGTTTTATCCCCATAGCGGAATCAGCCCCGGCCAGAATGACCGGAACGCGGCAGAGAAGCAGCCAGACGGCTGCAGCGGATAAACAGGCGGCGCCCGGGCGGGCGGAGAGGACAGGAAGGGCGCGGACGGATCATCCGGCGGGGAAAATGCCAGGCGCTGTCCGACCGCACGGAAAACCTGCCAGCAGCAGGATGGCGGCGGCGACAGCTGGTAGAGACTGGCGCAGAAATCATGCAGCGGGCAGGGGCCCGCCACCGCACGGGCACTCGCCAGCTGCGGTTCGCTGACCGGACAGCGATCAGCCTGGTCAGCGCAACAAACCTGCGCGGCCGGATGGCCGGCGGCATCGTGCCGATGCAGCAACGGATGCAGCAGGTGCACGGCCAGGCTCAGGTAGGCCAACGCCACCAGAGCAAAGCCACGCGCCCAGCGGGCACGTACCAGCCGGGTCAGCCATGTATCCTGCCTTGTTCGCCGCCGCACGTTCAGCCACCCTCCTTCGCCACACCAGCCCCACGGACCCCTTGCAGCAGCTGTTATAGCACGGTCGCTGCTCAGCAGCGAGCAAACCGCGGCCGGCAGGTCAGCAGGCCGCCATCAACGGCTGCAGCCGACCGCGCCGCACCTGCTCCAACACCGCCACGCGGGCCTGGAAAAAGGCGTCCGCCAGGGCCTCGCTGCGCCGCGGCGGCCCGAAGATCTTCCACATGCGCTGGCGACTGGCGCTCTTGCCCGCCATGAAGCCCGCCACATCCTTCAGCGGATAGCCCAGAAACAGACCGATTTCGTGGGGGAAGCCACAGCGGCACCGCGCGACCAGCTGTTCCAGTACCGTATCCAGCTGGCGAGTCTGGCGATAACCACAGCGCCGCAAAAAGGCCTGGGCACCGCGACTGAGCAAACGCCGCTGCAACAGCGGCGGCGAATAGAACAGCACCAGCACGCCGCTGCCCTCCACCGGCAGTTCGCAGGCGGCCAGCTCTCGGGCCAGCGGCGCGGCCAGGCCGTGCTGGCGCCACAGCTGGTAGAAGTTGCGGCCACAGCGGTGACTGCGGTCGGCAATACGCACCAGATTGGCCGGCTTGATGCCGGCCAGCACCTCGGCGCCGCTGACGGCGACAAAGGCAGCTAGGCAGTCCTCCTCCCGGGCGTAGCACTGCGTCACATCGCGCCAGAACTGCGAGGTCAGGCAGGGGGAGCAGGACGGCAGTGCGTCACTGCCAGCGCTTGGCAGCGCCAGGGGGCAGGGACAGGACGGGGCAGAAATGCGATGCAGGGCTGACAAAACAGACGGCATGGGCGCCTCCGGCGGATCGGGTTTATCTGATTTTGATTCCCAGTATCACTATCATGAACCAGCGCGCCGGTCAAGGGCCGCTGCCGCTGTTTTTGCGCACCTCGCTTTTTCCCGGCCTTCTGCCTTACCTTGGCACAGCATCTGCTAAAACCGACAACATCGATCCGGTTTTAAGCACAGTCGCGCAGGGGCCAAATCCTCCTGTCTCGCGGCAGCCGCCTAAACCCGACAGTTTTTCTCTGTTTTACTGCCAGTTGTTCTCCGCCGCTGGCCAAGCGCCTGCGCCGCAAGGCGTGGCCAGCGGCCGGTCAGATGACCAAAACCCTGCGTGAAAGAACGGATATTCTTTTCATGACAATATAACGCTTGTTGGATTTACCTTAACCACCAGACCGGAGCCGGGCGGTTTCGGGCGTTTTTCTTCATTTCTGTCTTACAGGAGGTCGCATGAGAGTCTGGCAAGGGATTTTTTGCGGCGTGCTGCTGGTGCCGCTGACCCTGTGGTCGGCGCTGCCGGCGCAGGCAGTCTCGGTCAGCGGCAGAGCCAGCACGGTGATGGAATGGTACGACAGCGCGCGGGAAGACACGGCGGTGCCCGTTTACCAGTATCTGCAGCTGAGTCTGCGCGATCTTGGCGGCGAAGGCTACAACTTCCGCGGCTATGGCCGTATCGCCGACGATCTGAACAGCGAGGCCGACATCGACAGCCGGTTGTACTTTGCCTACCTGGAAAAGAAGGATCTGTTCGACGGCCTGGACTTCCGCCTCGGCCGCCAGTTCATCTCCACCACCGCCGGCGCCTCGCTGATGGACGGCCTGGCGCTGGATTACCGGCTGAGTGACACCTATGCCGTCAAGCTGTTCGGCGGTGGCGATGTCAGCTATTACGAAGGCTACAACGTCAAGGACGTGCTCACCGGGGTTGAACTGACCGCCCACTACCTCGACAGCATCGATCTGGGCCTATCCTACCTGCAGAAGTGGGAGGGCGGCCTGATCGCCCAGGAACTGGCAGGGTTTGACGCCAGCGTCGACATCCGCGGCAAGCTGTGGCTCTACAACGAACTGCAGTGGGACATTCTGTCGGAGCGGTTGAGCTACGCCAATCTCGGCGGCAAATACCGCTTCGACGCGCCCTTCACCCTGCGGCTGGAATACCTCTACTCGCTGCCGGTCTTTTCCTCCACCTCCATCTATTCGGTCTTCGCCGTCGAGGAATACGAAGAGGTACTGGCCGAGGCCACTTGGCACATCCGTCGCGGGCTGCAGGCCTACGCCCGCTATGTGCGGGAGCTGTATGACGAGTTCAGCGACGCCGACGTATTCGAAATCGGCCTTGAGAAGCTGCGCACCGGCACGTTCTCCGGCTATGTCAGCGGCATCTGCCGTATCGACGACGATGGCCAGGATCTCAAGGGCTTCAAGATACGCGGTGCCTACCGCCTGACCGAATGGATTGAAGCCGGATTGGGAGCCAACATCGATGTCCTTGAACGCGAGATCGACTTCTTCGAAACCGATGGCTCCAGCGACGAAACCACCAGCCAGCGCTACTGGGCCGATGTCACCTGGCACATCAACAAGAAAACCAATCTGCAGGCCAAGTTCGAGCGGATCGAGAGCGATCTGTGGGACTACTACAACCGCGGCACCGTGCGGTTCAACATCCAGTTCTAGCCAAAGGAGCCTTCTATGACCCGCTTCAAGCTGATTCCCCTGGTCATGCTGCCGCTGCTGGCAACATCGCTGGTCTGGGCGGCGGGCTTCGATCATGACGCCCATGTGCGTGACTATGTCGATGGCGGAGACTGCAGTGTCTGCCATCTGGCCGACGCGCCCAGCATCGTTCCCGATCCGGCGGTCTGTCTCGACTGTCACGACAGCGCCACCATCGACGCCCTGACCTGGCGCGGTCCCACAACCCACGGCCCGCTGTGGGCGCTCAATCACCGCAGCGAAGCCAAGGGCGAGGCCATCGACTGTGTGGCCTGCCACCGTCAGGCCGACTGTCTGGACTGCCACAAGGCCGGTTTCTCCCATGAACAGGGCGATTTCGGCAACGGCCTGACCAACGTTCACCGCAGCGACTTCCACGTCACCCACCCCATCGCCGCCCGCACGGACCAGCGTCTGTGCGCCAGCTGCCACGAACCCGACTACTGTGCCGACTGCCACGACCAATTCCGCCTGCGCGGCGACAGCCTCGGTAGCCCGTCGCACCGCCGCACCTTCGATCTGGGCTTTGGTGACACGGACATCGACGCCATCCACGCCGGCATGGATCCGTCCATCACCTGTGACAGCTGCCACCTGCAAAGCTCCATCGCGCCCGACTACCATTCCTGGTCCATCGGTCACGCGCGCGAGGCACGGCGGTCGCTGTCCAGTTGCCAGGCCTGCCATCCCGATGGTGATGTCTGCCTGCGCTGCCACAGCGCCCGCGCCGGTGCCGGCGGCTACAACCCCCATCCGAAGGACTGGGGTGACATCAAGGACAATCTGCGCAAGGCCAGCAACGGCAAGACCTGCCGCCGCTGCCATTAAATTTTTCCACCACCCCATTAAAAAGGAGGTCAACCATGCACTCACCCTGGTTACGGCTGTTCCTCACAACCCTGGCCGCCGCCACTCTGGCCGGCTGCGGCAGCAGTGGCGGTTCCGGTGGCAGCGCCGTCACGCCCAGCACCGAGCCGGTGCTGCAAGCCAGCGGCATCACCAATTGCACCCAGTGCCACAGCACCCAGAACCAGGCATTTCTGGCCGGTCGCCATGCCAATCTGAACGGCAGCCCGACAGGGCCGCACGAGCCGGCGGCGGCCGGTGAGCCCTTCAGCTGTGGCAACTGTCACAACGCCACCCTCGATGCCATCAACATGCCGGCCGCCTATGGCCTCAGCGTACGCGATGTAGTGGCCTGCGAGGCCTGTCACGGCAACGGCAGTGCCCACCGCGGCATCGGCCCGATTCCGACACCGCGCCCCGGCGTAGCGGAATGCGCCCGCTGCCACGCCGAGGTCAGCGCTGAAACCGGTGAACTCGTCGCCCTGCGCAGCCGCAGCGGCCACAGCCCCGGCGCCCTCAACGTGGTCCCCGATTATCTCGACTCCGGCCATGCCGCCGAACCCCGCGACCGCAGCACCCGCAGTGAGACCATCGGCTGCAACCGCTGTCACAGTGACGAGGGCGCCCGACTCTACCGTGGTCTGACCACCGTGGCCGCCATCACCGCCACCAACGGCCGTGGTGCCGAACCGCTGGGCGAAGAGAACATCAGTCCGATCCAGTGCCGCACCTGTCACGACGTCCATGCCACCGGCGGTGATCAGCTGCTGATGGCGGCCTCGGCCGATGGCTCGGCCCAGTACAACACCTGTAGCCACTGCCATGCCGACAATGCCGCCCTCGACTACCACTTCGATCACTTCGACGACAACGGCCTGATGGACCGCTCGATCAGGGACACCCACTTCGACGATCCGACAACGGCCAAATTACTGGAAGGCTATGTCCTGCGGACCCAGGCAGCCACGGCCTGCGCCGATTGTCACAATGTGCACCATGGCGACAACAGCATCAACGAACAGTGGGCGCGGTCGGCTCACGGCGGTCACCTGCTCGATGTCAAGGAAGCTGAGGGCCCAGACGCCGCCGCCGGCAGCGCCACCGCCGACGGCTGGGTCCATTATCCGTGGGAAAGCGATGCCCGCCAGGGCTGCCAGCGCTGCCATACCGCCACCGGTGTCGCCAATTACCTGGATGACCCGGACGGTTACAATGCCGCCAACAACGACTTCAGCCATCTGGCCGACTGGAACGGTACCAGCGGCTCACCGCAGGCCGAAATGCTTTACTGCTGGGGCTGCCATAGCAATGCCGGCGCCGGTACGCTGCGCGATCCGGGCGCTATCGCCCTGAAATCGACCGGCGGCACGGCCGTCACCTATCAGGGCGCGCCCGTGGTGCTGCCGGATATCGCCAACTCCAACGTTTGCGTGGCCTGCCACGGCGGCGCCGGCAACATGGACAGCAGCATGAGTTCCCGTTTTGTCGGCCACCATGCCCCGGCCGGTGGCACCCTGTTCAGCGCCGTCACCCACATGGGTTTTGAATTCCCCGGTCAAAGCTACGCCAATCCGTCCTACTTCGCCCATGACAGCCTGGATCTCGAAATTGTCGACATCCTCGACCACGACACCGTCGTCGGTCAGCAGGTCAGTGGCGCCGGCCCCTGCGCCGCCTGCCATATGAGCAGCAGCGAAGCGCATCGCTTCAGCGTGGTGGAAAAGAACGCCACCGGTGAAATCACCGCCCTGACGGCCACCAACTGCATCGGTTGTCACGACGGCTCCCACGGCGCGGCGCTGGAGGCCGGCAGTGCCGCTGCCGCCGCCTTCCTCGAAGAGGAATCAGAGGGTTATCAGCAGGCTGGGATGGTGCTGGGCGCCTATCTGGCCAACAGTCTGCCGAACTTCCTCGGCACCACCATCAACAACACCACCGCTGATCTGCTGGCGACCTATGCCTTCCAGAATCAGAAACTGCCCACCGAAGAACCCGGTGGCTACGCCCACAACCGCATGTATGTGAAACGGCTGCTGTTCGATTCCATCGACTACCTCGACAACGGCGTCCTCGACGGCACCATCAACATCAACGCGGTCAGTTATCCCGCCGCCGCCCATTGGCTCGGCAGCAGCCGGCCGTAAAACGCTCTGGCAAAACCCTTCCGGCGCGCGGCCCTTCACCGGGCCGCCAATCAAAAACCCCGCAGCCATCCGGCTGCGGGGCCACCTCAGAGTCTCCCGCCTTAACGACCGGGTTCTACCGAACCCGGTCGTTTTTTCATGTGCGACTGCTTGTTCAGCGCTGCGCCAGCTGGCGCAGCAGACGGTCGGCCTCGGCTCGTTGGGCCGGATAACGGCGGGCCTGTTCCAGCGCCTGACGGGCAACGGTGCGATCCTGCTGCCGCAGGGCGCAGCTGGCCCGTCCCAACCAGGCCGCCCCCGCAGCGGCCGGATGGCGCGACAGCTGGTCGAAGGCCTGCGCGGCAGCGTCATAGCGTTCCAGTTCGTACAGCAGTTCGGCCCGCCCCTGCAGCAGCGGCCGGCGACGGGCTTCTGGCGCACCGGCCAGCAAGCGCTCGCACAGGGCCAGCGCCTGCTCGGGCTGCAGCGCCAGCCGGTAGCTGTGCAGCAGCCGGTGCGCCAGTTCCGCCTCGTCCGGCTGCTGCTGCAGCAGGGCTTCGTACTGCCGGGCCGCCGCAGCCGGCGCACCGGCCTGCAGCAGCAGATCGGCCAGCAGACGCTGCTGTTCCAGCGGCAGGGGCGCCAGCGCCGCCGCCACCCGCAGACTGCTGGCCGCCGGACCAAAGGCCCCGGTCGCCACCAGCAGCTGCGCCCGTAGCTGCCAGAACAGGGCGCGCGACTGCAGCGCCGGCTGCCAGCGCTCAAGGTGACGCAGCCCGCGCCCGGCCTGCTGTGCCTGCAGACAGAGGGCCACATAGTTGTGCAGCTCCTCGTTCGCCAGCACTCGACCAGCCCGTTCCAGCAACGGTTCCAGTTGGGTCAGAGCCCGCTCCGCCTCGCCGGCCTCGGCCCACAGCAGGGCCGCCTGGCGCGCCAGCTGGTCATCCCCGCCCAGTTCGGCGGCGCGCTGCAGGGCCACCGCGGCCCGCTCGTGCTGGCCCAGCTGCCAGGCGGCCTGGGCCAGCTGCTGCCACAGTGTCGCCTCCGCCGGGCAACCGGCTACCGCCCGTTCCAGAGCCGCCAGCGCCGCCTCGGGCTGCTGCAACTGCAACAGGGCCTGGCCCAGCCGCCCCCACAGCAGGGGATGATCGGCGCCCTGTTGCTGTGCCTGTTGCAACAGCTGCCGCGCCTGTGCCCAGTTCTGCTGCCCGGCCAGCCGATCAGCCTGCTGCAACTGCGCCAACAGCACGGCGGGACAGGGCTGGTGACAATCGGCCCAACCCCGCCCGTCCGGCAGCAACAGAGCGGTCAACACCAGCAACAGGCTCAGGAACAGCCGCTTAGCGCCATCCGCCACGGCCACCTCCCTCCTCGTCCAGACGAAACACCACCACCTGCCGCAAGCGGCTGGCCACCGGCTGCCCCTGCAGCTGTGCCGGCTGAAAGCGCCATTGCCGCACCACCGCCAACACCGCCGCATCGAACAATTCCGCCGGCTCGGCCGCGATCACCCGTGCCTGTTCCACGCAGCCGTCGCGGTCAACCACCAGTTCAACCTCAACCTGGCCTTCGATACGCTGACGGCGCGCCTGCCAGGGGTAGCCCGGTTCCGGCCTGAAGCGGATCTGGGGCGGCTGATCGACCTCCGATTCGGCAAACGGCCGGTCTGGTGCGGCTACCGCCGGCAGCGCGACCGGTGGCAGCGGCAAGCTGACCAGCGCCGGTACCAGCTGGGGCTGCAACGGCTGCAGCTGCGGCTGGGGCGGCTGGCGCACCAGTCCCGGCAACGGCAAGGGGGTCGGCAGCGGCAGCGGCTTGACCTCCGGCGGGCGGGGAGCCTCCGGCGGGGTTTCCTCAGCCTGCAAGGGCTCAACCGGCGGCGGCAGACGGGTTAGGGCGACCGCCTGCCGCCGGAGCTGTTGCGGCCGGGTCGGTTTTTCCTGCACCAGCTGGGGCAACAGCACAAACAGGCCCCCATTGACCAGCAGGGCCAGCAGCAGGGCCAGCAGCAGGTGACGATCAGACCTCAAGATCCGCCCCCGCCAGCGGTATCGGCCGCCAGGCTGACGCGGCCGGCGCCGGCCAGGCGGCACTGGTCCATCACCCGCACCACGGCGCCGGTCTGGCTGCGCTGGTCGGCCAGCACAATCACCTCGGCGCCGGGATTCTCGGCCAGGGCACGTTTAACATGGCCGCGCACCGCCCGCACATCCACCTGCTGGCCATCGAACCAGGCCTCGCCGGTCGCGCTGACCGCGACAAAAATGCTGCGGTTTTCCGCCGGCAAGGCACTGCTGGCAACCGGCCGCTCGACCTCGATGCCGGCATCACGCACAAAACTGGTCGTCACCATGAAAAAGATCAGAAGTAAAAAGACCAGATCGATCAGGGGCGAGATATTGATTTCACTGCTGTTGCCACCCGCCTGGCGCAGGCGGCGTCTCAAGGATTTCATGGCTCAGACCATCCGTTTGAACAGAACCAGGGTTTCTTCCAGCCGTTCCTGCAGGCGACGCGCCCGCAGGCTCAGCACCGCGCTGGCCAGCACTCCGGGGATGGAAACCAGCAGGCCCCCCTGGGTGGTGATCAGCGCCTCCGAGATACCGCCGGCCAGGGCTCGCACATTGCCGCTGCCGAACAGGGCGATGGCGTCGAAGGTCGCCATCATGCCGGTCACGGTACCCAGCAACCCCAGCAATGGCGCCACCGCCGCCAGCACCCGGATCTGGTCGAGATTGCGGTCAATCGCCGCCTGCAAGCGCAGGGCACAGGCATCGAGCAGCCGCCGGTTGAGAGCACTGGGCAGCGCCACCTCGGCCTGCAGCACCCTCACCAGCTGGCTGCGCAGCCCCGCTGCCGGCGGCAAGGGCAGCCCGGCCCGCCAGCAGCGCACCAGTTCGGCCAGCGGCGGATCACCCCGCTCCAGCCGCCGGAACAGCAGCAGCCGTTCGAAAATCAGCGTCCACAACAGCAGCGAGACCAGCACCAGCGGCAGCATGACCAGACCGCCGGTGGCGAGATAGGCCAGCAGGTCAGTCGCGCGCCACACCGCACCCTCCCAGGCCGCAGCGCTGAATGATATTGATCAGGGTGACGGATTTTTCCTCCATGTCGCCGATGATGTGCTCCACCTGGCGGCTCAGCACCGTATGCAGCAGCATGATCGGAATGGCCACCATCAGACCCAGCATGGTGGTCACCAGCGCGACGGAAATCCCCCCCGACAGCAGCTTCGGGTCGCCGCTGCCATGGATATTGATCACCTCGAAGGTGTCGATCATGCCGGTCACGGTGCCCAGCAACCCCAGCAGTGGCGCCACCGCTGCCATGATGCCCAGCAGCGGCAGGGCCCGTTCCAGCCGCGGCAGTTCCTTGAGAATGGCCTCCTGCAGCACGCTTTCGAGCACCTCGCGCTGTTCATGGCGGGCCTCCAGCCCGGCGCGGACCACGTTGTAAACCGGAGTCGAGCGGCCATTGACCAGTTGCTGACAGGCCTGCCAGTCGCCCGCCGCGGCATTGTGATTGACCGCCGTCATGGTGCGATCGGTGTTGTCGTGCACCCTCTTGAGAAACAGCGCCCGCTCCATACCGATCAGGGCCGCCGCCAGCGCCAGCAGCACAATCGGCCAGACCAGAATGCCGCCCTCCTGCAAGCGGGCCACAAAACCCTTTTGCCGGCTGAGATGTTGCAGCGCGGCGCCCTGGGTCAGATCCAGCGGCACCGCAGCGCTTTCTCCCTCCAGATAGCGCTGCAACTGGCGCCGCAGACGGCCGTCGGGCCGCGCCGCACTGACACGCAGCCGGCCGCTGGCCGCGTCGGGCTGCAGCAGGCGCAGACCCTCAGCCGTCTGCGCCAGGGTCAGAAAAGGCCCCAGTCGCAGCACCGGGCCTTGCCGCTCCTCGCCGCGACCATCGATGTAGGCTCGCGTCATCAGACTGACCGTGGCGCCATCCTCCATCAGGCGGAAATACAGATCCTCCAGCTGGCGCAGATCGGCCAGGGCCGGCACCGCCGTGCTATCCAGCAGAGCTGGCGGCAGCGGCTGATACAACGGCGAAGCCTGCAACAGCTCCTCCAGCTGGCCGGCGCCAGTGCGCAGCGCGGCCAGAATCTGGCGCTGGGCCTGCTCCTCCTGCCGCCGGCTGTCCCGCAGCAGGTCGGCCTGACGCTGCAGCTGGGCCAGCTGGTCTTCCTGTTCCTGCAACTGGCGACGCAGGCCCGCATTGGTCTGCCGCAGCCGCTCGGCCTGCTGCTCCAGTTCGGCCCGGCTGCGACCGACCTGATCACGCGTCCCGGCCAGCTCGGCGGCGCTTTGCTGCTGCTGGCGGCTGAGCTGCTGGTAGACCGCCCGCACATCCACCACCGCGCTGCCGGCCGTTTCCGTCGCTGCCGTCAGCACGGGCACCAGCAGCAACAGCCCCAGAACACCGCCGATCCTTTTTTTGTCACCGTAGCTCATGGCCGTTCAATCCTCCCCAGCGGCAACGCCACCAGCTGTGGTGCCGCCTCCCGGCGGATCTGCTGCAATGCCCTGTCAATGGCCGCGCTGTCAGCGGCCGTCCGTTGCTGGAACTGCCGCGTCAACGGATCGTAGACACCGGCCCGACTGCCATCGGGGCTGCGAAAAAACAGCGCCAGCCGCCCCAGTCGCAGGATCTCCACCTGCAGGGGTTCCCCCGCCAGTTCAATCTGCTGCGGATAGGCCTCGGCCTCCTGGCCATACTGCGCCTCGATCTGCAAGGCTTCGAGAATGCGCCGGACCGGCTCCGCCGCCTCCTGGCTGTCATCGGCCAGCAGCTGGCGCAGGCGCTCAAGACGCTGCTGCCGCTCCTCGGCCAGAAACGGCAACGACTGCTGCTGGTACTGTTCCAGCCGATCAAGCAGCTGCATGAGCCAGTCGCGCAGACCGGTACGCAACTCGGCACCAGCCTGCTGGTCCTGCCGCGCCCGGGCCAGCTGCTGCCGCGCCAAGGCCAGGCGATCGTCCAGCAGGCGTAATTGCCGCTGCAGGGCTTGCTGCTCCTGGTGGGCCTGGTCGATCTGACCGAGCAACTGCTGGCGCCGACCGCGCCACTGCTCCTGAATCTGCTGGTGCTGCTGTTCGTTGTGCAGGTGGCCCTCGGCCGGCACCTTCAGATCCAGCGGAGCCGCCAGCACCGGCCGCGCCAGCGGCAGCATCAGCCACAGGGCGATTAACAGGGCCGGCAACAGGGAGCGGCGGCCCGTTGACAGGGGTCGTTGATTCATTCGGTTGTTCCTGTTCCTCGCGCCGCTCCGGGGCGACGCCTGCAGAAATAAGTCGTGGGCCATCAGTCCTCCGCCCCGGCCACCAGCGAGCCGTCAGCCAGAGCGGCTCGCTGGCGGGTCAGGCTGCCACGCATCAGACCATAGAGCAGCAGCCCCAGGGCCAGGGTGGCCAGACCGCAGAGGCCGACCAGCGGCCGGCTGATCACGGTGTAGAAAACAATCCACAGATTGCCGCCGATAAAAAACAACGGCGTGAACGGATAAGCGAAGGTGCGATAGGGCCGTTCCAGTCCGGGGCAACGGTGCCGCAGCCACATCAAACCCAGCACCGTCAGCATGGCGGTGATGGACAGCGTAAAACCAATGTAGATCAGCAGACTGTCATAGGCGGCACACAGAATCATGCCGATGGCCACCACGGCCTGGAACAGAATGGCCGCCGCCGGGGTGTTGCGGGTTGCGTGCACCCGGCCGAAGCGCTGAAAAAACAGACCGTCCCGCGCCATGGCAAAGTAGACCCTTGGCCCGGCCATGATCATGGCACTGAGAACCGACAGCAGTCCCAGGGCGATGGCCAGACCAAACAGCTCGCCGGCGCGCGGCCCGAACAGCGCCGTGGCCGCGGCGGTGCCAACCTCCAGCGTGCCCTGCAGCGCCGCCGGTGGCAGGGCGTAGAGATACACCAGATTCAGCAGCAGATAGAGAGCCATCACCAGCAGCGTGCCCGCCACCAGCGCCAGCGGCAGATTGCGGCCGGGCTGGCGGATCTCGCTGCCGAGGTAGGCGGCGGCATTCCAGCCGCTGTAGGCGAAACTGACAAAGATCAGCGCCACAGCAAAACCGCCGCCTCCGCCGCCACTGCCGCTCTCCAACTGCAGATGGGCCAGATCGCCGCGTCCCCACAGCAGTCCGGCACCAATAAAGACCAGGATGAACAGCACCTTGAACAGGGTCAGGCCGTTCTGCAGCCGCTGCCCCAGCCGCAGGCTGTGCATGTGAACGGCGGAAAACACCAGTACCGTGACACAGGCCAGCAGGGTCACGGCCGACAGACTCAGCAACTGCCGTTCGCCAATTATCAGGCGCAGCCAGTCGGGATGGCTGCCACCCAGCAGATAGCGGGCAAAGGCAATGGCCGCCGCCGCAATGGGCGCGGAAAAACCGACGATCAGCGAAATCCAGCCCGAAACAAAGGCCGGCGCGGCACCAAAGGCCCGCTGCAGATAGGCGTATTCACCGCCGGCGCGTGGCAGCATGGCCCCCAGTTCGCCGTAACACAGCGCGCCGGCCAGGGCGAACAGACCACCGACCAGCCAGCACAGCAGCAATGCCGGACCGCTGCCAAGCTGCTCAAGAATAAAGCCAGAGGTGGTAAACACCCCGCTGCCGACCATGTTGGCCACCACCAGCACCAACGCCGAGACCAGACCGATCTCGCGCCGCAGACTGCCTGCCGACCGCTGGCGGCTCATCGCAGAAAATCGCCGACATAGATCAGATGCTCAAACGGCAGGGGCTCGTCACCCAGTTGCGCCACGATGCTCTCGAGGGTGGCCCGCACAACCCGCTGCCGGGCCGCACTGCCCGCATGCAACACCAGGGCGATGGGCGTATCCGCCGGGTAGGAGGTTTTCAGTTGGGCAACAACGTCCGGCAAATTCAGCCCCATGGTGAAGAACACCAGGGTCGACTGGCTTTTGGCCAACGCGGTCAGGCTGTCCCGGCCGTGGTAGCCGTCGGGCGCGTTCGGCGTTTTGCCGGCGGCGGCGGTCAAAATCACCGAGCGGCTCGGCCGGCCTTCGGTAATGCCGCGCCCCAAAGCGGCGTTGGCGGCATTGAAGCTGGAGATGCCCGGAATCACCTGGGGAGCCAGATCGGCAAATTCCCGCAGATAGCCGGTCTGCGGCCCGTAGATGGTCGGATCACCGGCATCGAGCAGCACCACGGTCTTGCCGGCCGCCACCGCATCCCGGACGATCTGGCGGGTTTGCTGTTGCTGGTCGGCCAGCTCTGGCGCCGCTGCGGGGCCAGGCCGCCGGCCACCCTGCGCCGAGGTGACGGCCAGCCGCTGCGGCATGCGGCCGAACAGGCCATGGCCGGCGGGATAAACCGGCTTGTCCTTGAGCAGTGCGGCATATTTTTCCCTGGCCTGTTCCGGCTGCATGGCCAGCACCACATCGGCCCGTTCGATGGTGCGCCAGGCCCGCACGCTCATGTTGTCGGCATCGCCCACCCCGGTGCTGACCAGATAAAAAGCGCCTTGGCCGGCGGCGGACGCGGCCAGTGCCGGCAGCGCCAGTGCCAGCACCAGCAACAGACTACAGCCGCAAACCCTTCCACAACGATACGTCATCGGAAACTCTCCTTTTTTACTCTTCAGGCAGAAACTGCCGGCGGCAGGAACAGCGCCTGCCGCCGGCAGCCGGGTTCAGATCAGTAGCGATAGATCAGCGCCAGGCGAACATCGCGGCCCGGCTCGTACACTGCGGTACTGTCGCTACCGACACTGGTCTGTTCGCTGTAGCGCCGATCCAGCAGGTTGCGTACCGCCAGCTGCACACTCAGGCCATCGAGCGCGGTCTGCCAGTCGGCCTGCAGGTGATGCAGCACATAGCCACTGCGGTCGATGGCATCCTTGTCGAGACCGCCAAGAGCATCGAGGGTATAGCCAACGGCGAAAGCGGGTCGCACCTGCCAGAAGCTGTCCCACAGCAACCGGTCGCCGGTGGTGGCGGCCCGCCGGTTGCCGACGCTGGCGCCGATCAGCTGACCCTCGGCGTCTTCGGCCCGGGCCCGGCTGTAGGCCAGGCTGGTGCGGAAATCCCGCAGCTGCCAGGCCAGCCGCAACTCCCAGCCGCGCACCTCGATGGCATCGTCGTTGTAGAAACCGGTCACCGGCGCTCCACGGGAGCCACCGATCTGGACGATGAGGTCTTCGATCTCGGTTTCGAACAGGGTCAGGCTGGCCTCAAAGCCGTCGTCGGGCCGCAACAACCCGCCGTGCTCAAAGCGCAGCCCGCCTTCGTAGCGCTGCGAGGTTTCGGCCTTGAAGCCCTTGCCGAAACTGTCCTTGCCGGCGCGCTGGTTGAAGGTCGGGGTGTCGGTCGCCGAGGCCAGCCACTGAACCGGGATGATGCCGCTGCTGCGCACCGCCTCGCCGTAACCGGCAAACAGCGTCACACCCAGACCCAGCGCCAGTTCAGCGCCAGCGCTGGGCGAGAACTCATCGCCATCGACGGTGACGGCGCCAAAATCGGTGGAATAATCGTCGTAACGCAGACCGGCCGCCAGTTGCAGCGGTCCGAGCTTCATCCGCTCCTGCACATAAAGGCCCACCACCTCGGCCTGGTTGTCGCCGCCGCGCCGGCTGCCCGCCGTGCGATAGCGACCTTCCTCCTGATACAGATCAACCCCCAGGGTCAGCTCATGGCCTGTTGCGCCCAGATGGAAACGGGCGGTGTTGCGCAGGTCGCCACCATAACCTTCCGTTTCCGTCAGACTGTTGGCGTCGGTGTTGTCGAGCGACTGTTCGTTGTGGAACAGGCTGAGGCGAAGATCGACCCGTTCATCGGCGGGACGGCGGAAGCGGTAATCCAGAACCTGAGTCTGCCGCTCACTGATCTGATACTGCAGCGTCGCCGTATCATCGTAGGCGCCATCACCGGCACCCCAGCGGTACAGGCCGCTGTTTTCATTCTTTTCCGCACTCAGCCGCAGGCTGTGGCCGGCACGATCGAGCAGGCTGAACTTGGCGAAATAGTCGCGGTCGCGGCCGGCCGAGCCCTGCACCTCGTTGCCAGCGCCACTGCGATAGTCCTCGGCGTTGACGCCACTGACATGCACCAGCAGACCGGCATCACCATACCGACCATAGGCCGAAGCGGCGCCACCGATGGCGTCATCGGCACTGCTGTGACTGCCCTTGAGCCGCACGCCGGCGGGACGACCCGCACTCAGCAGATCCTGGGCATCGACGGTTTCGAACAGAATGCTGCCACCCAGAGCCCCGCCGCCCTGATCCGATGCCGGCAGGGTCGCGACACTGACGCTCTTGAGCAGATCGGCATCAAGGCCGCCGGTGGCGCCGCGATGCTGAAACAGATTGCGGCCCTGGCTGGCGCCATCAATGCGGATGTTGAGATTGCTGGCCTCGATGCCGCGCAGATAAAAGCGCTGGGCGTTGCGGCTGCCGCCGCCGATCTGGATGGCCGGCTCGTCACGCAGCACATCGGCCATGTCTTGCGCCAGATTGCGCTGGGCCTGTTGCACGCGCTGCTGCGCCGCATCCTTCTGCAGCGTCGCCGTCACCTCCAACGTCTCCAGCGCGACGGGCTCTTGCCACGACCAGGCCGGGGCCGGCGGTGTCAGCAGCAGCGCCATCAGCGCCGCCACCCCCAGGCCAGCGGCGCGGCCCGAACGTCTCGCCAGGGTGCGATCTACCATTTGGGCACCTCGGCGCTGGGCAATTCCACCCGATGGCCCGGCCCGCCATCGAACAGGATAAGGTAAGCACCGGCTGGCCGTTCGAAGCTGAATTCACCATCGGCGTCGAGTTTGCCGCTCAGCAGATTCCTGCCGGCCGCGTCACGCACCTCGATGACGCTGCCGGCAGCAGAAGAGCCGTCGGAAAAGGCCCCTTCGCACTGGATACGGCCACTGCCATCGTCAAAGCAGGTGAACATGGGAGAATGGGCCAACAGGGTGCCGGCACTGGCCAGCAGCAGCGCCAGAACCAGGGCGCAGCGCGAAACACAAGGGTTCATCGAAAGCCTCCTTACGGGGTGAAAAAACCCGGCCGGCCATCCTTCCCAGGTGACCGACCGGACGGGTACAACATTCAGGGTTAACCTCAGAAGCGGGCGCGCAGACCGACGTAGAAGAAGGTCGGCTCGACAGCGTCCTGATCGAACAGATTGTCGATGCCGCCAAAGCCTTCCAGGTGCTCGCCCAGGGTCTTGGACAGGTAGAGGTGGGTCAGAGTGTCGTCCCCCTCGTCGCCACTGGCATAGGGCGTCTGGCCGAAATACTGCAGCCGCACATTGCCATGCAGGCCCAGACCGGCATGATCCCAGGCCAGTTTGAGATGACCCTTGAATTCGGGCTGGCCGTCAAGATCCTCGCCGCTGTCGCGGTTTTCCGCGTCGAGCCAGGTGGCCTGACCGGCCAGCGACAGCCCGAGGGGCAGCGCCAGCCGCCCATCCCATTCGATACCCTGCAGGCGGGCCTCGCCGATATTCGCGAAGCGGTAATAATCCTTGGCGTTCTTGCCGCTGCCGCGGCTTTCCTGGTAGAGGGCCTCGATCAGATCGTCCACCTCGGTGTAGAACAGGGTCAGACCGGTGCGCAGGACACCGAATTGGCCTTCCACGCCCAGCTCGGCGCTGCGCGAGCTTTCGGCATCGAGGTCGGCGTTGGGCTGGTAGATCTGCTTGCCCTTCTGGCGCCAGGAGGTGACGTACAGCTCCGTCAGGCTCGGCGCGCGAAAGCCTTCGCCATAGGACGCCTTGAGCCGCCAGCGCTCGCTCAGGTGGCAGATCAGCGACAGACGGGGCGACCACTGCCCGCCGAAGGTTTCATGGTCGTCGTAACGCAGGCCAACCACCAGTTGCAGCGCCTCGAACAGGCGGAATTCGTCCTGCAGATACAGGCTGAGATTTTCCACCTGGCGGCTGTCGACCTTGGTGCCTTCGCGCCGGTCCTCGCGCCACTCAAAACCGCTCGACAGCAGATGACGCTTGAAAAACAGGCCGCTGTAACGGGCCTCGACCTGATTGAGAACGTTCTTCTTGAAGCCTTCCTCAGTGCTGTTGGCGGCCGGGCTCAGGCTCAGATCCTCGCGATACTCGGAGCGGTTGAGCAGCAGGCTGAATTGATCGCCGCCGGCCAGGCGGGCGTCGTACTGCAGATAGCCGCCCTGCCGCTCGGCGTCGGTATCGCGCAGCCGCTGCAGATTTTCGATCAGGCGGTCACCCGCCATGCTGCGATTGCTGTAGTCATAGCCGCCACGCAGACTCTGGCCGGCGGCCAGCTCATAGTGGAAACGGCCACCGCCGCTGGTCAGGTCCAGGTCGTCGCCATCATCCATGCCGTCGTCGTCGATCCGGTTCCACAGCTGCTTGCCGCGACCCTCCACGCCGGCCAGCAACCCCAGCGCGCCCAGCCGGGCACTACCGGCGGCGCTGCCCAGCCAAGCCTCGCCTTCACCATCCTTGTTAAGGCCCACCTGCCCCTCCAGCTGTACGGCCGGGCCACTGCCGGGTTGGCGGGTAATGATATTGACCACCCCGCCCAGGGCGTCACTGCCGTACAGCGCCGAAGCCGGGCCGCGCACCACCTCGATGCGCTCCACCAGTGTCAGCGGAATCTGGTTGATATCGACCAGATCGCCGTAGCCCACCACCAGCCGGCGACCATCGACCAGCACCAAGCAGTGCTTGGTGCTGGTGCCACGGATGCTCGGCGCCAGGGTCCGACCGGTTTCCGTGGCGATCACCAGGCCGGTGGCGTACTCCAGCGCATCGGCCAGGGTGCGGGCGTTCATCTGCCGCAGGCTGGCCGCATCGATCACCTCGATGGAGCCCGGCGCCTCGGCCTGGAGCGGCAGGGGTTCGGCCAGGGCCGGTGTCGCCACCATGCCACCCAGCAGGGCCAACAGGGTCAGCCGCGACCTGAGCCGCCTGTGCGCGTTCCGTCTGATCATCGCTCACCCTCCCTTTTTAAGGCTTGGCCTGCTGTTGCCGGGCTTTCTGCTGCTTGGCCTGCTGGCGCTGCCGCCACACATGGCGATCCTGCTCCGCCGCTGCCACCGTGCCCCACAGCATGATCTTCTGCGGTCGCGGCGTCCCGAACAGCTCCTGGGCCGAACGGGTCGGAAATTCCAGGATCATCTGCTTGGTGGCATCGTGCAGGCGCTGTTCGCCCTCTGGCGTCAGGCCGCCCTGCTTCTGCTGCTGCTTCAGCGCCATGAAGCCCTGCGGCAGCGCCTCGGGCCGCAGCGCGATCTCCAGCATCTCGCTGGTCGACTTGCGAATCAGCACAAAGCTGAAGCGATCGGGGCCATTGCCCAGCCCGACCGGTGGCCAGCTGCGCGCCGCCGGGTTGTCACCCTTCATCACCAGATCGATCAGATCCTTGATGCCGCCGGCAGAGGAACGCGAGATCACCAGCACATCCTCCGGCCGGGCCAGCTCGCCGGGGAACAGCAATTCAAGGCCATGACGCAACGCCAGAAAACCCGTGGTGACTCCTGGGCATTCATGGCCGTGAAAGGCAAACACGTCGGCCAGTTCAATCCGTCGCTCGCCCGTCGCCTGCTGCAGCCGCAGGGGCGCGGTCGACGGCAGCTTCACCGCAACCCCCTGCTGCTCATGGCACTGGCGGCAGTCGCCCGCCAACGCCAGCCCCGGCAGTCCCACCAGCAATAGAGCCAACCCCGCCAGCACCCGCCGCGCCGTTCGTTTCGATGTTTTCTTCATGATTCCGCCTCCCCTTCTTCCTGAACAAGAATTTCAATTTCCTTTTCATGGAGGCGGCAGACTACTAAAGCGATCCGCAAAAAACTGTGACCAGGATCACAATTTCTCATTTTTCCCGTTCAGGAGGCGGGCAACCCTCTCAGTGGCGCGCCGGCCGTTTGGCCTTATCGGCGCAGGTGCAGGTGGTGCAACGGCAAACGCCGGAAGGGCTGGTACCGCAGCGACACGGCCGTTGCGGCCGATCCTCGCCGGCCGCTTCCCCCGCCGGCTCGGCACCGGCTTCCGCTATGCCGCCGGCCAGCACGGCCTCAAGCCCCAGAGCCATGTCGCTCCAGTTGCGCCGGCAGTAAACGGCTGGCAGGCAGCGCTCCTTGACCTGTTTTTTCAGCGTATAGGCCGCTTTATGGTTGAGATAGTCGGTGCAGAAGATCACCAGGTCGGTTTTTTCCGGTATCTTGTTTTTGCTGGCGCGGACATTGCGCGTATCCCAGTGAACAATGGTTTCCGCGCCCATTTCCTTCAGCCGGGGAACAAAGGCACCAATACGATCGGCACCAACAATCAGGACAGTCATGGCTCACTCCTTCAATGCGAGGGGAAATCCCTGAGCGGGGGCGCAAAGCGCCCCCGTGAAACCACAGGGTCTAGCGCAGTTCATTGAGCAGTTGCTCCGCCCAGCGCTGCAAGCGGGCTCGGCTCATATCCGACTGGTTTTCCTCGTCAAGAGCCAGGCCGATCAACTGCTCGCCGTCCAGCGCGGCGGAATCCTGGAAGTCGTAATCATCCGCCGGCCAGCGGCCGATCAGGCGGGCGCCGGCCTCGCTGGCGGCATCGCCCAGGGGCCGCAGACCATCGACAAAGGTCGACGGATAGCTGGCCTGATCGCCCAGACCGAACAGCGCCACCGCCGAGCCCTGCAGACGGGCGCCACGCAGATTCTCCAGGGCAGCGTCCCAGTCGTGCTGCAGCTCGCCCAGGCCCCAGGTCGAGGTTCCCAGAACCAGCAAATCGCAGCCCTCGAAATCGGCCGTCTGGGCATTGGAAACCTCCAGCAGCTCGGAACCCGGCATCAGCTGGGTCAAATGACGGGCGGCGGCTTCGGTGTTGCCGGTGGAACTGCCATACACAATACGAATCTTCATCTTCTATTCTCCTTGCGGTTGAGGTTGCGGTGAACCGGCCCGGCGGAGCGCGGGCGGCCCAACCATGAAATCGGTTTTGACTTTCGTTATCATCATATAGAACCAACAAGCTCGTTACTGTGACCGCAATCACATTCTGGCGCTTTTTTATGTTCCACCTGCCGGGTCGTTGCGCCCGGTGGCTGCGACCATCCTGATCGGCGGCCGGCCCTGCCCTTGCGGAAAACGGCATGGGGGGCAATCCGGCAAGGATTGCCCCCCATGTAACAGGACGTTGAAAACGTCCCGTCCGGGGCTTTTTCAACGACGCAAGCCGAAAAGGCGCTTTTTCGTCTTGCTCACACAATCAATCCATTACCGAGCAATGATTGATTTTGGTCGCCCATCCATGGGCGCCACAGGCTGTTTTTCAACAGCCTGGCAGACCGCAGTGCAGCCGGATGGACGCATTAAAGATTAACGGCCTCACCGATATACAGCAGATAAGGCCCGAGCTCGATCCCCCGGATCTTTTCCGGCAGGGTCGCCAGCGTGGCGCCGATGACCTTTTCCTTGGCCGGCGACCCCGCATTGGCGACAACGGCGACCGGCATGGTGGCCGGCACCTTGCCGCGCAGGGCCGCGACCAGGCCATCGAGATCACGCACCATGAAAAGCACCAGGGTCACACCCTCATTGATGGCTTGGGCCAGGAACAGCTCCCGACCCTCGTTCACGGCGCCAAGGGTCAGCATCACGGCTCGGGCCTTGCCGGCGACCACGCTGGTTCTGAGTGCCGCATTGGCGGCATTAAAGCTGGAGAGGCCCGGCACTATCACCGGATTCAGGTCGGCAAATTCCTTCATGTAGCCAATCTGCGGGCCGAAAACCGTGGGATCGCCGTTATCCAGAATGACGACATTCTTTCCGGCCGCAACCGCTTCGCGGATGATCCGGCGGTTCTCCACCCGCAGCTTTTCCGCCTCGTCCGCCGGCTTGCGGGTCCTGCCGCCACCCTGACCGAACAAACCGTGCTCGGCGTCATGAACCGGCTTGCCCCTGGTCAGCTCAGGATGCGGGTTTCTGCCGCCCATGGTGAAAAAAACATCCGCCGCCTCGATGGTCTTATGGGCGCGCAGACTCATGTTGTCGGGGTCACCCGCCCCCATGCTGACCAGTGAAAGCGTGCCGGGGGCCGCCAGTGCGGCGGTGGCGGCCAGGGTCAGGCCAAACAGGGCAAGGCACAGGGCCTGCCGGAAAAATCGGAAGGGGCTACACAGCATCGTCGGTCTCCTGAAGGCAAAATTTGATCCGGCGAACGCCGCTGCGGGATCGACCACAACGGCCGCGCCGGACGACAAAGCCCCTTTATACGGGATCGGCGAACAAGATTCCGTGACCAGGATCACGATTGTGACAATCGTTTTCACAAACAGGCCGCCTTGTGACCGCGCTGGCCGAACCGGCCTCAGTGGGCGGGCAGGTTCCAACACAGCTTCGGCGCATCGAGCAGCAGGTATTCCGTCCGGCCGAACGTCAACCGGTCTCCCCGGAAAACATAGCATTCCGCGGTAACCGCTTGCGCGTTCACCCGTGTTTCTCCATCGGTGTAGGCCACCAGTCGGACCAGACCGCCCTGACACAGAATCAGGGCATGGAATGAAGCCACCAGAAGGTCGGCAATCACCAGTTCGTTGCGTTCATCGGCGCCAACGCGAATGCTTTTCTGCGCAAAGGCCAAAGTCTTCTGCGATCCGTCCAGGGGCTTGAGCACCAGCGGCGCCACAGCGAGCGTCCGGTCCAGCCATGATTGTGCTCTGTTGCCCTGGCGCCGGCACCGCGGCGACGGAACCTCGTCAGTTCTCGCTCGACTGACGGATGCGCTGCACCTCATTCAACACCTCCTCCGGTTTCTGCAGTTCTCCGGTAGCCAGCCGGGCTTCGAGTCCGGCCACCTGCAGGCGCAGCGTTGTCAGCTTGGCGCCTTCCCGCTGCACGTGTTTGAGGGTGGCGTCAAGCGAGGGCGCCAGCCACTTGAAATAATCGCGCTGACGAAAGCAGACCGGGCCGGGCGGAAAAACCCCCCGACCGGCATTTTCCAGTTCCTTGTTCACCCGCACCACCACGCCGGCTACCCGGTGACTCTGGCGCACACCCCAGAACAACACCAGCAGCAGCACCAGCAGAACCCCGGCCAAACCGTAAAGCCAGAAGGTTTCGTTGTGGTTGTGAACCAGCCGCCGGTCGAAAAAAAACAGGTAGTACCAAGAGGCCCAGAAACCGATCAGCAGGGCGACAAACCCGTGGGACAACAGCAAAACAAGGCAGAAAGACAGCTGGTACGACTTGTCGACCAGACAGCGGCGCCGCAATGTTTTCGCTTTCATTGATCTTCTCCATCACGCAAAGGGTTTTCGGTCTTTTTGGTTTTCCTGTTCGCGCCGGCCATTCCCGCCACTCAGGGACCGGTGATCCTCAGGTCGTCAGCCGAGCCCTCCCGGCCATCCGGGCCGAGACTGAACAGCACATAGGACGACTGATCCGCCGCCACGCGGTAGACATAGGGTCGCCCCCAATGATCCTGCAGCAACGACTTGCCCGGATTCTCCTTAAAGGCTTTTTCCAGCCAGGCGGGAAAGGCCTTCTCGCGGGGATAACGGCCGCGCCGCAGATACTCGTAATCAAGCATGTTGGACATGGAGCGCAGGTCGCCGGCCGTTGCCAGCTCCTGCCCTGTCGCCACCACTTCGTCATAAAACGACAGTAACTGCTCCGGCGCATCGGTCAGGACACCGGCGGCCGCGATCAGGCTGATCAGAATCAAAGCAATCTGGCTCAAGGGTTCACCTCGCTGCGGAGCCTGTCAGCGCCGCCGCCACGCCGGCGCACCGAAAAATGGGGCGCAAGGGCTGTTGCCACAACGACCCGCACAGGTCAGTGGCCCGGCCGCAGCCGGCGCCGGCGCGACAGCAGCAGGAAACCCGCCAGAACGGCGGCGGCGCCGCCATACCAGTAAGGCAGCCGCCAGCTGCGTTCGTAGTAGGAATACCAGTTTTCATAGGTATAGACCGGCAGGTCGACTCCCCGGTCATCGCGATAGACCCACACCCCGTCACCGCGCCGCACAAAGGCCATGCTGTCGTCAAAGTGCTTCTTGAGCCGGTTGTCGATTACCCGGAAATGCACCTGCAGCGCGTCACCCTGCTGTTCCACCCGCAGAAACTCCGCCACGTAGAAGCGCCGTTCGGGCTGGTCGAAACGCCGCAGGTACAGCTCGCGATGCACATAGGATTCAATGAAAAACGCGAAATCGTCGTACGTCGGCGTGCTTTTGTTCAAATCCACCTTCAATGTCCACTTGCCCCGTACATGGGCCTCGGCCGGGGCGACCTGCCGCAGCAGCAGCGCCACCAGCAGGGTGCCCAGCCACACAACCGCCCGCATCAGGCCTCCCCTTTCTTTTCCGCCGCCATCGTTTCATAGAACTGCCGCAGCGTTTTGTCGTCGATCTTCACGCTGAAACGGGTGCGCAGCTCGTCGTATACGGCCTGCCAGGCCTCGCGATATTTCTGGTACAGACAATCGTTACGAACGTATTCCTTCTTCTCTTCAAAGCTGTACTGGTAAGGTTCTGTCCGACTGTCGAGCCACAGCAGGCGCTGCTGACCGTCGATTTCCACCGGGCCGTACAGTTCGCCCACCTGCAGCCTTGCCACATGCTCGCGCCAGGCCGGGCGGAAACGCTCCAGCGAGCGGCTGCCGGTAGTGCCGCCGCTCTCGCGTTCCTGTTCATCGGCGGCATGGATACGAACGGCCTCGGCAAAGGGCAGCCCCTCGTCTCGCACGGCCGCTGCCGCCAGCGCCAGGGTCTCCGCCGCGGCGGTGAGAACCCGCACCTGATAAAGCGCCTTTTTTTCGTACTGATCCTTATGCGCGTTGTAGTAGGCCAGGGCCTCTTCATCGCTGATCTGGTCGCGCTCGATCCGTTCGACCAGCTCATCCTGCAGCAGCCGCAGGAACAAATCGCTCATGTGGGCGTGAATCTGCTGGCGCACCCGCGGGTCAAGATGCAGCTGCTTCTCCAATCCCAGGGCAATCATCATCTCCATGTTCAGGGCATGCTCGAATACCGTCTCCGGCGTCAGGCTTTCGGGATGATTTCTGAACCGCGCATCCTTGCGCAGATGTTCGTAGTGCGCCTGCACATCCAGCTCGGTGAGACTGCCGCCCTGGAAGGTCGCCAGGGTTCGGGTCTGTTCTCCCGCGCCGCTCTTCGGGCCATTGCAGGCCGCAAGTGTGGTCAACAGCATCGCCAGCAAAACCAGTTTTTTCATTTTCATCCTCGTGTCATGCAGTTAAAAAAGCCTGCCCTTGCTCAATCAGCCTTGGTCAATCAGCTGTACAGACTGAGCATGCCCGCCACCAGCGACCAGGCAACAAAACCGACAATGCCCCCCAGGGAAATGATCAGTACCGGCTCGATCATCGCGCTCATGGTCGCCACCCGGTCCTCCAACTGGGCTTCATAGATATCCGCCAGCAGCGCCGCCGATTCGTCCATGCTGCCGGACTGCTCGCCCACCCGGAACAGCGCCGTCGCCAGACCGGTGAATACCGGCAGATCGCGCACCACCAGCGACAGCGGATCACCGGAAACAATGCGTTCCAGCGCCACCTCCATGGCGTCCTTCACCGCCTGGTTACGCACCGTGGCCGTGGTCAGCCGCAGCGACTCCACCAGCGGCAAACCACTCTCGAGCAACGACGCCAGCGTACGGGTGAACTGCACGATGACGGAAAAGCGGAACACCGGCCCGACCAGCGGCAGATACACCTTGTAGCGGTCGAGCAGCGCGCGGCTCTCATGCACCGAAAACAACAGCACCAGCAGCAGCACACTGGCGGCCACGGCCAGCGTCAGCAGCCGGCCGTGCCCCAGAATGAACTGCGAGGCATCGAACATCAGCTGGGTATTCCACGGCAGGGCACGGCCCTGCAGCAAGGTGAGAAAACGCGGAATCACGAAGGTCACCAGAAACAGGATCACCCCCACCGACACCAGCAGCACCACCGAAGGGTAGATGAACGCCCGCAGGATGGCCCGCTGCAGGGCGGCCCGTTTTTCCATGTAGCTCACCAGACTGGTCAGGGCCTCTTCCAGGATGCCGCCGGTTTCGCCGGCCCGCACCATGTTCACCGCCACCGCCGGAAAGATGCGCGGATAGCGGGCCAGGGCGTCGCTCAGGGCCACGCCACCCTCGATATGAATCTTGATATCCTCCAGCACCGCCCGGAACCGGTAACCCATGGCCTGGCCATGCAACACCGACAGGGATTCGGTAATGGTGATGCCCGAACGCAGCAACGCCGCCAGCATGCGCAGGAAGATGATCACCTGGCGCCGCCGCACCCGCCCCAGACGACCCAATATCTGTCCCAGCGACTCCGCGCCTTCGGCGGCTTCCTCAATACGCAGGGGATTGAGGTTGCGCCGCAGCAAGGCCAGCGCCGCCGCGCCGGGGTCGGTCGCCACCAGGGTGGAGCTCTGCATCTGGCCCCCGGCATCCATGGCGCTGTAGCGATACATCGGCATCCGTGTCGTTCCCGTCTCAGTTCATGGTCACGCGCAGGATTTCCTCCGGCGTCGTCATCCCCTGCCGCACCTTTTCCACGCCATCCTCGAACAGGGTGCGAAAGCCCAGCTGCTCCCGCGCATGGCGCCGCAAGCGCTCGGCCGGTTCACGCTCGGCCACCATCTGCTTGAGGGTCTCATCCATTTCCAGCAGTTCAAACAGACCAACGCGGCCGGTATAGCCCGTGCCCCGGCAATGATCGCAACCCTCGCCGCGCTGGATCGCGAAAGCACCTTCGACCTCCGTGGTTTCCAGCCCCAGCAACCGCAGCTCCGCCAGCGAGACCGGCCGGCCCCGGCGGCACAGTGGGCAGACCCGCCGCACCAGCCGTTGGGCCAGAATCCCCAGCACCGATGTCGCCACCAGAAAGGATTCCGCCCCCATATCGACAAGGCGGGTGAAGGACGATGGCGCATCGTTGGTGTGCAGGGTGGTCAAGACCAGATGGCCAGTGATCGCCGCCTGCAACGCGACCTCGATGGTGGCCCGGTCACGAATCTCGCCCACCATGATCACGTCGGGATCCTGCCGCAGAATGGAACGCAGCGCCCCGGCAAAGCTGATCTTGGGCCCGGCGACAATCTGGGTCTGGTTGATGCCCGGCAGCTTCAGCTCCACCGGATCCTCCAGGGTGGTGATGTTGGTGGTTTCCGAACGCAGCATCTGCATCAGGCCATACAGGGTGGTGGACTTGCCGCTGCCCGTCGGCCCGGTTACCAGCACCATGCCGTGAGGGCGCGACGCCATGCGCTTGAAAACCTCCAGCGTGGCAGCCGCCATGCCCAGTTCACCGACGCCGATGGCCGACTCATTGCTCGGCAGCAGTCGCATGACCACCTTCTCGCCGTAAACCACCGGCAGGCTGGAAACGCGGATATTGATGCCGGAAAACGGCAGATGGACATGCTCCGGGCGAAAGAAAAAAGCGCCATCCTGCGGCATGCGTTTTTCCGCGATATCCAGTTCGGCCAGCACCTTGATGCGCGATACCAGCTTGTCCTGCAGTTGCAGCGGCAGGCGCTCGGTGATCTGCAACATGCCATCCACGCGGATGCGCACCAGCAGCTCCACCCGGCCGGGCTCCAGATGCAGGTCGGAGGCATCCAGCCGCACCGCCCGCAGCAACAGCTTTTCCAGCACCTCGGCGACAAAATGAACGTCCTCGGCCATGGCGTCGGCGTCGCGGATCTGAATGCGGGTATCCAGATCCCGCAATGACGCTTCCGAACGCATCTTGCCCAGCAGCGAGGCCGGCACCAGTTGCAACTTGACCGGCCGGTTGACCAGTTTGCTCAGCGACTGCAACGCCGCCATGGGCAGCGGACCGTTGCAGGCGCAGACCAGTTCCTGTCGCTCGCCGCGCCCCAGCGGCACCACGCCCAGCTTCTCCGCCATGGCGCGCGGCACCCGCGCGATCAGATCGGCATCCTCGGTAATGCCCTCGCGCTGCAGCAGCGGAATCTGGGTGAAGCCGGCCAGCTGCTCGGTCAGGCTCTCCTCGTCGAGATAGCCACGCCGCACGGCAATCTGGCCGAAGGGATCACGCGTGCGCCGCTGTTCCTCCAGAATGGCCGAGACCGCCTCACGGGCCAACACGCCACGCCGCACCAGAAACTCACCCAGACGTTCCGGTTGCTGCCGCATCAGAACCCTCCTTTCTGCCCCAGGGCCAGCCGCTGGCGCAGCAGATCGGGCCGCCGCGCCGCCTGCAATGCCGTTTCCAGATCGATGGCGCCATTGCGCACCTGGTAGATCAGCGACTGCTCCATGGTCTGCATGCCCTCCCGCAGTCCCGTTTCAATAGCGGAATAGATCATCTCGTCCTTGCCCAGGCGGATCAGGTTGGCGATGCCGTTATTGACGAACATCACCTCCACCGCCGGCACCCGGCCGCCGCCCTTCTGCGCCGGCAGCAACCGCTGGGACACCACCGCCCGCAGCGAGGTGGACAGCTGCTGGCGAATCTGGCCCTGCTCCTCGGCCGGAAACGCCCCCACCATGCGGTTGACCGTCGAGGTGGCGTCACGCGAATGCAGCGTGGAAAACACCAGATGGCCCGTTTCCGCCGCCGTGATGGCCGTGCGGATGGTTTCCAGGTCACGCATCTCGCCCACCAGGATCACGTCGGGGTCGCTGCGCAGGGCATCGCGCATGGCCGAGGCAAAGGAGCCCACGTCGCGGTGCAATTCACGCTGGAACACCACGCTTTTGCGACTGGCATGCATGTACTCGACGGGGTCTTCGATGGTGATGATGGTGCGCGCACTGGTACGATTGATTTCGTCCACGATGGTGGCCAGGGTGGTTGACTTGCCCGAGCCGGTCGAGCCGGTAATCAGCACCAGCCCGTCACGGAAGCCCGGCAGACCGGCCAGGCTCTCCGGCAGCTTCAGCTCGGCGAACGACGGCATGCCATCGGCCAGCAGGCGGAAGGCGGCGCACAGCACGCCGCGCTGAAAATAAACCGCCACGCGAAAACGGCCCAGCCCCGCCAGTTCGATGCCCAGGTCGGCCGAATGGTTCTCGTCCAGCAGCTTCTTGTGGCGACTGGAGAGAATCTCGTCCAGCAGCTGTTCCACCTGATCCGGTCGCAGCGGCGAGCAGGCATAAAAGCGCATGGCGCCCTTGACCCGCAGCGCCGGCGCCATATACGCCGACAGGTGCAGATCCGACGCGCCCTCGTCACGCATGAGCTGCAGCAGGCCGGCCAGGCTGCCCGGCTGCGGCCGCGTCACCTGAAACTGCGGTGCCGCCATGTCCAGCGGCGGATTCATGGCACCGCCGCGCCGGCCGCGCCACGCACCGGGTAGTTGAGCAGATTCTCCTGCTGGCGCTCGAACCGCGGATGTGAACTGCGCCGGTCAAGAAATTCGCGGCTCACCTCGGTGGCCTGGCGCGGATGACGAATCAGATGCGGCGTCAGCAGAATCACGGTCTCGGTCTTGGTCTTGGTGTCGGCCAGCTCCTTGAACAGCAGGCCGAGATAGGGCAGATCGCCCAGCAGCGGCACCTTGTTTTCCGTCTTCTCCAACTGCTCGCGGATGATGCCGCCAATGGCCAGGGTCTCGCCCGGTGCCGCCGTGATCATCGAGGTCAGCTCGCTCTTGTTCACGCCATCAAGGGGAAAGGATTGCGCCGTGCCGGTGTTCTCATCCACCACGGTGATCTCGGTCACGCCCAGATTGGGCGTCGAGATCTCGGCGTTGAAATCCATGGTGATGGTGCCGTCGTCGTTGATGAAGGAGGAAATCTCCAGATCCGTGCCCAGTTCTTCGCGGTTGATGGTCATTTCATACAGGGTGGTGGTCGGGTTGCCCTCGTCGTCGTAAAGGGTCTTGCTGGTCACGTCGTCACGCAGCGGCGTCTCCTCGCCGACAAAGAACTCCACCGTGCTGTTGTTGGCGCTCATCAGGTAGGGCGTGGCCAGCACGTTCATGCGGTTTTCCTCGGCGAAAAAGCGCATGCGCGCCTGAATGTTGGCATTGCCCATCAGCACCGCCAGGGTGCTGTCGCCCGAGCCGGTCGAACTGGGCAGGCTGCCGAGGGACAGCTTGCTGTTGCCGGGAAAATCAATCTTGAAAAAACTCTCGTACCCATCGTTGAGCGTGACCTGCAAAATGCTGATTTCCAGCAGCACCTGATTGGTCGGCGTGTCGAGGGTCGCCAGCAGGCGGCCGATCTCGTCGAGCACCCGTTCATCCAGCGAGCGGGCCAGAATCATGTTGTTGCGCTTGAACACCGTCACCACCGCCGAAGCCTTTTTGCCCAGCCGCTCGGCCAGCTGCAGCTCATCGGCCAGACCATCACCAAGAACCTGCAGCACCGCCTGGTGCTGCTTGTCGGCCTCTTCGAGAATCGCCGTACCGACCGCCGTGGCCGCGCCGCCACCACCGCCGGCCGCACCCTCGGCCAGCACATGGCCGTACACCTGTTCCGAACCGATATCGGCAAAAAGCACCTGACCGCCCATCACCGCCTGCAGCAGCCGCGCCAGATCGGTGGCATTGGTGTAGCGCAAGGTGAAAGCGCGGCTGTAGTCATGACGATGCACCACCACTTCGCGGGCATATTCGGCACTGGTCATCAGGGTGACGATGCCGCCGCGCTCGCGATACCACAGATCCTGCAAGCGGCAGATGGCCTCGATGGCGGCCCGCAGACTCACCCGCCGCAGCTCGATGCTCACCACCCGGCGAGCGGCTTCCGGCGTGACAACAAGATTGGCCTCGCACAGGGCATTGAGCAGAAACACCACCTGCTCCAGCGGCGTTTCCCGCAACTGCAGCAGATTCACCCGCCGGTCCAGCGCCGCCACCGGCGGCGCTTCAGCCTCGCCGGCCAGCAGTGCGCCGGCCGCGCGCGCGTCCAGCGCAGTGCCCTGCAACACCTTCACCAGCGGCTCTTCCGGCGCGATTTCCGCCAGCGGCTCAGCTGCGGCGAAATCCCGTGCCGTTCCCGCCGCCGCCTCCATCAGCAGGTGGCCATCCGGCACAAAGCGTTCCGGCGCGGCGGCGGAACCGGCACAACCCGTCAACGACAGGGCCAGCAGCATGGCGGGCACCAGGGTCAACAACAGGGCCAGCCCACGGACAGGCGCCCCCTTCATAGCGTCAGCCCATATTTCGCGCCCGACTCCGCCAGCAGGCTGACCTCGCTCTGCGTTACCGTCACCCGGAAGATGTAGTCTCGCCCTGCCATCCGCAGATTCAGCCAGTCACCGGAGAGCACCCGCTGATAACGCCCGCCCCGCCCATCGGTGGCAGCGGCGTCATCCGGCAGCAGCAGCAGCAGGGCGCTGCACCCCTCCGCCACCGCCACCAGGGCCGAAAGGCGGACTAGGCTGGCCGCCAGATCGTAGTCCGGCGGCACCATGGCCTCCTCGACCACGGCAAAAGGATTGCGACCGCTTGCGTCGGGACGCGGTGGCACGGCACCCTTGTCAGCCGCCACGGGTGCCGCCACAGCCCTGTCGGCCGTTTCGGCCGGCGCGGCCGGCAGCACCGGCCGCACGTCCTGCGCCGCCCAGGCCGGCCCCAGCGCCAGCACCAGCGCCAGCACCCCAGCGCCGCAGCGGCGGACACCGCTTTTCGTTTCCATGGGTTTCATCCCGTCAACATCTCCCTGGCTAGAACAACAGCTGGGCCGAAATCCGCACCCGCCCGCCCGCATCATTTTCCCGCTCGATCTTCAACTGGCGCACCTCGACAGGCTGCGGCAGGTCAATCAGCCGCTGCAGAAAATACAGCAGCCGGGCATGGTCGCCCCGCAGTTGCAGATCGAAGCAGTCCCAGTCGTACAACGGCCCCGTCACCCGGTCCCTGGGCTGCAGATGCACCACGGTCAGGCCCGCCTCCACCGCCAGCCCGTTCACCCGATCGAGCAGCTGCACCACCTCATCCGCCGTGCCGGTACGACCACCGGCCAGGGTGAGCTGCTCGCGCAGGGCGTCGCGTTCGGCCGTCTGCTTTTCCAGTGTCTTGGTCAGCGGCAACAGCGAGGGCGGGTCGCTCAGGGCGTTATATTCCTGCACCGTGCTGTTGAGCTTGGCGATGGTCTTCTTCAGCGCCGCCGCCTGGGGGTCATACACCTTCTGCATGTACGAATAAGAGCCGCCCACCAGCACCGCCGCCACCAGTCCGAACTTTTCCAGCTTGGTCAGCTTACGCATCGGCAGGCTCCAGCCGCAGACGAAAGTCGAAGCCACCGCTGCCCTGCTCAAGGCTTTCCACCACCACCTGGGCGCACCAGGGCTGACGCTGCAACGCCAGGGCAAAACGGCTCAGGCTGTCGGGCCGGCCCGTCAGCCCCTCCAGCCGAAACTGGCCGTCGGGCAACTGTTCCAACTGACTCAGCGCGGTGTTTTCCGGCACCAGCGCCAGGGCCAGCAGCACATCCAACTGACGCTGCAGGTTGCCATCGGAGCCCCCCTCGACAAAGGCGATGCGCTTTTTGAACAGCGTGATTTCCTCTGTCAGCGCTTCGCTCTCAGTCTTCTTCTTCTTGTATTCGGCGTCCTTGTCCTTGCGCTGGGCCACCTCGCGCCCCAGTTCCACAATGCGGGCGTCATAGCGCCGTTTCTGCAGCACCATCCACTCGTAATGACCAAACAGGGTCACCGCCAGCAGCGCCGCCACCACCAACGGCATCAGATAGGCGCTGTCGCGCAACCGCACCACCAGCGGCGGCACATCGGTCAGTCCCGCCTGACGCCAGCGTCGGCCGCCCAGTTCGCGCCAGGCCGCGCCCACGGCCGTGGCGAACAGGGCATTCTGGCCATCGTGGGCGGCACTGGTCAGCCGGCCGACACGCCGCAGCGCCAGGGATTGAGCCCCCGTCGGGCTCTGCCCGTCCAGCCAGGCCAGCACCCCGGCGTCCTGCGCCCCGGCGCCGGTTATCAGCAGAGGCGCCGGCGCCGGCACCTGCTGCAGCAGATAGCGCAGCGACTGTTCCACCTCGGCCACCGCCTCGCCGCGCACCAGTTCACGCAGCACCTCCAGCCCGACCGGATAGGTCGCGATCTGCAGCGGCTGACGCCCCTGCAGCACCACAAAGCTGGAAAAATCGGCGCCGACATCCAGCACCGCCTGGGCCCCTTCATCTCCCGCCACCGGCACATAGAAACAGCTGTCCGGCGGATAGACCCGCCGCAGCCGCAAACCGGCCCGACGGCACAGGCGCTTGAGGGCCAACAGGGCGTTGCGCTCCATCACCGCCAGCTGCACATCCACATCCTGGCCCTGCTCCAGCGCCAGAGCCAGATCCTCACCGCGCGCAACCGGCTCGACGGCCACCAGGGCCTGCATCCCACCGATGCCGGTGTAGGGCTCCACCTCCCAGCGCAGCGACTCGGCCAGCCGGTAAGGCGTCAGACTGCGCACCCGTTGGGCGTTCACCGCCATCTGCACGCTGCGCGCCAGCGGCGTGCTCAACACCAGAGCCTGACCCGCATAGTTGAGGCGCTGGACCAGCACCCTGAGATCCTCGATATCCGGCAGATCCTCGCCGGCCTGGCGCCGCTCCAGCGCGGCGAAATCGACCAGCTCGATCTGGCGGCCACGGCCACGCACCACCGCCCCCAGCAACCGCTCGCTGGTCACCTCCACCGCCAGCACAGGGGTGGCCGGCAGCAGCCCGCCAAGACGCGCCAATCCGGCCTGCAGCCACTTCGGCTTCAGCCGGGACAGATCAGGGCGCCGCATGAAAATCCACGCTCGCATCCAGGGTCAACGCCGGCTGCACCCCGGTCCCGGCCAGCGGCAACAGGGGATAGATCAGCGCCTGGCAGGGCTCGCCGCTGTCGAGTTCGCCATTGTCGTCGGCGTCGTGCCACAACAGCAGATAGCGCGCGCCGCTGGCGCCTTGATGACTGCTCAGGTCACTGCAGGCAAAGGCCGGGTTCACCGCCGTGCCGTCGCCAATCACCCAGTCATCCGCCGCGCCATCGCCATCGGCGTCGGTCACCACCCCATCGACACCCGCCTTCAGCCGGTCCACCCCATCCACCAGCGCCGCGCTGCGGTGGAAGGTCGCGCGGCAGGTAGCCGGATCGATATTGAACAGGGTCACGCGGGGCAGGAGAAAATACCCCGGCCGCCACAGAACGGCGTCGAGCCGCAACACCACATTGTCCTGATTGGAGGGGGTAACCGGATCATAGGCGTCCAGATCGAAATCCTCCGTGGCATTGGCCGGCTCCTGCCCCGCGCCATCGACCGTACTACCGAAAGCATAAAGCCCGTCCGCCCCGCGCGAGAGGAGCAGCAGCGCATTCCCGCCGGCGTCATGAAACAGCAGCAGCTCGCGACCCCAGGCATCGCGCAATTGCTGATCGGCCCCCGCGCCGGCCGGCGCGTCCAGATAGGCACGCTGCCAGCCCAGACCCCAGCCCTGAGGAGCCAGATCGTCACTGCTGTCGGCGGTGGGTGTCGCCGTCCACAGTTCGCGCGGCTGACCGACGCTGTAGGCCGTCGCACCCTCCTGATCGTCCCAGTCCGAAGCGGCAGACTCCCAGCGAAACAGCCGGGGCCAGCGCTCCAGATGCGCGGTAAAGCCACTGTTGAAACCCGTCGGCGCCGCGCCGATGAGGGCCTGCCGCAGCCGCTGCAACAGGGCGGCGGTGGCCTCGCTCTTGCGGCGATTCTCCTGCGCCAGCAGGGCGCGCCAGTCGCGCGAGCTCAGTTTCATGACAATGTTATCCTGATTGACAGCGGCCTCGGGGTCGTAGCCCTGACTCATGATGTCGTTCGCGTCCGGTGTCCAGGCATGGCTGGCACAGGTGCCCTTGTTCGGGTATTCAGCCGCTCGATCCGGCCCTTCCGACAGAATCCAGAACAGGGTTTCACCGGCAGCGTCCGGGTCGGCGGTGATGAAGAAACGCAGCGCCCGGCCCCAGCCATCGACAAGGCGGCCATCATTTTGCAACAGCCGAAAAGATTCCTTGTCGTCAAAGAACTCGCCAGGCTCCGCTGGCGCGGGGAGGTAGTCGCCATCCTCCCAGGTTTCGTGGTTGGCATGGGCGCCACTGCTGTGCCAGCGCGGCTCCAATGCCGCGTAATCGGCATCGCTGGTCGCCAGATGGTCGGCATCGGCCAGCAACCCATCCAGCGGCGGGTTGATGTACGGCCCTTTCCAGTTCGGCCCCAGGTCAAACCCCGGCGCCCGGTGCGGGCTGGCGCCGGCGCCGATATCAAACGGCAGATCCTCGGGATAGCGTGTCCACAGGCCGCGCGGCTGGCCCTCGTTTTCCGTTTCCAGCCCGCCGATATGATCGGCGTTATTGGTCGTGTCGTCGTAAAGCCGCCGGTAGGGCCGCTGCCAGTGCCAGCGCCTGGCCTTGAAACTGCCGGATGGACGGAAGAAGACCAGATTCTCGTCCATCCGGTAGTCCGGCCCCTGACCCAGACCGGGCGTCATGCTCGCCGGGCTGTCCCAGCCGGAGACACTGGCGCTGGGGCGGATTTCCGCGCGCGGCTCCCACAGATCGGGCCAGCGGTGCAGATCGCCGACATAGCCGCCCACCAGCGGCCGGCCCTCGGCGTCAAAACGATCCGCCGGCCCGACAATGGCGTTGCGCAGCAGCGCCATGTTGGCGCGGGTGATCTCGGCACGGGCGCGGTTATCCAGTCCGCCAATGGCCGGCAGCACCATGGCGGCCATCAGGCCGAGGACAAACAGCACCAGCAACACCTCCAGCAGGGTGAAGCCGGCCTGCCCCACCGCCTGGCGCTGCCGGGGCCAGGACGACCCGATAAGCAGGAATTCCTTCATGGTCGATTTCCGCCCGCGACCGCCACCAGCGGCTGTCAGCGTCTTTCGCCCTGCACGGCGTACTCGATGGTTGCCGGCCGGCGACCTTCACAATCGACGAAATAGTCCTCGATATAGCCCACCTGACCGCAACCGACATGCCAGGGATCGACAAACCAGGCCTTGCGGCCGAGAAAACGGCCCTCCAGGTCGCGCGCGGTGAACACCACCCTGACGCAGCCATAGGGCTGCGCCGCCGGATTGCGCACCGAACCCCACAGGCGCAACTTGCCGAATTTCCAGACCGCCTTTTCCAGCACAAAGCGCAGCGGAATTTCCCGCGCGGTCAGATCGCGGTTGCGCGTCACCAGCAGCTGGCCGGCCGAGGCCTCCACCTCCGGCCCGGCCACCAGCAGCTCGGCCCGTTGCGCCGTCGCGCCCTCATGGCCGATCTGGCGCGGCACGGCCCCCCGCGCGCAGCCGACCGCTTCCCCCAGCCGGCGACTGCCATCCGGCCGCAACCGCGCCGGCTCCCAGCCGGGGGCGGCCACCAGCCGCGCTTCCGTCCGCGCCGGCACGGTTTCCGCCGGGCTACCGGCACGGCCACGCGCGACAGCCGATTGCACCGGCCAGGTCATCGGTTCCCGCTGTTGCTCGCGTTGTTGTTCCCTCTGCTGCACACTCTGCTCGTTCATTCGCACTCCCCGGGCCAGCCCGCGCCCTTTTTCGAACAGGGGCCGCCGGCCCCGTCCGCATTGAAGGCCAGCCCCGGCCCCACGACGCACGGGCGGGACGGCTGACACCTTCGGTATCCCTGCTTTTCATGATCTGGGGGCGACCCTTGCGCACCCAAGCGCCGCCCTCAAGCCACGAACCGGCCGGAAAATGGCGGGGGCACTGCAGTGCCCCCGCCGGGGGTGAAACATCAGCCGGGCTGATTAGATGGTGTTGTCGTTAAGCAGGTCGATACCCCAGAACTCGCCGTCATCCTCGGGATACATATGGCCCTCGGGGCACTGGGTGGCGTACTGGTAGGATTCCTGAGCTGCGGTGATGTCGAAGGTGCGGGTACGCAGGTTCAAGTTGTCCGTATTCGTTGTTTGATCGACAATGTTGTAAGAAGCTGCGGGCTCGTCGTCATAAGCAGCGGCTTTCAGCGCTTTTGGAGTAGCAATCGCGGTAGCGGGCAGATTCGTCGACGTCATGCGGTCAACAGTAGAGGCCAGGCGGGGCAGCACAACGTTGTAGTCGTTGTAGGTGACGTTGTCGGCATTCTGGATGCCGCCGGGGCAATGGGCGGCGTTGCTGATGATGCCGGCGGTGATCAGGCCCGATTCCGGACCCATGCCCAGCACGATGCGGCCAAGGAAGTCCGGCTCACCCCAACCGCGCTCTTCGTCAGCGACTGCGAAAGCGGCATCGGCATTGGAAGCAACGCCCATGCCGACCATGGCCACGGCAATGGGGTTGTCCAGAACGTCACCAGTTGTGGCGGCAGTTTTCAGAGCAACCTGCTCCATGGAGGGTTTTTGGTCAGCAGCGGTAATGGCTGTGAACGCCACTTCGGTCGGGTTGGTACCAGCAGCGTCATAACCCGCCTTGAGAGTGCCAGCATCGTCCATCCACTCATAGGCATTCAGGTTGAACAGGTTGACGATGCCCATGCCCTTGAGTTCGGCAACTTCCTTGGCATTCAGATAGTGAATGCGGAAGTGGTTGCGGCCCATGAACTCGGAAGCCAGGGTTTCCGGCCCGTTTTCCGGATCGTCATCGGAAACCGCGGGGATGGTATAGGTGTCAGCCGTTGCCAGTTCCGACACCAGGTTGGTCAGTTTGTCCGGGAAGCGGTTGGTCTTTTCAAAATAGGCCCCCAGATAGCTGACCATGCGGTTCTGGTTGCTGTCGCAGACGGTATCGACGGCGCCGCCGGAGATGCCGGCCAGACGCGGGGCGACCATGGCGATCAAAAAGCCCATGATGGTGAGCACGACGAGGATTTCGAGCAGGGTAAAACCCTGTTGCGCCTGCAGACGGCGCAGTTTTTTCAGCAGAACAGCTTTCATTGTGTTCATTCTCCCTGAAGGATACGTGGGTGTTGCGCGACAACCCCGCCCGAGGGTCTGCCACGAAGCAGTTACGACCTGGCTATCGACCTTTTCTTGTTCCGGCGACCCGGCCATCCCCGAGGGATCCGTGGTTTTCCGCCCCCGCCTCGCGACGGGTTAGGCTTGATCGGAAAGACTGCCTTGTTCCCTTCCGGCGCCCTGCCGCGACAGGCGGACCGCTTGGCGGCCCGTACGGCCCGTGACACCTCCTCTCCTGCTGTTGTGTTGTCGGCCCGCCGCGCCTTTGCGGCGGGCCGGTATCGGGTTCATCCCTTCCGTTGCGGCGCGGCTCGCCGCGTCCTTGCTGTTACTGCAAGTATGGGTTGCCGTTGAGGTTGTAACCGTACTGGTCGCCACCCTGATCGCGCTGCTTCATGAACTGCCAGGGCTCCTGCGCCGCCGTCAGGTCAACCTGCTGCCGGACAGCCAGATTCATCAGGTTGGTGGCAATGGTGTAACCACTGGCGGTCCAGCCCGCGCTACCCTCGGCCGGACCCTGGCCCTTGGGCCAGATGAACTTGGTCACGTTCTTGAGAGTGTTCGCGTTTGTCGTGCCACTACCCCAGCAGGCAGCAAAGGTGGCGGCGGAATCAGTCAGACGGGCGCTGGTGGCTTCAAGACGCGGCAGGATGACGGCATATTCGTCAAAGGTGTACAGATCGCTGTTGCGCTGGCCGCCGGGCGCGGTGCCGGCCTTGGTGATCATGCCCTTTTCCACCAGTTCACTGTCCGGCCCAATGGTCAGGACAATGCGGCCGAAGGTGTCTTCCATGCCCCAGTTGCGCTCGCCCTGGGTAAAGAAGAACGTGTTGGCCGCCGGATCAACCGCGCCGCAGCCGGACATGGCCACGCCGAGGCCCTCCTGCACCTTCACCACCTCACGCAGGGGCGCTGGTGTGGCGATGGCATTGACAGGACGCCAGTTGCCCAGCCGGCCGGGGCCGCTGGCATCACGGCCCGTGGCCGCCTGATAGCCGCCCGAGCCGTTGTCCGCCAGGCCAGTGTAGTCGTTGAGGTTGACCAGATGGGTGATGCCCAGGCCGATCAGCTCCTTGGCTTCGGCGGCATTGAGATGATGCACCAGATGACGGAAGGCGCTGGCCTGCTCGTATTTGATGACCTCGGCTTTGGTTTCGGGGTCCTGATCGTCAACCGGTACAATCTGGAACTTGCCCGCAGTGCCCATCGCAACAGCAGCGTCGTCCATGACCAGGTTGGTCAGCTTGTTGGGATAGCGGTTGTACTTCTCATAAAAACCCGCGACGTAATCGCGGCCCCGCCCCTTGTTGCTGTCGCACACGGTGCCGCCGGCGCCGCTGGTGATGCCGGACAGGCGCGGCGCCACCATGGCGATGAGGAAGCCCATGATGGTGAGCACCACCAGGATTTCCAGCAGGGTGAAGCCCTGCTGGGCGGCCAGGCGCGGGCGGCGCAGGGCCGGCAGCAGCTGGTTCAGCAAGCGACGTAACCTCGAATGTTTCATTTTCCTTCCCCTTTCGTTGCCGTTGTCGGCGGATTGCCCGCCTTCGCGCCCCGCTTGCGGGGTCCGCCCGGTCAGGCCCGGATTGGTCTGTTCGTCCGGCTTCCGGCAACCCGGCCATCCCTGGGGGATCCGTGGTTTTCCGCCCCCGCCTCGCGACGGGTTTGGCTGGAAACTGCGCGTCCGTTTTTCCTGTTTGTGCGCCTGTGCACATCTCCTTCCGGCGCTCCGCCGCGACAGGCTGGCCGCACCCGCGGCCGTGATCTGCTCGCTGCCCTGGTCACCGCTGGCGAGAGGGCGTTTTTTCACTTAGCCTCCGGCGCTGTTCACGCCTCTTCCACAAAATCCACCACGAAGCGGTACTCCTTACCGCAGCGCAGGATGATTTCCTTCTGGCCACGACGCAGAAAGCGCATATCCACCTCGATACGGCCGTAACCGTCATGCCTGAAAACCTCTTCCACCAGATCGTTGAGCTTGGTCTTGACCGGATCGAGGCGGTCATCGCGGGGCAACTGGCTGAGCACGGAAAACGTCCTCCTTCTCTGAACATGGCGACCAATGCAGGCCAGCTGCGTGTTTCAGCTTTTACAAGATACTGAATAGCATTATCAGTATCATCACATGGCCCTGGCTTTGCGAATCGGGTCTGGGGATTCACCTGGGCGCTGGAGGGCACCGGCCCCATCCGTCGTGGCTGACAATCCCTGTCACGTCAGGCACTGTAACCCAGCCAGCAGATAAAAAATGTGACCAGAAGCACAGACATGCATTTTTCCTGCACATTGCCCAAAAAAGTTGCAACATCATGGAATCACGCAGCTATTCATGCGTCGGACGGAGATTTCGGCGGTCTTCTTGTGATCCAGGTCACGAAAACGGGCGTTTTTTTCCGCTATGCTCGCCGGCGGCGCGAAACCTCGGCCACGGTGGTGTCGCGGCCATCGTCTGACAGTCCAGCCAGCGCCAGCGGCCCTTTCCGGGCGGCGACGGCCGGGAAAGGAAACCTCATGCTTAGAGTTCTGCTGTTGCTGGCACTTGTGCCCCTGGGCGGCTGGTTGTTCGGCCAGCTGCCCTGGTCGGGCGGCACGGCAACCCTGGTGCTGCTGGCGGCCCTGCTGCTGACCCTGACGACGCGGCTGGCCGACGCCCTGCGCTCCCTTGAAATCCGGGGCGACGGCCGGCAGCGCTGGCTGCTGGTGGCGAGCCTGGCCCTGCTGCTGCCCGGCCTGCTGATCCGGCCGGACGGCGGCCCCGGCCCGCTGGCGGCGCTGCTGCATTCCGGCCTGCTTCTGCTGGCGGCGGCGTTGCTGGGACAATTGACGGCCCGTGGCCTGCGGCGGCCGGCCGAGCTGGCGCCAGTGTGCGTGGTGGCCGCCTGGGCCGATCTGTGCAGCATCCGCAAGGGACCGACGGCCATCGCCGTCGAGCAGATTGGCACCTATTACCAGACCGGCCGCCAGGGACCACCGCCTTTGGCCGATGGCCTGCTGGTCAAGGCGCTGCTGCCGGGGACGCCGCTGCCCCTGCCTCTGTTCGGCGTGACCGACGCCTTTGTGGTGGCCCTGCTCGGCGCCGCCCTGGCGCGGCTGGAGCTGCGCCCCGGCCCGACACTGCCGCTGCCCGGCTGGCGGCCGCGCCTGCACCTGGCCCCGGCGGGACTGTGGCTGGCCCTGCTGCTGGCCCAGATCGGCGAGTGCTTCGTGCCGGGGCTGGTGGTGATCTGCGGGCTGGTGCTGGCCTGGCTGCTGGTGCGTGAACCCGCCAGCCGACGGCTGACAAAACGCGACTGGCAGCTGACGCTGCTGTTTCCGCTGCTGATCAGTCTGGGCCTGTTTTGCTGGTGACAGCCCTGCTCAGTCCAGCGCTTCGGCGGCCGGGCGGGCGACACCGTCGCCGCCACGCCTTTTGACCTGATAGGCCTGGGCATCGGCGGCGCGGATCAGGGCATCGAGTCGCTCGCGGCAGCTGCCGGGCTGGCAGGCCGTGGCGGCAATACCGATGGACAGGGAGGTCATGGGCACCTTGACCTGGTGGTACAGCTGGCGGATGCGGTGAGCGATCTTTTCCGCCTGATCAAGATTGGCGTGTGGCAGCAGCACGGCGAATTCGTCGCCGCCAAGACGCAGGGGAATGTCGCGGCCCTCGCGGATGGCGCCGAGAATGCACTGTGCCAGATCGCGCAGCAACCGGTCGCCGACATGGTGGCCAAGGCTGTCGTTGACCTGTTTGAAGCGGTCGCAGTCAATGCAGAGGGCACTGATCTGTGCGCCTTCGGCGCAGAAGCCGGGACCGCAGCGGCCGTACAGCTGTTCGAGAAAGCGGCGGTTGTAGAGACCGGTAAGGGGATCGGTACTGGCCTCTTCCGCCATGGCGCGGAAGTGCTGGAATGTCGCCTCCCGGCGCAGGGACAGATCGCGGCTCATGCGCGAGAGATTGCGTTGCAGCACGATGAAGGCGTCCTCGTCTTCCCCCTCGTTGGGCAGGTCGAACCGTACCCCGTAGTTGCCCTGCTGGATTTCCTGACAGAAGCGGTTGACCACCTGCAGATCGCGATTGACGAGGAAATAGGCCAGGCAGCGGGCCAGCGGCAGGATGAGGATGGCGACAAGAAGCGGAACGGTGAAGAAGTAGTTTTTACCGGGCGGCAGGCTGCCGGTTTCAATCAGCCAGGCAATGAAGGCCTGCGGCAGCACAACCAGCAGGGCGATGACCAGGGCCGTCCGGCCGGTCATGCCTAGGCGCCAGACATGGAAGCAGGTTTGCGGTGCAACGATTTTTTCAGGTGGTGTCAGGGCGGGTGCAATCACTGTTCACCTCGGCGGCAAAAAGCAGATCGAGAGCCAGGGCGAAGGGTTCGCCGGCATCGAAATGGCGGTGGCGGCATTCGCATTCCAGGCCCCAGCGAACATCGGCCTCGTTGATACAGTCAGCGACCAGCCGCCGCAGCAGGCGGCAGCGCTGGCGATCGAAGCGATTGTAAATAATGTAGTCGGCGCCCTTTTTCAGAAACAGCAGCGGGGGTTCCTGTTGCCGGGGGCTCAAATCGACCCGCGCGGCGATGCGCTCCTGCAGCCGTTCGCCGATGGCGCACAGAATCTCATCCATTTCCAGATAGCCTCTTTGCTGGTTGTGCCGTTTCAGGTGCTTGAAACACAGCGCGAACAAGGCATAGGGCGCGGCACTGAGGGGTGTCTGGCGATTCTGGTCGAAGGAAAACAGGTAGCGGTAGCTGTAAAACTGGCTGAGGGGCTCACGGAAATAGCAGGTCTGGCGAAAATCCTCCAGCCGGACCAGATCCTCGACCGGGTTGTGACCCTGAACCGTCAGGGGATTCCAGTCGCGCACCTCCGTCGCCAGGGCTTCAACGACGGCGCCGTCAAGTTTGCCGTCACGGACATCGAGCCACAGCAGGTCGAGGGCTTCGGCCGAACTGCGATCGGGCTTGTAGGGCCGTCGGGCCGTGAGCGCCTCGTAGACATCGGCCGCCGCCACGATCCGCGGAAAAATGGAAAGCCCGGTCGCGCCAAGGCCCTCGGGATAGCCACTGCCATCGAGCCGTTCGTGGTGGCGCAGAATGATCTCGACAATGCGTTCGTCAATGCCGCGATTCTCGAACAGCCGTGCGCCAATGAGCGAATGGCTGTTCATGATACAGCGGTCGACGGGAGAAAACCGGCCCGGCTTGAGCAGCACATCGTCGGGAATCGACAGTTTGCCGATGTCATGAATCAGGCCGCCGTGCTCAAGCGCCAGAATCTCGTCCTCAGCCAGCCCCAGGCGCTCGCCGATACGGCACGACAGCGCGGCCACCCGCAGCGAATGCTGGTAGGTGTAGTGGTCGCGATAAGCCAGCAACTGCAGCAGAATGTCGAGAAAGCTGTCAAATACATAGTGAACTCCGCGGTCGTTCAGATTGATCCGGAACCCGTCGATCGCCTCGTACGTCATCTGTGTCACCACCCGTCCTTCAACCCCGTTCCCGGCCGCCGGGAGCGTCGGAGTCCTGTATTTCCGGGTATGCGGCTGTACCCCGGTCGGTGGCAACCCCTGCGCCACCTCTGCCGGCCCGGTGATCGCGGCTGCTCTGTTTTTCCGAGAAACAACCTGCAATGCCAACTACCAGCGGTCCGATCAGACACTGTAGCCGAAAGTATTGGCGCGAAACTGTGACCAAAAGCACAGCACGGCATCTTTTCTGACATTCGCCCGATAAAAACCGGCCCGGCGGCAGCGACGGTGCCGCCGGGCCGACAAAAAGGCCGTTTTTGTGATCGAGGTCACAGACGCCCCCGCCTGCCCGACCTATAGTGCCGCAGAGCGTAGCCGCGACAGGCTGACACCTCCGCCGCAGTTGTTCCCCTGGCCACACCCTTCACCCTGCGTTTCCTGACAGGAGCCGCCATGCGTTTCAGCGTTAAGCAGGATATTCCCGGCAGGCTGCGCCTGCGCGTTCAGGGGCTGCGCCACAATCGCGCCCTGGCGAAATGGCTGGAAACCGAACTGGGCGGTCTGGCAGGCGTGCGGATCGATGCCCGTTTCCGTTCCGGCAGCCTGGTGCTGACCTTCGCCCCCGCGACCGGACTGCGGCGCCAGCTGCTGGCGCAACTGCAAACCCTGACAGCGCCCGGGCCGCTGGCGGCGCCGCTGGCCCTGGCGAGTGGCCACTGCGATCTGGTCTGCTCGCGCTGCCACCCCGACCGCAGGGATCCGCCCTCGCTGGTGCGGCAGGTGATCGGCGTGGTGGCGCTGACCCTCTATGTGGCCTGGGTGGCGCTGCGTCAGGGCCTGCTGAAGAAACCGGTCTCCGAGGCCCCGCTGAGCCTGACCTCCGCCGTGGCTCTGGTGGGAGCCTATCCGCTGCTGCGCCACGCCTGGGACGATCTGCGCAGCGGCCGGCACAAAAGCCTGTTCCCCTTTCTGGCCGCCACCTGCTTTCTGGCCATTTTCCTCGGCCAGGCCCTGACCGCGCTGGAGGTCATCTGGATTCTGCGCATCGGGCTGCTGCTGGAGGACTATGTCGGCCGCCGTTCGCACCGCGCCATCCGCGAAATTCTGGAGCTGACGCAGAAACAGGCCTTCATTCTGGTGGACGGAGTGGAGGTTGAAATTCCGGTCGAGCAGATCCACGCCGGCGCGACGGTGGTCTGCCACCCCGGCGAGAAGATTCCGGTCGACGGCCTGATTCTCAATGGCGAGGCGCTGGTTGACGAAGCACCGGTAACCGGGCGGGCGGAACCGGAAATGCGCCACGCCGGTGACAGTGTCTACGCCGGCACCATCGTCTATCAGGGGGTCATCTTCGTCCGCGCCGAGCGGGTGGGCGACGCCACCTATCTGTGCCGCATTCTGCATCTGGTCGAATCGTCTCTGAGCAACCGGGCGCCGGCCGAGAAACGCGCCGACCAGTTGGCCAACCGGCTGATGAAGCTCGGCCTGGTCGCCGTCAGCGGCACCCTGCTGCTGACCCTGAGCCCGACGCGGGCCTTTACCGTGCTGCTGGTGCTGGCCTGCCCCTGCGCCACGGTACTGGCGGCCTCGACGGCCGTTTCCGCCGCCCTGGCCAATGCGGCGCGCAATCAGGTGCTGATCAAGGGGGGCTACTATCTGGAACAGATCGCTGAAGCCGACTGCTTCTGCTTTGATAAGACCGGCACCCTGACCCTGGAAACCCCGACCCTGATAAGCGTGACACCGCGCTCGGCGCGGCAAAATCCCGACCGCCTGCTGGCCCTGGCGGCAGCGGCGGAACGCCATACCCAGCACCCGATGGCGCGGGCCATCGTGGCAGCGGCACAGGAACGCGGCCTGAACCTTCCGGTTCATGCCCAGTGCCACTTTGTCATCGGCCGGGGCGTAGCGGCCCTGATCGACGGCGCCGAGGTACTGGTCGGCAACGACAAATGGATGCAGGACAACGCCGTGGCCATCGACAGCCTGGCGCAGGCGGCGCGGGAGCAGGCCGAGCTGGGCTACAGCCTGGTCTATGTGGCCCGCGCCGGCCGGGTCAGCGGCCTACTGGCCATCGCCAATCCGGTGCGACCCCGAGCGGCGGCGGTGCTGGCCTGGCTGCGGGCCGACGGCGTGAAGGAAATGCATCTGGTGACCGGCGATACCGACAGGATGGCGCGGGCAGTGGCCGAACAGTTCGCTTTTGACAGCTGGCGCGCCGAACTGCTGCCGGAGGACAAGGCCCGTTATCTGAAAGAACTCGAAGCGACGCACGAGCGCATCGTGATGGTGGGTGACGGCGTCAACGACGCGCTGGCGCTGGCCAACGCCCGGGTGGGTATCGCCATGGGGGCCGGCGGCGCGGAGGTGGCCATCGAGGCGGCCGATATCGCCCTGGCCGACAGCGCCCTGGAACGGCTGGTGAAACTGCGTCAGCTGAGCCGCAAAACCCTGCGAACCATCGAGCAGAATCACCAGCTGGCCATGTGGACCAACCTGGGCGGGGTGATTTTCGGCGCCGCCGGCCTGCTGACACCGCTGATGGCGGGGGCGCTGCACATCGTGCACACCCTGGGCATCGTCGTCAATTCAGGCCGCCTGCTGGGCTGGGACAGCCCCGGCCTGGGCCCGGCAAGCAACGAGCTGACACCCCCTGCGACCGCCGGCACCGATGCCGGCGCGTCCCACGCAACAGAGAAAGCCTCATGACCGAAACCCGAAAACGCCAGGCCATCACCGAGCTGTTCCGCGTTGCCGACTATGCCCGCATCGCGCACCACATCCGCGGCCGTATCCGCATCAAGTTTCCGCTGGCGGCCAAAAAGGGCCTGGCGGACATCGCGCTGGAGAGCCTGGCCGGCCAGTTGCCCGGTGTGCAGCATTACCGTATCAACGGCAAGAACGGCTCCCTCGTGATTGATTACGATCCCGCTGTGATCCCCTGTCAGATGTGGGAAAGGATTATCAACAGCGCCCCCGAGGGCCGTCCGGCATTGGCAGAAGAGCTGCTGTCGATCTGGACGCATTCGCTAGAAGGAGAACAGGCATGATGGGACAGGAGCAGGTGCAACAGGAAACGTCCGGACCGCGCCAGACGCCGCCGGCAACGGATTGTCAATCTCACAGTCAGACCAGCCCGCCGGCGGCGGCCGAAGCGGCGAACCTGGCGCAGGTGCAGGCCATGCTGGGCCAGCTGGCCGCCGGTCAGCAGGCGCTGTGGCAGCAGCTGCACGCCTGGCAGCAGGAACAGATGGCCCGGCCGGTGACCACCCATGGCCCGCCACCCCAGGCAAGCGCCTGCGAACACCACGACCCGGCCCAGAGCGCCCAGCAGCAGACCGAGCATTTTCTGGAGCTGGCGCAGAAGTTTTCGCGCGGGGAGATGAATCTGAGCGATGTCGCCGGCGGGCTGTCGCAACTGACCAGCCCGAGCGGCTCGTTCTGGAAGGGCGTGCTGATCGGTGGCGGCCTGACCCTGCTGGTCAGCAATGATGGCATCCGTGAGGCCCTCACCGGCCTGTTCCGTGGCGGCGACGGCAGCGCCGCAGACGCCACCAGCAGCAACTAGCCGCCTGGCCCGACGGCCGGCGTTTCTGAATCCGAACCGACAACAAGGAGAATGTTCATGCATACCCATCCCGCGCCCACCAGCAGCGCCAGCTATCCTGTCAGCAAAAGCCTGATCCAGCCCAACCTGGTGCTGCAGAGCGGCATCTTCGGCACCGTCATCGGCGCCACCGCGGCCCTCGGGGCCAACCTGCACCGGGTCCGGCAGGAGGAACTGTCCCTCAATGAGGCCATGGTCGACAGTCTGGCCAAGGGCGCCGGCACCGGTGTCGCTGCCGCCGTGGCCACCGCCGCCGTGCAATCGGTCGGCGGCAGCCGGGTGACCAGCTGGGTGGTACTGCTGGCGGCGGCGACCGGCGTCGGCTACGCCATCAATCTGTCCGGCAAGAAAAAAGCGGCCGCAACCAAATAGTCAACAAGGGGGTCATTCATGCAACCACCGGTCACACATTCCTGCAGCGCCCATCAACCGCCGGCCGCGAGCGCCGCACCCGTCGGCGTCGCCCCGGCCTTCCACGGCTTCAATCCGGCCGGCTACAACGGCCCGGTGCTGTTCGGCCCGCCCCAGACCGCCGTCAGCCCGGCCAGCCCCGCGCCCGCCAGCGGCAACAGCTTCTGGCTGGGCGCGCTGGTCGGAGCCGGTGCGGCCCTGCTGCTGAGCAACGATCGCGTGCAGAAGTCGCTGATCCGCGGCACCACGGCGCTGTTCAGCGCCATTCAGGCCAGCGCCGAGGAGCTTAAGGAAAAGTTCGAGGATGTGCGCGCCGAAATGAGTCAGTCGGCGCCGGAGAAGGAATAAGCCGGCCGCCATGACAACGCCTGAGCTGCGCACCCTGGCCAAGATTGGCATGACCGCCACGCTGGCCGCACTGGTAGTCAGTGCGGCCGGCACGGGCAACCGCCGGCGCCGGATTGCCCGCCATACCTGGCAGGGTCTGGCGCTGGTGGGCTTTTCGGTCTGGCACTACAACCTGTATCCGCCGGCGCGCACATCCGCCCGCGCCGGCCGGGACAGCTGAGTCATGGCCGCGCCGGAGATCGTTCACGAGCTGCCCCGCCGACTGCGGCTGCGCTGGCCGCCCCTGCGCGACCGGCGCAGCGACCCGCTGTATGTGCAGGCGCTGCTCGAAAACATCCCCGGCGTGACGCAGGTGCGCGTCAACCGCGCCGCCGCCACGCTGGTGCTGCAGCACGATGGCGCGCCGGCCACCCGTGCCGCGATTCTTGCCCGCTTCGATCCGCTGCCCGGCGAAGCGTTCCGCTGCTTCGAGCCGCCGCAGCCGGCCATCAACCCCCTTAATCTGGCGTTTCTGGGCCTGTCAATCGTGTCGCTGCGGCTGCTGCCGCCGACGCTGCAGGGCACCATCAGTCTGCTGATCGGCCTGCCGACCCTGCTGGCCGGCGCGGACGGCCTGCTGAACCGCGGCGTCAAGGTCGAGGTTCTCGACGCTGGCGCCGTGGGCATTTCCCTGCTACGGCGCGACTATTTCACCGCCAACATGATCGTGCTGCTGCTGAATGTGGGGGAATACCTGCGGCAGAGCTCGGAGGATCAGACCACCGGCCTGTTACGAACCCTGCTGCGGCCACAGGTGGAGCAGGTCTGGCTGGAACGGGAGGGCATCGAGGTGCGGACCCCCCTGGCCCAGGTACGAACCGGTGACCTGCTGCTGTGCGGGCCGGGCGAGCTGGTGCCGCTGGACGGCACGATCTGCCGTGGTGACGCGCTGCTGAACCAGAGCTCCATCACCGGCGAGGCGCTACCGGTCCACCGCCAGGCCGGCGACAGCGTGCCATCCGGCGCCCTGGTCACGGAGGGGCGCATCGTCATTCGGGTGGAGGCGGTCGGCAGCGATACCGGCCTGGCGCGCATCAACCGGTTTCTGGAGCAGGCCCTGCGCCAGCGGTCGCGCACCCAGCAGCGTAGCGACGAACTGGCCGACCGGCTGGTGCCCGTCACCCTGGCACTGGGCGGCGGCATCTTTCTGCTGACCGGCGATTTGCGCCGGGCGGCAGCGGCCCTGACCGTTGACTACTCCTGCGCCATCAAGCTGGCGACACCCATCGCCGTAAAAACCGCCATGTACCGCGCCGCCCAGCAGGGGGTGCTGGTCAAGGGCGCCCAGGCCTTCGACCAGCTGGCGCGGGTCGATACCCTGGTCTTCGACAAGACCGGCACCCTGACACAGGGTGAGCTGTTCATCACCGACATCGTGCCCCTCAACCACCTGGACGAGAATGGCCTGCTGGCCTTGACGGCGGCAGCCGAGGAACATTACGCCCACCCGGTGGCCAAGGCGGTACTGCGCGCCGCGCGCGACCGCGGTCTGACCCTGCCGGCCACCAGCCAGGTCGACTTCATCGTGGCACACGGCGTGTCGGCCCATGTCGACGGCCAGCAGGTGCTGGTCGGCAGCCACCATTTTGTCGCCGAGGATGAGGGCATCGACTGCGGCGCCGCCGCCGAGCCGGCCGCGGCCTTTGCGCACCAGGGCAAAAACCTGCTTTACGTCAGTCGCGCCGGCCGGCTTGAAGGTCTGATCGCCCTGCGCGACCGGATTCGGCCCGAGGCCGCCGGTATCCTGACCCGCCTGAAACAGAACGGCATCCGCCGGATTGTGGTTCTGACCGGCGACCAGGAGTCGACCGCCCGGGCGCTGTTGCAGGCGCTGCCGCAGATTGACGCCCTGTACTGGGAACTGCAACCGGAGGACAAGGCCGGCATCGTGCAACAGCTGAGGGACCAGGGCCACTACACCGCCTTCATCGGCGACGGCGTCAATGACGCGCCGGCGCTGGTGACGGCCGATGTCGGAATCAGTCTGCCCTGCGGTGCCGACCTGGCCAAGGATGCCGCCCAGGCCCTGCTGCTGCAGGAGGATCTCGCCTGCCTGGCCACCGCTCTGGATGCGGCCCGCCGCACCGGGAAAACCATCCAGGACTGTTTTTACGCCACCATCGGCTTCAACAGCCTCTTCCTGCTGCTGGCCCTGACCGGCTGCATCCGGCCGCTGACCGCAGCACTGCTGCATAACCTCAACACGGTCGGCATCCTCGGCTACTGTGCCACCAGGGGCCTGTCAGCGTCCGATCCGGCCGCCCGGCCCACATCGCCAAAGGACAACCCTCATGACCACTGAGCAGCTTCTGTCGCTGGATCAGGCCCCCTTCGATCAACCGCTGGAAGTCCAGGCCATCCTGGCCGAGCCCTGGCGTCAGCAGCTGGGCAAAATGGGCTTCGGCCGGGGCTGCCGCATCGTGCGGCTGGATGAAACCCTGCAGGCCCAGACCGTGCGCGTGCGCGGTAAAAACGGCGAGGTGGTGCTCAGTGCCGGCATGGGGCTGCAAACCATCGTCCATCTCGACGGCGACGGCCGCCGCATCCCCCTGATCGACATGGAACCGGGCCAGACCGGCCATCTGGAAGGAACCACCGCCAGTGCCGACTTTGCCACCGCGCTGGAACAGCTCGGCTTTCACGAAAACGATCCCATCCGCCTGATTCGCAAACTGCCGCCCATGGACTACCTGACCCTGCTGGAAGGGCAGGGCCTGCTGCGACTGTCCGAAGGCGACGCCGCCCGCATTCTGGGCAGAAGCGGATCGCATATCCGTCAGTTCTCCCTGACAGCGGCGGAATGTGATTTTACGGTTGTCCAGCTGCTGGGGTGCCCCTGGGCCATCGAGCGTCTGCAGCGCCTGGGCATCTGGCCCGACACGCGCCTGCGCCTGCTGGAGGTTCGCAGCAAGCGGATCTGTCGTTTCAGTGGGGATCAGCAGCTGATGGTAACCAGCCAGGACGGCCTGCACCTGCACCTGCCACTGGAAGCCGGCAAGCAGATTCTCGTCCGGCGTCTCACCCGTCCGCTCCTGCCCCGGCCGTCCGGCTCGGCCTAGCAGGATGTTGAAAAAGTCCCTTCCGGGGTTTTTTCAACGACGCAAGCCGAAAATGCGATTTCCGTCTTGCTCACAAAATCAATCCATTACGAAGTAATGATTGATTTTGTGAGCCCATCCATGGGCTCCAGCAGGCTGTTTTTCAACAGCCTGCTGGACGATCCGCGCCCGCCGGCGCGCCTCAGCTGTCCGGCAGGCTCATCCCCTGGCCGGCTTCAGCCCCGGTACCGACCAGCAGCCGCAGACCCAGTTCGCGCAGAATCCGTACCTGGCCGCGCTGACACTGGATGATCTGCTGGCGCTGCAAGCGGTGCAGACAGCGCGACAGGGTTTCGCGCGCCAGGCCCAGTTCGGCAGCCGTCAGACTCAAAGGCTTCAGATCCAGCTGGGCGTCGTCGGGTTGCGGCCGGCACGCCTGACGGCGGTACAGCAGATAGGCCGCCACCCGGTTTTCCGCCCTGCAGCAGCACAGCAGGGTTCGCATCTGCCGTTCCTGCTCCACCTGCCAGGCCATCTGATGCAGAAGACGTTCCCCCAGGCTGCTGTCCGTCCGCATCAGAGCCTGAAAATCGCGCAAAGCCCAGCTCAGCAGCTGAGCCGGGCTGGTGTTGACGGCATAGCCCAACGGACCGCTGCCGCTGAAGGCCGCTGCCAGACAGAAAAAATCGCCGGGGCCATAGCGGCTCACCAGCACCTCCTCGCCGTCTGGCGTCTGGCGCAGTAGATGAAATGAACCGCTGACGACAAAAAAGATCCGCTGGCGCATTTCCTCGCCATCAATACATTGCTGGCGCAGCGGCAACAACCGCCGCCGCGCCCGCACACCCAGCTGCTGCACCAGGGTGGTATCCGCCTGGGCCAGCAGCGGCGTGGCATCAAGCAGTCTGCGCGCCCGTTGACTGAAGCGTTGTTCCGCCGTCATGGCTGTCTTCCTCCGACCTGAACAATAAAAAAAGGCGCAACCGGAGCCTGTGCAGGTTCCTGGTCACGCCTTCACTTCCAGCGCCACTCTTGGCACTGGCCGTAAAACGTTCCGCCTATTTGATTTTGACTTTTACTATCATATTGATGCCACTGCCGGCAAGGATTATTTTGCCGGGCCCTGATCGTTGTGCCCCAGCAGACCTTCCCGCAACTGGCAGGCCTGCTGCAACAGCTGCTCCCGCACGGCGGTCAGTACGGCCTGCTGCCGCTGCGTCCAGACCGGCTGGGCGGCCAGCCCGGCCAGATGATGGCCATGGCTTTCGGCATCCTGCAGTTGCCCCAGCAGATCCTGCAGCTGCCTGAGCCGTTCAATGCGGCGCCGGTTCTGGCGCGGCAGCCGCACCTCGGCGAACAGCTCCAGCAGATAGCGCAAGCGTTTGCCGGCGATGCGGGCGCGGTGAAAATCGGCAGCCGGGCTGGCAGCAGTCAACTGCCGCCGCGCCCGTTTGAGGCGGCGTTTCTGCTGACGGAACACGCGCCGCAGCGGTTTTTTCAGGGGCCGGTCGGCCCGCTCATTGGGATCGAGGGAATCGGCCAGCAGCTCAAGGGGTGCCGGCAGGGTCGCCAATTGGCGGCGAAAGCTCTGCAGGGCAACATCGCGCTGGGCCTGCAGATTCAGCCGGACCCCGCCAGCAGCAGGCTGCAACTCGGCGGGCAGGCGTTCCGACCAGCCGGCCCAGTCGTGCAACAGCACATCGATCTCCCGCAGACCGTTGCTCATCTGGGCTGTTTGCGCCAGCTGGCGCGCCAGCAGGGCAGCGACGGGTCCCAGCTGACGGCGAAACAGGCGCAGCAACGAACGCGCCTTGCGCAGTGCCACGCGGTACTGGTGCAGCGCCTCGGGATCATCGCCGGTCAGGATGGCGTGGCGCTGCCGATCGGCCTGCCGGAGCAGGACGCGCACCAGCAACGGCAGGGCAAAGGCGAGGCTGTGCTTCTTTTTCAGGCCGAACGGGGCGGGGGATGGACTCATGGCAACCTCCGAAGGGAAAATCGCGCTGGGCGGCTCAGGCACGCGCGACGGTGACAGGGTTTTTGGGAAAATCATAGGCTTGCAGTTGGCCACAGCCTGGCGCCAATGCGCTCCAGAGCGGCACGGCCAGCCGCAGATGCAGCAGGGCGCAGGTCGGCAGGTGCTCCGGCGCAGCGGGGCACAACCACTGCCCCAGCTGCTCCAGAGCGGGATTGTGGCCAATCAGGGCCACGCCCTGCCAGTGGCCATCCAGCTGCTGTAGAATTTCCAGCAAGACTTCGGGCCCGGTGGCATAGAGCCGGGCATCAAACCACAGTCTGGCCGGCGGCAGTTGCAGGGCGGCGGCAAAGGCCACGGCCGTCTGGCGGGCACGACAGGCCGGGCTGCTCAGCAACAGTTCAGGCCGCTCAGGCCAGCGCGCCAGCCGGGCGGCCATGGCGGGGGCGGCACGCTGACCACGCGCGTTCAGCGGCCGGTCGAAATCGGCCTGGTGCGGCTGGCTCCAGTCGGATTTGGCGTGGCGAATCAGATACAAGGCTTTCATAATAGCCTCCGGGCTGACGGCTTTTCTCCGGCATCAGCGGAGTCAGCCCCTATCTTGACAAATCTTTACCCGTCAGCAAGGGGCCTTTTGCTATGCTTACGGGAATGATGGCGTCGCAAATAACGACAGGCTGTTCGCCGGCCTGTCCTGCCAAAGGACGTGCATGAAACGCTGCCGGATGTTCTCCACCTTTACCACCGCCGGCCTGGCCCTGCTGCTGGCCGGCTGTCTGCGGGTCGGGCCGGATTACCATCCGCTCCCGCCTGAAGCTCCGCCCCACTGGCAGGCGCCGGCACTGACAGCCGCTGTGCCGGCGACACTGCAGCACTGGTGGCGCGCGTTCGAGGATCCGCGCCTGAATCAGCTGATCGCCCTGGCACTGCAGCACAATACCGACCTGCGGCTGGCCGAGGCGCGGCTGCGGCAGGCCCGCAGCCAGCGATTGCAACAGCAGGCCCAGCGCCAACCGGGACTGGATGGCAGCGCCGGCTACAGTCGCAACTGGGCCAGTCCGTACAACGGTGGCGGCAGCAGCAGCCTTTATCAGGCCGGCCTTGACGCCAGCTGGGAACTGGATCTGTTCGGCGGCCTGCAACGCGCGGTGGAGGCCGCCGATGCCGCCGTCGGCGCGCAGCAGGCCGAGCTGGCGGATGTGCAGGTCTCGCTGCTGGCCGAGGTAGCGCTCAACTATCTGGATCTGTGCGCCAGCGCTGAACAGCACGAGCTGCTGCGGCAGGAAATCGCCACCCGCAGCACGCTGTTGACATTGACCCGCTACCGCGAGCAGAGCGGTCAGGTCACGGCCCTCGAAACCACCCAGGCCCGCCAGAGTCTGGCCCAGCTGCAAGCCCAGCTGCCCGCCATCGAATACCAGCGCCACCGTGCCGGCAATGCCCTGGCCACCCTGCTCGCCAGCCCCGCCGCCGAGTTGGAGAAGCTGCTGGCCGACGCCGCCAGCCTGCCGCCGAACCGGCCGGCGCTGGCCATCGGACTGCCCGCCGAGGTGCTGCGGCGCCGCCCCGACATCCGCCAGGCCGAACGGCAACTGGCACAGCAAAGCGCCCAGGTGGGGGTTGCCGCCGCCGAACTCTATCCCCGCCTGAGTCTGCCCGCCACCCTCGGCCTGGTGGCTCCCCGTTTAAGCCAGCTGTTGCGCTCTGACCGCGCCAGCGCCTCGCTGTCACCCCAGCTGCGCTGGAGCCTGCTGGCCGGCGGCCGTCTGCGGGCCCAGCTGGCCGAACAGCAGATCCTGCTGGAGCAACAGCTCCTCCACTACCGCGGTCAGGTGCTCAACGCCGTCGAAGAAACCGAAAACGCGCTGCAGACCGTCAGCGCCAGTGACCGTCAACAGCAGCACCTGGCAGCAGCCCTGGCCGCCGCCCGAGCGGTGGAACAACTGCGCCAGCAGCAGTACCATGCCGGGCTGAGCGATTTTGAAACCGTGCTCGACAGCCGCCAGAGCCGCCTGAGCCTGCAACAGCAATATCTCACCAGCCGGCAGGAGCAGCTCCGCGCCCTGGTGCAACTGTACAAGGCCGCCGGCGGCGGCTGGAATCCAGCGACAGAAAGGACAACCGACAACCATGGCTGAGCAGCCGTCCTCCCCGACCGATCTGGCCACCGCTCTGGCCCAGCACGCCCGCCGCCGGTCCCTGTGGCGCCGGCCGCTGACACTGCTGGTCTCTCTGATCATCCTGCTGACGCTGGCTCTGACGCTAAGCCGGCAGCAATCGTCCGATCCGGCACTATCGTTTGAAACGGCAGCGGTGGAGCGTGGCGCACTGCAGGTCACCGTCACGGCGACCGGCACCCTGGAACCCACCAATCAGGTCGATGTCGGCAGCGAACTGTCGGGCATCGTCGAGCAGGTTCTGGTCGATGACAACGACCGGGTTCAGGTCGGCCAGGAGCTGGCGCGGCTCGACACCTCACGCCTGCAGGCACGGCGACGCCAGGCCACGGCCAGCCTGGCGGTGGCTGAAGCCACGCTGCAGCAACGCCAGGCCAGCCGCAATGAAGCGGAGCTGTCCTACCGGCGGCTGCAGCGCCTGCAGCGTGACAGCGCTGGCCTGCTCCCCGCCCGGCAGGATCTCGAAAACGCCGAGGCCAGTCTGCTGCGCGCCCGCGCCGAACAGGCCAGCGCCCAAGCCGGCATCGAGCAGGCGCGGGCGAGTCTGGACGAGATTCAGACCGATCTGACCAAATCCGTCATTCTCTCGCCCATCAATGGCGTGGTGCTGCAGCGCAGCGTGGAACCGGGCCAGACCGTTGCCGCTTCGCTGCAGGCGCCGGTGCTGTTCACCCTGGCGGAGGATCTGCGTGAGATGGAACTGCGCATCGACATCGACGAGGCCGATGTCGGGCAGGTACAAGCCGGCCAGAGCGCCCGGTTCAGCGTGGATGCCTATCCGCAGCGGGTTTTTCCGGCCCGCATCGAGCGGGTGCGCTACGGTGCTGACAGCACCGAGGGCGTGGTGACCTACAAGGCGGTGCTGACCGTGGACAACAGCGCGTTGCTGCTGCGGCCCGGCATGACGGCCACCGCCGAGGTCATTGTCGCCCAGGCAGAAAATGTCCTGACCGTGCCCAATGCCGCCCTGCGCTTCCAGCCGCCCCAGCCCGACAGCGCCAGCAACAGCAAACGCGGCAGCCTGATCGGCAATCTGATGCCGCGACCACCGCGTTCGGGACAAAAAAAGGCCGCCGATCCCGCTGGCGGCGAAACCAACCGGATCTGGCAGCTGCGCGATGGTCGACCGGCAGCGCTGGTGATCCGTCCCGGCCTGAGCGATGGTCAGCGGACAGAAGTCCGCGACAGCAGCCTGCGTGAAGGGCAGGCCGTTCTGGTCGGGGTACGGCAGCAGCCATGAGCGCCTCTGCCTCCGCCAACACAGCGCCGCCAGCCACCGCCCCGGCAACAGCGCCGCTGATCGCCCTGCAGTCGGTCACCCGCGTTTACGGCACCGGACAGGCCTCCATGCAGGCCCTGCGCGGCATCGACCTGGACATCGCCGCCGGCGAGTTTGTCGCCGTCATGGGGCCCAGCGGTTCCGGCAAATCGACCTGCATGAACATTCTCGGCTGTCTCGATACCCCGAGCAGCGGCCAGTACCGGTTCGAGGGGGTCGCCGTCGGCAGCCTCTCACGCGACCAGCGCGCCCTGCTGCGCCGCACCCGCCTGGGCTTTGTCTTTCAGGGCTTCAACCTGCTCGGCCGGACCACGGCGCTGGAGAATGTCGAACTGCCGCTGATCTACCGTGGCCTGCCAGCGCGCCAACGCCGTGCCCTGGCCCTGCAGGCACTGGATACGGTTGGCCTGGCGCCCTGGGCCAACCACAGCCCGGCGGAGCTGTCCGGCGGCCAGCAACAACGCGTCGCCATCGCCCGTGCCCTGGTCACCGACCCCCGTCTGCTGCTGGCCGATGAACCCACCGGCAACCTGGATTCAGCCCGCAGCCTGGAGATCATGGAGCTGCTGGCCCGTCTCAACAGCGAACGCGGCATCACGGTGGTGATGGTGACCCACGAACCGGACATGGCCCGTTTCGCCCGCCGCTGCATTCATTTTCGCGATGGGCTGGTGGCGCAGGACGGCCCTGCCGGGGAGATGGCCTGATGCTGTGGAATGCCCTGATTCTGGCCTTGCGTGAAATCCGCCGCAACCTGCTGCGTTCGTTTCTGACCATGCTCGGCATCGTCATCGGCGTGGCAGCGGTCATTGTCATGGTCACCCTCGGCAGCGGCGCCACCGCCCAGGTGACCGAGCAGATCGCCAGCCTGGGCAGCAATCTGCTGATGGCGCGACCGGGCCAGCGCATGGGGCCGGGCACCAGTTCGAGCGCGCCACCGTTCAAGCTGGCCGACGCCCAGGCCATCGCGCGGGAAATCCCGGCCGTCGCTGCCGTAGCGCCATCCCTCGGCCGCGCCAGCATTGCCGTGTTCGGCAACAAAAACTGGTCAACTCAGGTGCAGGGCAGCCTCAACAGCTTCTTCCAGGTCCGCAATCACAGCCTGGCCAGCGGCCGCCTGTTCAGCGACAGCGAACAACGCTTCGGCAAAGCCGTTTGCGTCTTGGGCGAAACCGTGCGCCGGGAACTGTTCGGTAGCCAGAATCCCGTGGGCAGCACCATCCGCCTGGGCAGCATCGCCTGCGAAGTGGTGGGCCTGCTGGCGGCCAAGGGCCAGTCCAGCATGGGCAGTGATCAGGACGATCTGGTGGTACTGCCCCTGCGCACGCTACAGCGGCGCCTGGCGGGTACCAGCGACATCAGCCTGATTCAGGTGTCCGTCCGCGATGGCATCGCCACCGAAACGGTCAAAAGCCGGCTTGAGGAGCTGTTGCGCCAGCGGCGCCACATCGGCCCGGCCGAAAGCGACGATTTTCAGGTCATGGACATGAAGGAAATCACCACCATGCTCACCGGCACCACCCGCATCCTCACCTCGCTGCTCGGCGCCGTGGCCGCTGTCAGTCTGCTGGTCGGCGGCATCGGCATCATGAACATCATGCTGGTGTCGGTGACCGAGCGCACCCGCGAGATCGGTATCCGGCTGGCCATCGGCGCCTTCGAGCGCGAGGTGCTGCTGCAGTTTCTGGTCGAGGCGGTCGTGCTGTCGTCTCTTGGCGGTCTCCTCGGCATTGTGCTGGCGCTGCTGGCATCCCTGAGTCTGGCGGCGTTGTTGCAGATTCCCTTTATCTTCAACGGCGGCATCATGCTGCTGGCCTTTGCCTTCTCGGCCGCCGTCGGTGTGCTGTTCGGCTTCATGCCGGCGCGCAAGGCCGCCCGTCTTGACCCCATCGATGCCCTGCGTCACGAGTAGGCCGGCCGCTTGGCCACATCAGATCGCCGGCCGCCGCCGCTTGATGAACTTTTCGATTTCCACCGCCACGAACACCACCGACGACAGGGCCAGGGCGATAGCCAGTTCCACCGCGGTCAGCGGCTCGGTCTTGAACACCGGGTTGAGGGCCGGTACATAAATGGTCGCCATCTGCAGAACAAAGGTCAACACAAACGCCCCCACCAGGGGCTTGTTGCCCAGCAGACCCTGCTGGAACAGCGACTGCCGCTGCGAGCGGATGGCCAGCACATGGCCCATCTGGCTCAGGCACAACACGGTGAACACCAGCGTCTGCCAGTGATCACAGCCGGCCCGCAGACAGCCAGCCTGGGTCAGCAGGGTCACCGCCCCCATCAGCAGGCCAACCCACAGAATATGGCCGCCCAGGCCACGGGCAAAGACGCTTTCACCGGGCGGACGTGGCGGCCGCGCCATCAGGCCCGGCTCGGCCGGTTCCGCCGCCAGCGCCAGCCCCGGCAGACCGTCGGTCACCAGGTTGATCCACAGAATATGAATGGGCAGCAGCGGAATGGGCAGGCCGAGGAAGGGCGCCAGGAACAGGGTCCAGATCTCGCCGGAATTGCTGGTCATGGTGTACTGGATGAACTTACGGATGTTGTCATAAACGCGGCGGCCTTCCTTCACCGCCTTGACAATGGTGGCGAAGTTGTCGTCCAGCAGCACCATGTCGGCCGATTCCTTGGACACATCGGTGCCGGTGATGCCCATGGCGATGCCAATATCGGCGGCCTTGAGCGCCGGCGCGTCGTTGACACCATCGCCGGTCATGGCAACAAACTGGCCCTGCCGCTGCAGCGCCTTGACAATGCGCAGCTTCTGCTGCGGCGCCACGCGGGCGTAAACCCGCACCCGCTCCACCCGGCTCTCCAGCTCTTCATCCGTCAGCGTCGCCAGTTCGCGGCCACTGAGCACGGCCCCCGCGCGGTCAGCCGTCTCCGCCGCGGCCAGCAGCCCCAGCCGGCGGGCGATACTGACCGCCGTCAGGGGGTGATCGCCGGTAATCATGATGGGCTCGATGCCAGCACTCTGACACAGCCGCACCGCCTCGCGGGCTTCTTCGCGCGGCGGGTCCAGCAACCCGACCAGCCCCAGCAGACCCAACCCGGTTTCGACGGTTTCCGCCGTCAGCGGCTCGGGCAGCTCCGTCCACCAGCGCAGGGCCAGCGCCAGGGTGCGCAGGCCCTCGCCCGACAGCCGGGCGTTGACCTGCTCGGCCCGCGCCCGATCCAGCGGCGCACCATCCGCCAGCTGAACCGACCGTTCCAGCAGCAGATCACTGGCCCCCTTGGTGTAGGAAACCAGCCGGCCATCCGGACTGCGGTGAATGGTGGTCATGCACTTGCGTTCAGCATCGAAGGGCAGCTCCGCCACCCGTGGCCAGTCCGCCAGCAGCGCTGTCTTGTCAAAGCCCCGCGCCTTGGCCGCAGCGACCAGGGCAATTTCCGTCGGGTCGCCCAGCCACTGACCGGCGCCATCCTCGCGAGCATCGTTGCTCAGGGCCAATGCCCGCAGCAAATCGGCCTGGGTAACGGGATCAAGCTGTTGCGGCCGACTCAGCCGGCCTGCGCTATAAACCTGCTCCAGCTGCATCCGGTTGAGGGTCAGGGTGCCGGTTTTATCCGAGCAGATCCGCGTAACCGAACCCAGGGTTTCCACCGCCGGCAGTTTGCGGATCAGGGCGTTCTGGCCCACCAGCTTGCGTGCTCCCAAGGCCAGGCTGATGGTCACCACCGCCGGCAGGGCCTCCGGAATGGCCGCCACCGCCAGCGAAATGGCGGTCAGCAGCATCAGCAGCGGCTCTTCTCCGCGCAGCAGACCGACAGCGAACACCACCGCGCAAACCGCCAGTACCGCCAAGGCCAGCTTTTTGCCAAAGACCGTCAGCCGTTTCTGCAGCGGGGTTCTGACCTCCTGTTGCCGCTGCAGCAGATCGGCAATGGCCCCCAGCTCCGTCGCCATCCCGGTGGCCGTCACCAGCCCGCGCCCGCGCCCGGTGCTGACGCTGGTGCCCTTGAAGGCTAGATTGGCCCGATCACCCAGGGGCAGCTGGGCATCCTCCAGCGCGCTGCTGTGCTTGTCGACCGCCACCGATTCGCCCGTCAGCGCCGCCTCGGCCACCCGCAGCCGCGCCGCCTCGATCAGGCGCAGATCCGCCGGCACGATCTGGCCCGCCTCCAGCAGCACCAGGTCGCCCGGCACCAGCTCCGCTGCCGGCAACTGGCGCGCCTGACCATCACGCACCACCAGCGCCTGCTGCGCCGCCAGTTGGCGCAGCAGCGCCATGGCCTTTTCCGCCCGATACTCCTGCACAAAACCAATCACGGCGTTGAGCACCACAATCACCACGATGGCGAGAGTGTCCGACGCTTCGCCAATCAGCCCGGCGATCAGCGCCGCCGCCAGCAGCACCAGAATCATGAAATCGCGGAATTGGTCGAGAAACATCTGCGCCGGGGAGCGCTGTTTTTTTTCCGTCAGCGCGTTGGGGCCATGCTGCTTAAGACGTCGTTCCACCTCGGTCGCCGACAAGCCGGCTTCCAGATCGGCCTGCAAATGGCTGGCGGCTTCCTCCACCGTCAAACGATGCCAATGATGCTTTTTCATGCGCCCCCCCCCAGTCTGACTGACAATTGCCGCGAATGGCCCTTCTGACCTGTCACAGCCTAGCCGTTTGCGCCGGCTGTGCAAGCCTGCCGCAGCGGCCGGGGTACGACCAGTCGCGCCCTGCGGTGGTATACTGGACGCCGGCAACACCGCGTTGGCGACTTTTTCACCCCCTGGCGGGAGCGACGCCATGATTCTTCTGGCACACGATGGTTCGATCTATGGCGACTGGCTCGCCCGCTATGCCCTGCACTTCGCTGCCGCTGAAGAGGACCGCCAGCTGCTGGCGCTGCATGTCAGGGATGGCCGCATCCCGGCCGAACGGCTGGCCAGCCGCTGGCAGCGGCTGGAACAGGAGGGGGCCGCAGCGGCAGTATCATGCCGGCTGGAAGTGCTCCGTCTGCGTCACGGGGTGGCGCACAGCCTGCTGCAGGCCGTGCCATCCGGCCCGCCCCGGCTACTGCTGTGCGGCACCCGCTTCAGACCACGCCAGCAGGGTTTTCTGACCGGCAGCGTTGCCGAAACACTGCTGCGCAATAGCCAGGGCCCGGTTCTGGCGCTGCGCATCGTTCAGCCGGGATTGCTCGGCAGCCCGCAAAGCCTGCTGCTGCCCCTGACGCCACCCCACTGCAGCCTGAGCCCGCTCGAGCCCCTCATCCGCCATCTGCTGCCGCAACTCGGCGTTCTCCACCTGTTTCAGGCTGTAACGGTCAACCGGCTGCGCCATGTCTGTCTGAGCGCGACCCTGGAAGACGAGCTCCGCCACAAAGGACACCACCAGCTGGCCAGCATCCGTGAAAAACTCGAAACAACCTTTGCCCCGCTGCCACTGCGCTGCGACCAGCGGGTTACACTCACCAGCGACTGGGCACAGGAGGTTCTGCTGCAGGCCCATCGACTAAAAAGCCAACTGCTGCTGCTGGGTCTGCCAAGGCGTGCGTTGATCCGCCGGGTTCTGCAGCGCCGGGCTCTTGAAACCATCCTGCGCCACACGCCCTGCGATGTCGGAATCTACCCTGAGCCATGAACCGACGCGTCCAGATTCAGCATCTTGTAACCGACCAGGTATTCAGCAGCCTGGGCAGCCGCCCAACAGGCCTGACGGCGGCTGAAGCCCTTGAGCGCCTGCGCGAAGTGGGCCGCAATACCGTTGAAGTCCGTGACCGCTGGCGACTGGGCCGCAGCCTGCTGCGCCAGTTCACCAACTTCTTCACCCTGCTGCTGCTCGCCGCCGCGCTTCTCTGCGGTATTGCCGAATACCTCCAGCCGGGCCAGGGTATGCGCCTGCTGGGCCAGGCGCTGGCCGGAGTCGCCCTGCTCAACGCCCTGTTCAGCTTCGGCCAGGAATACCGCGCCGAAAAAGCCATGCAAGCCCTGCGGGAATTTCTGCCCGCCAAGGTCGAGGTCCGGCGCGACAATCGCATCCACAGCCTGCTGGCCGAGCAGCTGGTTCCGGGTGATCTACTGCTGTTGCAGGAAGGAGATCGCGTCCCGGCCGATGTCCGGCTGGTGCGGGTCGAGGGGCTGGTGGTCAACAACGCGCCGCTGACCGGGGAGGCCAACCCTCTGGCCCTCACGGCCGCGCCGGTCGACAGCCCCCTGAACGAGAGCCGCAATCTGGCCTTCGCCGGCTGTCTGGTCCTGCGCGGCAACGGCGAAGCCGTGGTATTCGCCACCGGTTCACGGACGGAATTCGGCAAGCTGGCCTACCTGTCCCAGGCCGTTCGCCGGGAAATCGCACCGCTGGAGCGACAGACAGCCCATATGGTGCGGATTTTGACCCGCATCGCCCTGGGCCTGGGCCTGACGTTCTTTCTTTACGGCATCTTCAGCGGGTTGCCGCTGTGGGGCAATCTGATCTTCGCCGTTGGTATCATTGTCGCCAATGTGCCCGAAGGCCTGCTACCCACCTTCACCCTGGCCCTGGCCATGGGCAGCCTGCGCATGGCGCGTAAAAACGTGCTGGTCACCAGCCTCAATGCCGTCGAGGCGCTGGGTGCCACCCAGGTCATCTGTACCGATAAAACCGGCACCCTGACCCAGAACCGTCTGGCCATCGCCCGCCTGTGCGGTCCCCTCGCCACCACCGCGCTGGCTGACCACGACCAGCGCGCCCGCCTGCTGCACTGGGCCCTGTGCGCCAGCGACATCCAGCAGGTGGATCAGCACGACCGGGGCGATCCGGTTGATATCGCCATCGCCCAGCAGGCGCGGGCGGAGAATCTGTCTCTTGCCAGCGATTGGTCCGACCGCAAATTCTTTCCCTTTGATGTCGAAAAGAAACGCTCGGCCGGCTGCGACCGCATCGCCGGGCAGGCGACCTTCGCCGTCAAAGGCGCCTGGGAGAGCATCCGACCGCTGCTGCGCCATCTGGACCAGGGCAGCCCCGATGATCCGCCCGTGACTGAAGAACAGCTCCGGCAGGCCGACGCCGTCATGCGCCAGCTGGCCGACAGTGGCTATCGGGTGCTGGCCGTGGCCGGACGGTCCTTGCCGGCGGCGCCGACGGCAGAAACCACCCAGGACACCCTGGAACAGGATCTCTGCCTCGGCGGCTTTCTGGCCCTCGAAGACCCGCTGCGACCTGAGGTGCCAGCGGCGCTGAACCGCTGCCGCGAAGCCGGCATCCGGGTGATTCTGATCACCGGAGATCACCCCGCCACAGCCCTGGCCATCGCCAGAAGCTGCGGCATCGTGCCGCCCGACACGTCCGACGAAGAGATCCTGACCGGCCAGCAGCTGGAACAGCTCTCCACCACCGAACTGGAGGACGTCCTACAGCGGGGCGTGCGCATCTTTGCCCGCACCAGTCCGGGGCAGAAGATGAAAATCGTCCTGGCTCTGAAAAATCAGGACCAGGTGGTGGCCATGACCGGCGATGGCGTTAACGACGCGCCGGCGCTCAAGGCCGCCGATATCGGCATCGCCATGGGTCTGAGCGGCACCGATGTCGCCCGCGCCTCGGCCCAGATCATTCTGCTGGATGACAACTTCGCCTCCATCGTCGCCGGCATTGAAGAAGGCCGCACGGTCTTCCACAACATGCGCAAGTTCACCAACTATGTGCTGGTCAGCAACGGGCCGGAAATCCTGCCCTATCTGCTTTATATCCTGCTGCCGGTTCCGCTGGCCCTGAGCGTCATCCAGATTCTCGTCATTGATTTGGGCACCGACATTCTGCCCTCCATGGCCCTGGGGCAGGAACCGCCAGACCCGGAAATCATGCAGCAACCACCCCGCGGCCGGGATTTCCAGCTGCTCAGCCCCGCACTGGTGGTTCACAGCTATCTGTTCCTCGGTCTGCTCGAAGCCGTCTGGTCGCTGGGTCTGTTCTTTTACGTTCTTCACACCGGCGGCTGGCAGTTCGGCCAGGAACTGGCCGCTACCGATCCGCTTTACCGTTCCGCCACAGGCATCACTCTGGCCACCATCCTGCTGATGCAGATCGGCAATCTGGTTGGTCGCCGCTTCGACCGGCGTTCAGGCCTGGATCGCGGCCTTGTCCGCAATCGTCTGATGCTGCTCGGCATTCTGGTGCAGATCCTTTTTTCCTGGGCGCTGCTCTATGTCCCCGCACTGCAGCGGCTGCTCGGCACCGGTCCGGTGGCCTGGCCGATCTATCTGCTGGCCTGGCTGGGCATTCCCCTGATTTTCGGCGCCGACGGGCTGCGCAAGTGGCTAAGCAGCGCACGGGCCTGACTGGCGAACCGTCATTGCCGGCTGGGATCGCCCAAAGAGGTGTTTAACCGCTCGTGAATGCCGTCATCCCTCAGAGCGATTGGCGTGAAACATCGGTGGCCCCGTGGTGAAAAGACGTTCCCTCCGCTGACCTGTCCCGGTAACCGCCGTGCGGCCCTTAACCCCTCCCCGGCTCTCCCCTGGTCAGGGGCGGGATGGCCGCCGGCACCTTTGTCTGACAGCGCAACCGGGTTCCTGTTCAGCCGCAGCGGATTGCGCTAGCGGCCGGCGGCGCTGGCCTGATAGAAGGTCTGTCCGGCGCGCTGACAGCTGTGCAGCACGCCGGTGGCCAGCAGGGGATCAAGCAGCTTGATGACCTGCTGCGGTGCCAGGCCAAGGCCACGGGCGATGTCGGCACAGGTGCAGGGCCGCCGCTGCAGCAGGGCCAGCACGGAGAGACTGGCGGCACTGGCGGCCGAGCTGTCCGGGCTGGAAACAGGGGCGGCGGCCGGCGCGGTCAGAATATCGACAGGAGCCGTAAACAGGGACGCCAGGGCCTGCAGCTGCGCCGGCGACAGCGGCCGGGCAGCGGCGTCGGCCGTGGGCCGCACGGCGCTGTTGAGCTGCACCCGGTCGGGGCGGATACGCTCGACCCAGGCGGCGATGGGCGCGACACGTTCGGGCGTATCGCTGAGCCCGTCAAGCAGCAGCACCTCCAGCCACAGGGCACCGCGATACTGGCGCCGAAAGGCGATGAGTCCTTCCGCCATGCGCTCGAAATCGATGGCGCCACAGGGCCGGTTGACCTGCTCAAACAGGGTCGCGTCGCCGGCATCGAGAGAGGGCAGCACCAGGTCGGCCACCAGCAGCTCCTCACGCACATCGGCGCGCCACAGCAGCGAGCCGTTGGTGATAACCGCCAGCGGCAGCCGGGTCAGCGCCTTGATCTGGCGTAGCAGCCAGCCCAAGCCGCTATTAAGGGTCGGCTCGCCGGAACCGGCCAGACTGATGTAGTCGCAGCACAGTCCCTGCTCCAGCCGCTGGCGCAGCTGTGCCAGCACGGCGGCGGCATCGACATATTCCCGCCGCTCGGCGGTAAGCTCGCTGGTGTGGCCCAGCTGACAATAAATGCAGTCGTAGGAACAGACCTTGTACGGCACCAGATCAACCCCGAGCGAGCGTCCCAGCCGGCGCGACGGCACCGGGCCGTAGAGCCGGACAGGGGTTTGGTCAGCACCTTGCTGTGATACGTTCATGATACCCTCCGTGAATCGATTACCCCTGCCCTGCCCGACGGCCCCTCTGCGCCTGTAGCGGGCTGACACTTTTTCCCCTTTTTTGAAAAAGAATTTCAGCTTGTTAGAGCTGCCAAAGGTTTAGCGGTTTACAGCAGCGCGAAATCTTTCTAGCATGAATTTTTTCTTCACAAGGAGATTAAATTTATGTCTCGGTCCGTCAGCCCAAATGCCTTGGCGCCACCACGCTACGATCTGCGCCAGATCAACCGCATCCGCTGGCTGCTGGTGCTGTTGCTGCTGGCCTGTGGTCTGGCCTTTTCGCTGCTGCTGGTGCGCGCTCCGGCCACCACCTTCAGTCTGGCGCAGCAGCTGGCGCTGGCGGCCAGCCTGATTGCCATTCTGCTGGCGGCCGCTCTCATCTGCCGTGTTTCGCGCCGCTCGCTCAGCCACCAGTCCGGTGAAATCAACCGCCAGCAACAGCGGCTGCGCCAGTTCATGGACAACGCCTGCGACCTGATCATCGCCTTCGACGACGACCAGCGCATCCACTATCTCAACCAGATCGGCCGCCAGCGTCTCGGACTGGCGGCCGATGAGCCGCTGCCGGCCGCGATGGAGGCCCTGCTGGCTCCGTCGCAGCAGCAGCTGTGGCACAACCGTACCTGCCTGCTGGGTGTGGCGGCCCCTTTTGAACCGACCGTCTTGCTGCTGCGCGACCGGCAGGGCGGCGAGATCCAGGTCGACTGCCGCATCAGCAGCGACCGTTCCGGCCAACCACAGCTGCACTGGCTGGTTGGCCGCGACCTGTCGGAAAAGATCGCTGCCGATCAGCAGTTGCACTACCTGGCCAACCACGACCGTCTGACGGGCCTGCGCAACCGCCACAGCTTCACCGAGGCAGCCAGCCAGGCGGCGCGGCTGGCGCAACGTTACCACCAACAGCTGGCACTGGCGCTGTTTTCCATCGACCATCTGAAAATCATCAACGAAACCCTGGGCAACGAAAACGGCGATGAGCTGCTGGAAGCCTTCAGCAAACGGCTGCACCAGTCGGTGCGGGAAACCGATCTGGTCGGCCGGCTGGCCGGCAACCAGTTCGTCGTGCTGTTTCTGCAGGTGGATGGACCGCTGGCCGTCGAACAGGTGCTGGAGAAAATCCGCCGCATAATCGCCGCACCACTGCCGATCGCCGGCCAGGAACTGTTCATTACCACCAGCATTGGCCTGAGTCTGTTTCCGCAACACGCCAGCTGCGTCGATGCGCTGATTAAAACCGCCGGGGATGCCCTGTACAGCGTCAAGACCCGCGGCGGTAACGGTTTCCAGTTCTATTCGCCGCAGCTGGGCAGCGAAATCAAAAACCGCCTGGCCATGATCAATGGCCTGCATCAGGCCCTTGACCGCAATGAATTGCAACTGCGTTTTCAGCCCAAGGTACGCCTGGACACCGGCGGCTTCGACTCGGTGGAGGTGCTGCTGCGGTGGCAGCATCCCGAACTGGGCCAAGTGCCGCCGGGCGATTTCATTCCCATGGCCGAGGAGTCCGGCGTCATTGGTGACCTGACCCTGTGGGTGCTGCGCCAGGCCTGCCAGCAATGCCTCGCCTGGCTGCAACAGGGCCTGCCGCCGGTGCGCATGGCGGTCAATGTCTCGGGCCACCAGTTGCAGAACCGTGAATTGCTGCTGCAGCTCAAAACCCTGCTGAGCGAAACCGGCCTGGCGCCGGAGCTGCTGGAAATCGAAATCACCGAATCCATTCTGATGCAGAATCCCGAGGCTGCCCGCACCCTGCTGGGCGAGATTCGCGAGCTGGGCATTCATCTGGCCATCGACGATTTCGGCACCGGCTTTTCCTCCCTGGCCTATCTCAAGCGCTTCCCGGTTCACTCGCTGAAAATCGACCGCGCTTTCATCAAGGACCTCGAACAAAGCGAACGCTGCGCCAGCCTGACCGCCGCCATTCTCGCCATGGGCAGAAGCCTGCAACTCAATCTGATTGCCGAAGGGGTCGAAACCCTGGGACAGCTGGCCTTTCTGCGCGAACACCTGTGCGACGAGGCGCAGGGCTTTCTCTACAGCACCCCCGTCAGCGCCGGGGAAATCGCCCAGATGCTCAGCAACCTGCAGAACCGCAGGACAGCCTTCGAGGTGGCGCAGGCCGCTCCTCGGATAAACACCGATCTGCGCCAGGCGGCACCGCAGACACCCTAACAAGAGGTTGAAAACGTCCCATCCGGGGCTTTTTCAACGACGCAAGCCGAAAATGCGATTTCCGTCTTGCACACAAAAAAGCCGCCTGATGCATAGGCATCAGGCGGCTTTTTCTCTGTATGATGGTTGCGGGGGGAGGATTTGAACCTCCGACCTTCGGGTTATGAGCCCGACGAGCTACCAGACTGCTCCACCCCGCGTCAGTTGCTGTAAAGGGTGTTATTTATATCGCACCAAAACTCAGAGGTCAAGCCTTTTTTAGCGGGCGGCCTCAGGGCGTATCGACAAAGCTGCGCAGACGCTTGGCCCGGCTGGGGTGGCGCAGCTTGCGCAGCGCCTTGGCCTCGATCTGGCGGATACGCTCGCGGGTGACGTTGAAATCCTGGCCGACCTCTTCGAGGGTGTGGTCCGATTTCTCGCCAATACCGAAGCGCATGCGCAATACCTTTTCCTCGCGCGGGCTGAGGGTCGAGAGAACCTCGGCGGTCTGATCGGACAGGTTGCTCTTGATGACGGCCTCCAGCGGTGACACGGCGCCCTTGTCCTCGATGAAATCGCCGAGGGAGGAATCCTCCTCCTCACCGATGGGGGTTTCGAGACTGATGGGCTCCTTGGCAATCTTGAGCACCCGGCGCACCTTCTCCAGCGGCAGCTCCATGCGCTCGGCAATCTCCTCCGGTGTCGGCTCGCGCCCCAACTCCTGCACCAGCTGGCGGCTGGTGCGGATCAGCTTGTTGATGGTTTCAATCATGTGCACCGGGATGCGGATGGTGCGGGCCTGGTCGGCAATGGCGCGGGTGATGGCCTGACGAATCCACCAGGTGGCGTAGGTGGAGAACTTGTAGCCGCGCTGGTATTCAAATTTGTCGACCGCCTTCATCAGGCCGATGTTGCCCTCCTGAATCAGATCGAGAAACTGCAGGCCGCGATTGGTGTACTTCTTGGCGATGGACACCACCAGCCGCAGATTGGCCTCGACCAGCTCGGTCTTGGCCGAGCGGGCCTTCCACTCGCCACGATGCACCTCCTTGAGCGCCTCGACCAGATCCTCGGCGCCAAAACCGCTTTCATCCTCAACCTTCTTGAAGCGGCGCTGGGCACCCTTGAGGCGTTTTTCAATGACCAGCAGTTCCTCGACGCCTTTGCCCAAAGCGGCGGAAACCTCAGCCGCCTCGTCGTCGCCCTTGTGCAGCCGGCGCAGCTGGCGGCGGATCTCCTTGTGATCACAACCGAGTTTCTTTTCGCAGCTGGCCACTTCCTTAAGGCCCTTCTTGACCTGCTCGGCCAGCTCCTTGAGCCGCTCGGTGATGTTGGCCACCACGGCATCCTTCAGCCGCAGCTGGCGCATCAGATCCTGCAGCTCGGAACGCAGGCCATCGATCTGCGGCTGCAGCTCTTTTTTGCCGGCGGCGTTGGCCTCCTGCCGCGCGTCCAGCAGCGCGTCGAGCTGCTGTTTCTTGTCGCACAGGCTTTGCAGCAGGCTCTGCACCCGCTCGCGGGTGCTTTCCGCGTCCTCCGGGCTGCCATCCTCGTCACAGTCGCGGCTGATATCCTGCAGCCCGATCTCGTCGCGCTGCAGCTGCTCAGCCAGCCGCACCACCTCCTGCAGGGCGATGGGCGTCCGCAGCACCACGCGGGTGATGAGATGTTCCCCCTCCTCGATGCGTTTGGCAATTTCGACCTCGCCCTCGCGTGTCAGCAGCGCCACCTGTCCCATTTCGCGCAGATACATCCGTACCGGATCACTGGTCCGGCCGATGACACCAGCTTCCAGCGGATTGCCGCTGTCGTCCTGCTCTTCCTCCTCGTCGCTGTCCTCGACATCGGCATCGTTGAGCAGAATCTCCTTGGGCTCGGCGTCGATGATTTCGATGTCCATCTCGCCGAACATGGTCATGACATCTTCGAGCTGGGCCGAGGCGATCATCTCATCGGGCAGGGCGTCATTGACCTCGTCGTAGGTCAGATAGCCTTTTTCCTTGCCGGCTTCGATGAGTTGCTGAAATTCTTCTTCTTTGGTCTTTTTCGCCATAGTCTGTCATCTCCCGTCGAGCGGCCCTGTGCCGCTCTTTATTCTGACATGCCGTTGCGATTTTTCAGCTGCCGATTGATTTCGGTCAGCTCCTGCAGACAGGCCATCTGTTGCGCGCTGTCACCCCGGGCTTCGGCCTCGCGCATCTGCGCGTGCAGCGCACTGCGGCGCTGCTTCAACTGGCCCTGACGCACCGCTTGGCGACAGTCGGCAAAACTCTTCTCCACATCCTCGTGCAGCGGCGCGCCGTCCGCCAGCAACTGGCGACACCAGGGGCGCAGTTCCTCACCGCTGCCAAGCTGTTCGAGCAGGGATCGGGCATCCTCCCCCTGCTGTCCGGCCTGAATCAGCGCCGCAGCCAGCTGGCGCGCCGGCGGCGCGGCAAACAGCTGGTCGATCCCTTCCTGCAGCACCGCCCCGGCCAGGTTTTTTTCCTGCAGCAGCAGGCGCAGCAACCACAGCTGGATCTTGTCCGGCACCGGCACCGGCGCCGGCGCTGGCAGCGCCGCCAGCGGCGGCAAATCCTCCGGCGGTTCCGGCGGCAGAGCGGCGGCCGCCAGCCAGGGAGGCTCCTCGTCCGGTGGGGGTGGGGGCGGCGACGGGGTGCTGCCGGCGGGCCGCTCCGTGCGCGCTGGCGTGACCGCTGCGGGTGCCGGCGCCTCCAGCTGCTGCTGCAGCAGCTCAAGCGGCAAGCCACTGCGTTGCGCCAATGCCTGCAGATGCAGGGCACGTTCGATAGCACCCGGCACGGCCCGGATCAACGTCAGCAGCCCCTCGATGGCACGGGACTGCGCCTCGGCCGAAGAAGCCGCGCTCAGTTGCCGCTCCATTTCGGCATCCAGAGCCGACTGGGCCTGCGCCAATCGTTGTTCGAAGGCTGCGGCGCCCTCGCGCTGGACACAGGAATCGGGGTCATCGCCGGCCGGCAGGCGCAGGCTCTGCACCTGCAAACCGGTCGCCAGCAGCTGCGGCAGGGCGCGCAGACCGGCTTTCTGGCCGGCGGCATCCTGATCGAACAGCAACAGCACACGGTCGACATAGCGCCGCAACAGGCGGGCGTGTTCCTCCGTCAAGGCCGTGCCGCAGGTGGCCACTACCGCTTCGATGCCGGCCTGGGAAAGGGCCAGCACATCGAAATAGCCCTCCACCACCACCACCCGCCGTTCGCGCCGCATGGCCGCCTTGGCCTGACAGAGGCCATAGAGGGTCTGGCTCTTGCGGTACAGCGGCGATTCGGGCGAGTTGATGTATTTGGGCAGCTCATTGTCCAGCCGCCGGCCGCCAAAGGCCAGCGGCTGTCCGGCCAGATCGCCAATCGGAAACAGCAGCCGGGCACGGAACAGATCGTAATCCCCCCGCCCTTCCCGCCCCGGCCGGATCAGGCCCAGTTCGCGGGCCAGAGCCAGATCGGCGCCGGCAGCGGTCAGCGCCCGCACCAGACCGTCCCAGGCCGGCCCGGCATAGCCCAGGCCAAAACGCTCGATCACCGGCGGCTTGAAACCGCGCCGCGCAAGGTAGTCGCGTGCCGCCGCGCCCTGTGCCGGATCGGCCAGCTGCTGGCGGTAATGGCGTGCCGCCAGTTCCAGCAGATCACGCCGCCGCTGGCGCAGCAGCTGTTCCTGGCGCTGGCGCGGCGAGGGCTGGTCGGTTTCGATGGCGATACCGACTCGCGCCGCCAGCCGCCGCACCGCCTCGGGAAAGCTCAGCCCCTCCATGCGCATCAGAAAACTGAACACGTTGCCACCGGCATCGCAGCCAAAGCAGTGGAAGATCTGCCGGCTGCCGTTGACGTTGAATGACGGCGTCTTTTCCTGATGAAACGGACACAGCCCCAGATGGTTGTCGCCCGAATGCTTAAGCTGGACGTATTCCCCCACCAACTCGACAATGTCGGTCTGCTCACGGATCTGTTCGATCAGATGCTCGGGGATACGGCCAGTCATATGATCCTTTGGCGCCCGCCTTCGCGCCTACCAGCAAAGGGCAGCGGTGCAAAAACCCTCGACGGGACTTGTGCACCATCCCGGCTAGGCGTCACCCAGTTCAATCAGGGTAACGCCGGTACCGCCCTGGGCCGTGTCGGCGGCATGAAAAGCCGTCACCGCCCGATGGCCGGCCAGCAGTTGCTGAATGGCCTGGCGCAAGGCACCGCTGCCGTGGCCATGCACCACGCTGACCTGGCGCCAGTTATGCAGCAAGGCGTCGTCAATCAGCCGTTCGACCTGGGGCAGGGCCTCTTCCACCCGGCAGCCGATCAGGTTGATCTGGGGGCTGAAGTCGTCGCGGCCTTCCGGCCGGCGGGCCCGCACCGGCGCGCCACTGGCGGCAAAGCGGCGGGGGCGGAAGGCTTCCAGCGCCGTCAGCGGCAACCGCAGGCGCTTGCCCTGCACACTCAGTTCCGCCTGCGTACCGCTGCAACGCAGTACCTCGGCCTCGGCATCCAGCGCCACCACCCGCACCAGTTCGCCCGCTTTCAGCTCCTGCGGCGCCGGCGCCTGCCGCGCCGGGCTGGCCAGCGGCCGCAACTCGGCCGCCTGCTGGTGCAGCTGCTGCATCAGCGCCGCCTGCTCCCGCCCACCCGCAGCGCCCAGCTCACGCGCCTGCCGCAGCAGCTCACGCATCTTCTGGCGCGTCTCGCTTACGGTCTGTTCAGCCTGGCGCCGCGCCCGCTCCAGCAGGCTGCCACGCTGGCGCTCGAAGGCCTCCAGCAGCTGACGGCGCTTGTCACGTTCCAACCGTGCCTGCCCCAGCAGGCGGGCGGTTTCCTCGCGCTGACCGGTCAGTTCACTGTAGAGGGCGTTAAGGCGCTCCACCACCGCCAGACTGTCGCGCTCCTGACTGCCCAGGTACTCCTCGGCCCGCTGCAAGACCCTGGCCGGCAGTCCCAGCCGGCGGGCAATGGTCAGGGCGCTGCTCGATCCGGGGACACCATAGTGCAGCCGATAGGTCGGCGCCAGGGTATCAGGATCGAACTCCACCGCCGCGTTCTGTACCCGCGGATGCAGATAGGCGTAGCCCTTGATCAGATTGAGATGGGTGGTGACCACCGTGCGGGCACCACAACCACGCAAATGATCGAGCACCGCCAGCGCCAGAGCGCCACCCTCGGCCGGATCGGTGCCGGTGCCGGCCTCGTCGAGCAGAACCAGCGACTGGCTGTCGGCCGCCCGCAGAATGCGGCGCAGACGCACCAGATGGCCGGAAAAGGTCGACAGGTCGCTTTCGATACTCTGGGCGTCACCGATGTCGGCGAACACCCGCCGGAACAGATAGACCCGACTGTGCGGCGCGCAGGGCACCGGAATACCAGCCGACACCATCAAAAACAGCAGGCCCAGGGTCTTGAGGGCAACGCTCTTGCCGCCGGTGTTGGGCCCGCTGATGATCAGGGTGTCGCTGTCGCGCCCGAGCCGCAGATCGACGGCGACGGCCGGCTGACTGCGCGGCGTGCCATCAAGCTGCAGCAACAGCAACGGATGGCGGGCCTGCTCCAGCTCCAGCTGACGCTTGTCGGTCAGCTGCGGCGCCACGGCATCGGTCAGGCGGGCAAAGCGGGCCAGGGCCGCGCAGCCATCAAGCTGTGCCAGCAGGGCCTGATTGGCCGCCAGAGCGGCGCGCTGCTGCCGTACCTGCTCGGCCAGCGCCAGCAGAATGCGTTCGATCTCGCGCTGTTCGGCACGCAGTAGCGACTGCAGCTGATTGTTGCGTTCAAGCACCTGCTCCGGCTCAATGAACAGGGTCTGGCCGCTGGCCGATTCATCGTGAATGAAACCCTTGACCTGGCCCCGGTGATCGGCCCGCACCGGCACCACATAGCGCCCATTGCGTTCGGTGACAATCTGATCCTGAAAGGCGCCGGCCAGATCGCCGCGCTGCAACAGGCTTTCAAGGGCCGTCCGCAGGCTCTGGCGCAGATTTTTGCTCTGCTGACGCAGATCGGCCAGCTGCCAGGAGGCTTCGTCGCGGACCTCGCCGCCACTGCCGATACTGCGACGGATGGCACGGCTCAAGTCCGGCAGCGGTTCCAGCCCGCTCGCCAGTTCAGCCAGCAGCGGACTCTGCCCGACGTTGCCGAAATAACGACGGCAGGCCTGGGCAGCCTCGGCGCTGTCGGCCACCAGCAGCAGCGCTGCCGGCGGCAGAAAGCTGCCGACAGCCCGGCTCTGATCGAGAATGGCGGCCAGATCGGCACTGCCGCCCAGCGGCGGCGCGCCCTGGGCTTCCAGCAGCGCGCGCGCCTCCATCACCCGTTGCAGCGCCGGCTCGACCTCGATACGCGGGCGCAACGGGCGCAACCGTTCGACAAAGCAACGCCCCGGCGGCGTCACCGTGAAGGTGGCCAGCAGGTCGATCAGCTTGTCGAATTCGAGCGCCCGCAGGCTGCTGTCGCGCAACCGCTCGGGCGGCCGGTCAGCGCCGCTGTTCAAGGACGGTACGACCATGGCGCAGCAGATCTTCTCCCAGATCGACAAAGGCCGGCCGCAGCTGCGACCGGCGGAAGGCCGGCTGGACCAGTTCGGGCAGCGGGATCTGGGCCAGACCGTACAGCACCAGCGCCAGCAGCACCAATCCCTGGGTCAGCCCGAACAGGGCGCCCAGCACCCGGTTGAACCAGCCAAGAAACAGCAGCCGCACCACGCGCGACAGCAACGCCCCGAGAGCGGCAAAAAACGCCATGGTCAGCAGGAACAGCAGCAGTACCACCAGCGTCACGCACAACAGCAGCGGCAACTGCAACCACTGCTGCAGCTGGCTGGCCAGCGGCGCGTAAAAGCTGCTGGCCACCAGGGTCGCCGCCAGCAGACCGACCAGCGAGCAGACCTCGCGCAACAGACCGCGCAGGGCTCCCTTGAGGGCGAACAGGGTCAGAATGACCAGAAGCACCAGATCGAGGCTGTTCATCGCCACGCGTTATCTCCCGCGGATGCTTCAGGCGCCCAGGCGGGCGCGCACCCGTTCGCTGACCACGCGACCCTCGGCGCGACCGCGAGTGGCCTCGCTGAGTACCTTCATCACCGCGCCCAGATCCTTCAGCGAACTGGCACCCAGTTCCGTGACGGTTTGCTCGATCAGGGCGGTCAGCTCGGCATCCGTCAGCGGCTGGGGCAAAAACTGCTGCACCACGGCGATTTCCAGTTCCTCTTTTTCAGCCAGGTCGGTACGGCCGTTGTCGCGGTACATCTGGGCCGACTCGCGCCGCTGCTTCACCAGGGTGGCCATGACAGCGATGATCTCGGCGTCTTCCAGCGACCGCCGCTGATCGATCTCGGCATTCTTTACCGCCGTGCGAATCATGCGGATGGTATTGAGCCGCAGACTTTCCTTGGCCCGCATGGCCTCCTTCATGGCGTCGTTCAACTGCTCCTGCAAACTCATGAGCTCTCTCCTGCGGCGGCCGGTGGGCCGGCCGGCGTTATTGGGTTCGCGATTGTTTTTCCTCGATGCCGGACTGGCCGAAACGGCGGCGCAGTTCCGCATAGACCCGCTCCGGCGGCAGATCGTACCAGGCCTGCAGCACCAGCAGATGAAACTGCAGATCGGCCAGTTCATAGATCAGCTCGTCGCGATCACCGCCCTTGCCGGCCACGGCCGTTTCGGTCGCCTCTTCGCCGACCTTGCTGAGAATCTTGTCCAGTCCCTTGGTGAACAGACTGTGAACATAGGATTTCTCTGTCGGATTGCGGCGCCGATCCTGAATGACATGGTAAACCGCGTCGAGAATGTCCGTGCGGGCATAGAGCGCCGTGGCGTCAACCGTGGGAGCACCCTCAATGGCCACCTGGTCGCCGTCCCAGCGCGAATAGAAACAGGAGTGGCGGCCGGTATGACAGGCGGCACCGATCTGCTCAACCTGGATCAGCAGGCAGTCACCATCACAATCGTAACGGATCTGCCGCACCAGCTGAAAATGGCCGGAGGATTCGCCCTTGAGCCACTGGCGGCCACGCGACCGGCTGTAGTAATGCACCTTGCCGGTTTTAAGCGTATTTTCAACCGCTTCAGCATTCATATAGGCCAGCATCAGCACCTCGCCGGTGGCGGCATCCTGAGTGATGCAGGGCAGCAGGCCCTGGGCGTCGAATTTAAGCTGTTCCAGCAGAGACATCACCGGCTCCTATGGCAGAAATCAATCACCGCAATCACAGTCGCACCGGCACGCCGTGCTGGCGCAGGTAGTCCTTGCATTCGGCGATGCTGTATTCACGGAAGTGGAAGATGCTGGCCGCCAGCGCCGCGCTGGCGCCGCCTTCGTCAAGGCCCTGGCGAATATGTTCAAGATTACCGACACCGCCGGAGGCAATGACCGGAATGGTGACGGCGTCGCTCACCGCCCGGGTCAGGGCCAGGTCGTAACCGTTCTTGGTGCCGTCGCAGTCCATCGAGGTAAGCAGAATCTCACCGGCGCCATAGGCCTCCATGCGCCGTGCCCAATCCACCGCGTCGATGCCGGTGCCGTTGCGACCGCCGTGGGTGAACACCTCCCAGCGCTGCGGCTGGCTGTCCGGCACGCGCCGGGCGTCGATGGCCACCACAATGCACTGGCTGCCAAAGCGTTCGGCGGCCTCACGGACAAAATCCGGCCGATGCACGGCGGCGGTATTGATGGACACCTTGTCAGCGCCGGCATTGAGCAGATTGCGAATGTCGGCGATCTCGCGCACGCCGCCGCCAACAGTCAGCGGCATGAAAACGCATTCGGCGGTGCGCGCCACCACATCGAGAATGATGCCGCGCTTGTCGCTGGAAGCGGTGATATCGAGAAAGGTCAGCTCGTCGGCGCCCTGGGCGTCGTAGGCCATGGCCGCCTCCACCGGATCACCGGCATCGCGCAGACCGACAAACTGAACGCCCTTGACCACGCGGCCATCCTTGACATCCAGGCAGGGGATGATGCGACGGGTCAGCATCGACCAGCCCCGGCGGTGGCGCTGCGGGTCAGGGCGATGGCCTGGCGCAGATCGAGGGCACCACTGTAGATGGCCTTGCCGGTAATGGCGCCACAGACACCGCGCGCCTCCAGCGGCAGCAGATTTTCAATATCACGCAGGCTGGAGATACCACCCGAGGCGATGACTGGGATGCGAATGGCATCGGCCAGGGCCGCGGTCGCCTCCAGATTCGGCCCCTGCATCATGCCGTCGCGGGCGATATCGGTGTAGATGATGGCCTCGACGCCCAGCCCTTCCATCTCACGGGCCAGCTCGGTGGCGCGTTTTTCCGTCACATCGGCCCAGCCGCGCACGGCCACCCGGCCCTCCTTGGCGTCGATACCCACCACAATGCGGCCGGGGAACAGCCGGCAGGCCTCGGCCACCAGGGCGGGATTCTCCTTGGCCACGGTGCCGAGAATCACCCGGGTGACCCCCAGGCGCAGATAGGCTTCGATGGTTTCGAGATCGCGGATACCGCCGCCCAACTGAGTCGGAATCTGCAGCGCGGCAACAATGGCGGCAATGGCGTTGCGGTTTTTCGGCACACCGGCGAAGGCGCCATCGAGATCGACAAGATGCAGCAGTTCCGCACCCTGCTCCTGCCAGCTGCGCGCCTGAGCCGCCGGATCGTCGTTATAGACGGTGTCCTTGTCCATCAGGCCCTGTTCCAGCCGCACACAGCAGCCACCCTTGAGGTCAATCGCGGGAATCACCAGCATTTAAAGTTCTCCAAAGTTCTGCAGAATGCGCAAACCCACCGCCTGGCTCTTTTCCGGGTGGAACTGGGTCGCCATCAGATTGTCGCGCCACAGGGCGGAACAGAATTCCACACCGTAATCGGTGGTGGTCAGCACCGCCGCCGGATCGTGCGGCGCCACATAATAGGAATGGACGAAATAGACGTAGCTGCCGTCGGCCACGCCCTTGAGCAGCGGGCAGTCGCGCTGGAGGCGCAGCCGGTTCCAGCCCATGTGCGGCACCTTGAGGGCGGCGCCGTCCTGCCGCAGATCGGCGGGAAAACGCACCACCTCGCCCGCGATCAGCCCCAGACCCTCATGGCAGCCGAACTCGCTGCTCCGGCTCAACAACACCTGCATGCCCAGGCAGATGCCGAGAAACGGCCGGCCACTGGCAACATGCTGGCGGATCGGGTCGATGAAGCCTCCCTGGCGCAGCTGCGCCATGCAATCGCGGAAGGCGCCGACACCGGGCAGCACCAGCCGTTCGGCCCGTTCGATGACGCGCGGATCGGCGCTGACGCTGGCGCTGAAGCCCAGATGCTCGAAGGCCTTCTGCACGCTGCGCAGATTGCCCATGCCGTAATCGACAATGGTGATCATGCCCTACTCCAGCCGGCCCTTGGTGGACAGCACCCCCTGGATACGCGGATCGAAGCCCGTCGCCGCGTCCAGGGCGCGGCCCAGGCCCTTGAAAATGGCCTCGATGATGTGGTGCAGATTGCGGCCGTAGGCCAGGTTGACATGCAGGTTGACGCCGGCATGGTTGCAGAACGCCACCAGAAACTCCTCCACCAGTTCGATATCGAAGGTGCCGACCTTGGCCTTGGGCAGCTCAACGTTATAGACCAGATAAGGCCGGCCGGAGAAATCGAGCACCAGCTCGGCCAGGGCCTCATGCATCGGCAACTGACACTGGCCATAGCGGCGGATGCCCTTTTTATCGCCCAGCGCCTGGCGGAAGGCCTCACCCAGACAGATGCCGAGATCCTCCACCGTGTGATGATCATCGACGGCGGTATCGCCGCTGGCGCGCACCTGCAGATCGAAAAAGCCGTGACCGGCCAGCAGACACAGCATGTGGTCCATGAAAGGCACCCCGGTGACGATATCGGCCTGGCCGCTGCCGTCGAGACAGAGACTCAGTTCAATACGGGTTTCCGCCGTCTGGCGTTCGATCCGGGCGCAGCGTTGTGTTGCCATGGGGCCTCCTCAGGCGTTGAGATCATCCAGCCGCAGCTGCACCGAGCGGCCATGGGCGTCGAGCCCTTCCAGCCCGGCGATGCGCACCGTCTGCGGCCCCAGCCGCTTCAGGCCGGCGGCGCTGCAGCAGATCAGGCTCGATTTCTTGACAAAGTCATCCAGCGACAGAGGCGAGAAAAACCGCGCCGTGCCGCCTGTCGGCAGGGTGTGGTTGGGACCGGCCAGATAGTCACCCAGCGCCTCGGGCGTGTGATGGCCCATGAAGATGGCGCCGGCATGGCGCACCTGCGGCAGCAGGGCGAAGGGCTCGGCCACGGCCAGTTCCAGATGTTCCGTCGCGATGCGGTTGCAGAAATCCAGCGCCTGGGGCAGGTCAGCGGCCACGATGATGGCGCCAAACTGTTCGATGGCGCTGCGGGCGATGGCCTGGCGCGGCAGTTCATTCAGCTGGCGCGCGACCTCGGCCTGCACCTGCGTGGCCATGGCGGCACAGGTGGTGACCAGCACCGCCGAGGCCAGTTCATCGTGCTCGGCCTGCGACAGCAGATCGGCCGCCAGATGACGCGGATTGCCGCTGCCATCGTTGACGATGAGAATCTCGCTCGGTCCGGCGATCATGTCGATATCAACCAGGCCAAACAGCTGTTTCTTGGCCGTGGCGACGTAGATATTGCCCGGCCCGGTGATCTTGTCGACCTTCGGCACCGTCGCGGTGCCATAGGCCAGCGCCGCCACCGCCTGGGCGCCGCCGATGCGGAAGATGCGCTGCACGCCGGCAAGACGGGCCGCCGCCAGTACATGGGGATTGACCTCGCCGCCCGGCATGGGCACCACCATGATGATCTCTTTTACGCCGGCCACCCGCGCCGGAATGGCGTTCATCAGCACCGACGAGGGATAGGCCGCCTTGCCACCGGGCACATAGATGCCGACACGATCGAGCGGCCGGACCAGCTGACCCAGCAGAATGTCGTCCTCGTCGGTGGACAGCCAGGTCTCCTGCTTCTGGCGGCGGTGGTAAGCGGCGATGCGGTCGGCGGCCAGCTGCAGCGCCGCCAGATCCTCCGCCGTCACCCGGGCGACGGCGGCATCGATCTCGGCCGCACGGACCTCCAGCCCGTCGGCCGTCAGATCGAGGCGGTCAAACTGGCGGGTATAGTCACAGACGGCGGCATCGCCGCGCTCGCGCACGGCGCGCAGAATATCCCGCACCGTCGCCTCGACACCAGCCGGCATGGCTTCGGCCCGCTGTTCGATGCGGGCGAAACGGGCGGCGAAATCCTCAGCGGAAAAACGCAGAATCGGAATCATGGCGCTCCTTGTGGCTGAGCGGCCGGCCGGGATCGCGGCGGCCGCGCCGGATTCAGGGCGAAATGCGCGCCTCGTCGCCGATGACCCCTTCAAGGGCATCGATGATGCGGCGGATGCGCGCGTGCTTGGTCTTCAGGCTGGCGCGGTTGACGATCAGCCGGGTGGTGATCTCGGCGATGGTTTCAACCTCGACCATGCCGTTATCGCGCAGGGTGGCGCCGGTGGACACCAGATCGACAATGCGTTCGGACAGACCCACCAGCGGCGCCAGTTCGATGGAGCCATACAGCTTGATCAGCTCCACCTGGATGCCCTTGGCGGCGAAATAGCGCTCGGTGACATTGGGGTACTTGGTGGCCACGCGAATGTTCGACCAGCTGCCCGGATCATCGTTCTGGCGCAGGGCCTTGGGCTCGGCCACCACCAGCCGGCAGTAACCGAACTTCAGGTCAAGCGGCTCGTAGAGATCCTTGTTCTGCTCCAGCAGGGTGTCCTTGCCGACCACGCCGATATCGGCACAGCCATATTCGACATAGGTCGGCACGTCCGTGGCACGCACGGCCATGAAGCGGTAACCATCGGCGGCATTCTCGAACACCAGCTTGCGGTTGCCGCCGTCCATTTCCGGGCAGGTAATGCCGATCTGGCCGAACAGGGCCATCGAATCCTGCATGATACGGCCCTTGGGCAGGGCGAAGGTGATGAAATCGCTCATGGGTCTCCTTGTCAGGGCGCCGGTGGCGCCGGAGCATCAGTCCGCCGGCAACCGTTCGATATCGGCGCCGAGCTGGCGCAGCTTGTCCTCCAGCCGCTCGTAACCGCGATCCAGATGGTAGATACGCGACACCTCGGTGGTATTGCCGGCCGCCAGGCCCGCCAGCACCAGACAGGCGCTGGCGCGCAGATCGGTGGCCATCACCGGCGCACCGAGCAGTTCCGGCACGCCCTCGATCAGCGCCTGGCGGCCATCGATGCGAATCCGCGCCCCCAGTCGCTGCAGCTCGCAGACGTGCATGAAACGGTTCTCGAACACATTCTCAGTGATGACGCTGGCGCCCTGGGCACGTACCAGCAGCGCCATGAACTGGGCCTGCATGTCCGTCGGGAAGGCCGGATAGGGCCCGGTGCGAATCTGCAGCGGCGCCAGCACGTCCGGCCCCTGCACGGCGATGCCGTCCGGCCGACAGTCTACCAGCGCACCGCACTGACGCAACTTGCTCAGCACCGCGTCGAGGCAGGCGGGCTCGGCTCCCTGCACCAGCACCTCGCCACCGGTCATGGCCGCCGCCACCAGAAAGGTGCCAGCCTCGATGCGGTCAGCCATCACCCGATGGCGCATGGGCTGCAGACGGGTGACGCCATCGATGCGGATGGTATCGCTGCCGGCGCCCTCGATGCGGGCGCCCATCTGCGTCAGGGCCGCCGCCAGATCGACAATCTCCGGTTCACAGGCGGCGTTCTCGATCACCGTGTGACCCTCGGCCAGGGTCGCCGCCATCAGCAGGTTTTCGGTTCCGCCAACGGTGGGAATATCCAGATAGATCCGCGCCCCACGCAACCGGTCGGCGCGGGCCTCGACATAGCCGTGATCAAGGCGGATCTCGGCGCCCAGGGCTTCGAGGCCCTTCAGGTGCAGATCGATGGGCCGGGCGCCAATAGCGCAGCCGCCCGGCAGACTGACACGGGCATAGCCCAGCCGTGCCAGCAGCGGCCCCAGCACCAGCACCGAGGCCCGCATGGTACGCACCAGCTCGTAGGGTGCCTCGGCGTTTTCAATGGCATCGGCGTTGAGTTCGATCCGGTGGCCATCCTGCCGACTGCGCACCCCCAGCAGGCCGAGCAATTCCAGGGTGGTACGGATGTCGCGTAGCTGCGGCACGTTATCCAGCTGGTGGTTGCCCGGCGCCAGCAGACAGGCGCACAACAGCGGCAGGGCGGCGTTTTTGGCGCCACTGACCGTAACCGTGCCGCGCAGGGGGCGGCCACCACGAATGCGAATCTTGTCCACCGGATCAGGCTCCGTCAGGTTCTAGGGATAACAGAAGGCTGAAAAAAACCCCGGCCGGGTTTTTTCAACGACGCCCAGCCCTGGGCGCTACAGGCGGTTTTGCAACCGCCAGATCAAGAACGGCAACCGCCGACCACGCGCACCAGACCACCGTAGTCGCGCCGCTGATAAATCCGGTTCAGGCCGGCCGCCGCCAGCAGGGCGGCCACGGCCTCGGCCTGACCGTCGCCCACCTCGAGCAGCAGCCAGCCGCCGGCAACGAGTCGTTGCGGTGCTTGGGCCGCCAGCGCACGATAGGCATCAAGGCCATCGGGGCCGCCGTCGAGGGCCAGGCGGGGTTCGTGCGCGGCCACCTCGGGCATCAGACCATCGAGCTCGATCCGGGCGATATAGGGCGGATTGGCCAGCAGCAGCCGGTAGGGGCCGCCGTCGAGCCGATACAGGTCGCCACGCCGCAGACGCACCCGCTCGGTCAGATGGTTGCGCGCGACATTGGCCCGGGCCAGCTCGAGCGCCGCCTCACTGACATCAAGGGCCTCGACCTCTTGGCCGCTGGCGTGGGCCACGGCAATGGCAATGGCGCCACTGCCGGTACCGATATCAAGAACGGGGCCGGGCTGCTCCTGCAGACGGGCCAGCGCCTCTTCCACCAGCACCTCGGTGTCGGCGCGCGGAATCAGCACCGCCGGTGAGACCTGCAACGGCAGCGACCAGAACTCGGTCTCGCCCAGGATATACTGCAAGGGTTCGCGGGCAGCCCGCCGCTTCACCAGCGGCCGGATGCGATCGAGTTCGTCAGCCTGCAACGGCTGGTCGTAACACAGGTAAAGACCGACACGATCCTTGGCCAGAGCAGCGCCCAGCAGACATTCGGCATCGTGCCGCGCGGCGCTGATGCCCTTGTCGCCGAAGTAATCGGTAAGCCAGCGCAGCAGGCCCAGCACCGTCCAGCCCTGCTGCATCAGCCCTCCTGCCGGGCCATCTGCTCGGCCTGGTAGTGGGTGGTCAGGGCATCAATGATCTCGTCCAGATCGCCTTGCATGATAGCTTCGAGACGATACAGCGTCAGGCCGATGCGATGATCGGTGCAGCGGCCCTGCGGAAAATTGTAGGTGCGGATGCGCTCGCTGCGGTCGCCGCTGCCCACCTGGCTTTTGCGGTCGGCGGCCATCTGGGCGGTCTGCTGCGCCTGCATGGCGTCGAGAATGCGCGAACGCAGCACCTTCATGGCCTTGGCCTTGTTCTTGTGCTGCGACTTTTCCTCCTGGCAGGCCACCACCACCCCGGTCGGGATATGGGTGATACGCACCGCCGATTCGGTCTTGTTGACGTGCTGGCCACCGCTGCCGGAGGCGCGGTAGAGATCGACCCGCAGATCGGCCGGGTCGATCTCCAGATCAACCTCCTCGGCCTCGGGCAACACCGCCACGGTACAGGCGGAGGTGTGGATACGGCCCTGGGCCTCGGTTTCGGGCACGCGCTGCACCCGGTGGGTACCGCTTTCGTACTTCAGCCGCGAGTAGACGTTCTGGCCGCTGACCACGGCAATGACCTCCTTGAAGCCCCCGACACCGGCCTCCGAGGCGCTGAGAATTTCCACCTTCCAGCGCTGGCGGTCGGCATAGCGGCAGTAGGCGCGAAACAGATCGGCGGCAAACAGGGCCGCCTCGTCACCACCGGTGCCGGCGCGGATCTCCAGCACGATGTTCTTGCCATCATTGGGATCACGCGGCAGCATCAGCTGGCGCAACAACTGCTCCTGCTCCTGTTGCTGGCTTTCCAGCTCGGCCAGTTCGGCGCGGGCCAGCTCACGCAGATCGGCATCGCCATCGCGCAGCAGCTCCTCGTTGTCGGCCCGCTGCTGCCGCAGCCGGCAGTAGCGGGTGTAGGTCGCCACCAGTTCGGCCAGTTCGGCATGCTCGCGCGTCAGGGCGCGAAAGCGCTCCTGGTCGGCCAGCACGGCCGGATCGGACAACAACCCTTCAATTTCATGGAAGCGGTCCACCACCGCCTCAAGCTTGTCAAACATGCATCTCCCCAGCTCGGTTCAGGATCGGGCGGGCGGGTTCGGTGGCGCGGCCAGTTCGGTCCGCACCTGTTCGGCCGCACCGCAGCAGAAGGCCCCTTCGGGGCAGGGCCCGCGCAGGCAGCCGGGCCCGGCGGTTTCAAACAGCAGCGGCGCAGCCTCCCGGCAAGCTTGCAGCATGGCAATGGCCAGGGCGCGGATCTCCCACTGCGCCCGGCGGCAACAGCGCAGACTGAAAAAATGATGCAACTCGCGGGCGTTCATCGTCATTACCAGCCGCGTTGGCGCCGCGTTGGGCAGCACAAAGCGGGCATCCTCGGCCGGGATGCCGGCCGAGAGCAGGTCGCGGTAGAGCTGCTGCACATCCGCCAGGGTCTGGCGGTAACGCGCCAGCAACTCGGGCCGCTCACGCAGGCTGGGCGGCTCGACAACGGCCAGTTCGTCCTTGAATGCCACATAGCGCTGACTCTGCTGCGAATAGGAGGCCAGCCGGTGACGCACCAGCTGATGGGAGCAGGCGCGGCTGATGTCCTCAACGGCAAAACTGAAACTGACATGTTCCAGAACGGAAAAATGACCGAGGGCGAGCACCTTGCGAATCAGCCGGGCGGCATCGGCAGTGTCGGCCGCCAGCAGACTGGCGATACCGCTGGCGCTGTAGCACAACCGCGCCGCGGCAGCGACGAGTTTTTCCGGCTCGGGCGTATGGCTGAGCAGTTGTACCTGCATGGTCAGTTCCGGAGAAAAGCGGGGATTTTTGAACGTGAAACAGCCGCAGGAGCCATCACAGGCTCCTGCGGCTGAACGACAGCACGATCCCGGGCGGACAGAGGGTTACTTGTCGCCCTTGGCGTAACGCTTGCGGAAGCGCTCGATGCGGCCGGCGGTATCCAGCAGCTTCTGGGTGCCGGTGTAGAACGGATGACAGGCCGAGCAGATCTCGGTGACCAGCTCGCCGGTCTTGGTGGAACGGGTCTCGAAGCTGTTACCGCAGTGGCACTTGACGGTAACGGCGTCGTATTTGGGATGGATACCTTCTTTCATGGCATGATCTCCTTGGCGCCTGGCTTCTGTACAGGCTGATGAGGCGTGGAAACTTCCCCAGCGGGGAAAAGGACTTGCGATAGTACAGGGTCGAATGGGCCGCTGGCAAGCGGTTTTTTGCCCTACTGGTTCATCGAGTCGAGAAACTCCTGGTTGTTGTCCGTTTCCAGCAGCTTCTCGCGCAGAAACTCCATGCTGTCGACCACATTCATGGTGCTGAGCACCTTGCGCAGCAGCCACATGCGCTGCAGGGTGGTGGAATCCTGCAGCAGCTCCTCGCGCCGGGTGCCCGACTTGTTGATATCGATGGCCGGGAAGGTGCGCTTGTCCACCAGCCGGCGGTCCAGCACCAGTTCCATGTTGCCGGTGCCCTTGAACTCCTCGAAGATCACCTCGTCCATCTTGCTGCCGGTATCGATCAGGGCAGTGGCGATGATGGTCAGGCTGCCGCCCTCCTCCACGTTGCGCGCCGCGCCGAAAAAGCGCTTGGGCTTGTGCAGGGCATTGGAATCGACACCACCGGAGAGAATCTTGCCGGACGGCGGCACCACGGTGTTGTAGGCGCGCGCCAGCCGGGTGATGGAATCGAGCAGAATCACCACGTCGCGCTTGTGCTCGACCAGCCGCTTGGCCTTCTGGATCACCATCTCGGCCACCTGCACGTGACGGGTGGCCGGCTCGTCGAAGGTTGACGACACCACCTCGCCCTGCACATGGCGCTGCATGTCGGTCACCTCCTCAGGCCGCTCGTCGATCAGCAGGACGATGAGATAGGCTTCGGGGTGGTTGGTGGAAATGGAATTGGCCAGGTTCTGCAGCAGCACCGTCTTGCCGGTGCGCGGCGGCGCGACAATCAGGCCACGCTGGCCCTTGCCGATGGGCGAGACCAGATCGATAACGCGCATGGCGATGTTGTCATTGGTGGTTTCAAGCTTGAGCCACTGCTGCGGATGCAGCGGCGTGAGATTGTCGAACAGGGTCTTGCGCCGGGCCACGGCGGGATCTTCAAAGTTGATCTCCGACACCTTGAGCAGGGCGAAATAACGCTCGCCCTCCTTGGGTGGACGGATCTGGCCGGAGATGGTGTCACCGGTGCGCAGGTTGAAGCGGCGGATTTGCGACGGCGAGACATAGATATCGTCCGGCCCCGGCAGATAGTTGGCATCGGGCGCGCGCAGAAAGCCGAAGCCGTCGGGCAGAATCTCCAGCACGCCTTCGCCGAAGATTGCGCCTTTCTGGGCCGCGGTGGCGCTGAGAATGGCGAAGATGATGTCCTGCTTGCGCATGCCGGCGACGCCCTCGATCTTCAGGTCGTTGCCGATCTCCGTCAGTTCGGTGATCTTCTTGGCCTTGAGGTCTTTCAGGTGCATGGACGCATTGTCGTCGTCCAGTATGGCGGCCTTGGCGGTCTTGCTGTCGGATTTTTTCATGGTCTCGGGCGCGGGCACCGCCACCGGCCGGCGATAGAACGCACCGAGGCAACGGGCTTGCTGGGGATAGGGGTCAGGGTCTGTGCGGGATGTAAATCCTACGGGGCCAACGGGGGATGATTCGGGGATGGCGCGTTCGAACAGGGTGGGCAGCCGGCGTTGCGGGCTGCCCGAATGCCCCTTTGTCTACATGCTTTGCCAGGCCTTGTCAATCGGATAAATCGCCGTGGCCGCCGAGGGCGCCCCGGCCAGGGGCGCGCCGCCAGACCGCTGAGGGCGCCGTCTTAGCAAGATGTTGAAAAAGCCCCGGACGGGGCTTTTTCAACGACGCACGCCGAAAAGGCGCTTTTTCGTCTTGCTCACACAATCAATCCATTGCAGAGCAATGATTGATTTTAGTCGCCCATCCATGGGCGCCACAGGCTGTTTTTCAACAGCCTGCTAGCCGCCGCTGCGATGGCGCACGATAACACCGTCAACCAGATAAACCACGTCTTCAGCGATATGCACCGACAGATCGGCGATCCGCTCCAGATGGCGTGAAACCGCCAGCCACAACAGCATCGGCTGCAGCAGGCTGTTGTCCTGCAGGATGCACTGCTTGACCTGGCTGTAGGTCTGGCGGTGCATGACATCAATGGCGTCATCGGCCCGGATCACCGCCCGCGCCCGCTCGGCATTGAGATTGACCAGCGCCTCCAGACTCTCCTTGAGCATGTGCAGCACCTTGCGGCCCATGGTCGGGCAATCGAAGGGCGGCTCAACCCGTTTATCCTCGGCAAAGGCCAGTGTCCGCCGGGCAATGTTGACCGCCACGTCGGCCATGCGCTCCAGATCGCTGTTGATCTTGATGATCGAGACGATAAAGCGCAGATCGGTGGCCACCGGCTGGTGCAGCGCCAGCACCTTCAGGCAGTTTTCCTCCAGCTCGACCTCGCTCAGATTGACCTGTTTATCCTGCGCCACCACGGCATTGGCCAGATCGATATCGCCCCGCTCCAGCGCCTGGATGGCGCGCTGCACGCTATCCTCCACCAGCGCGCTCTGGGTAAGGATCTGACGCTTGAGGGCCGCCAATTCCTGTTGCAGATGTACTGCCATAAGCCTTGCGCTCCTTTCTGCCGGCCACTCGCCCGCCGTGCCGCCCTGCCGGTTCGGGACAGCGCCGTGGCGTTTCTAGCCGAAACGGCCGGTGATATAGTCCTCGGTCTGCTGGTGGCGCGGCTTGACGAACAGCTTGCTGGTCTTGTCGAACTCGATCAGCAGGCCCTCGAACAAAAAAGCCGTGTAATCCGACACCCGCGCCGCCTGCTGCATGTTGTGGGTGACGATGATGATGGTGAACTGGTCGCGCAACTCCTTGATCAGATCCTCCACCCGCGCCGTCGACTTGGGATCAAGAGCGCTGCAGGGTTCGTCCATCAGGATCACCTCGGGATTGACGGCGATGGCGCGGGCGATACAGAGCCGCTGCATCTGGCCGCCCGACATGCCGAGAGCCGATTCGTGCAGGCGGTCCTTGACCTCGTCCCACAGGGCCGCGCCCCTCAGGCTGCGTTCGACGGTTTCATCGAGCACATGCTTGTCGTTGATGCCGGCAATGCGCAGGCCGTAGATCACGTTTTCGTAGATCGACTTGGGAAAGGGGTTCGACTTCTGGAACACCATGCCCACCCGGCGGCGCAATTCGATGACATCGAGCTCGCCGGAGTTGATCTCGGTGCCATCAAGGCGGATGCTGCCCTCCATGCGGGCCACGTCCACCAGATCGTTCATGCGGTTGAGACAGCGCAGAAAGGTCGACTTGCCACAGCCCGACGGTCCGATCAGCGCCGTCACCTGGCGACGCGGAAAGGTCAGGTTCAGGTCGAACAGCGCCTGGGAATTGCCGTAATAGAAATTGAGGTGGGCGACATCGATGATGATATCGCTCAGCGGATCGGTTGCCGTCATGCACTCCTCCCGCGGCACGCCTAAAAGGTGCCGAATGTGTATTTCTTCTTCATCCGGTTGCGCAGCCGGATGGCCAGCCCGCTCATCAGCAGCACAATCAGCACCAGCAGCAGCGTGGTGACAAACACCATCGGCCGGGCCGCCTCGACATTGGGCGACTGAAAACCAATGTCATAGATATGAAAGCCCAGGTGCATGAACTTGCGCTCAAGGTGAAAAAAGGGAAACTGGCCGTCCAGCGGCAGCGCCGGCGCCAGCTTGACCACGCCGGTGATCATCAGCGGCGCCACCTCGCCGGCGGCGCGCGCCATGGACAGGATCAGCCCGGTCATGATGCCGGGCGAGGCCATCGGCAGCAGGATGCGGGTCAGGGTCTGAAAGCGGGTTGATCCCAGCGCCAGCGAGCCCTCGCGGATACCCGCCGGAATGGCGCCAAGGGCCTCTTCGGTGGTAACGATCACCACCGGCACGGTCAGCAGCGCCAGGGTCAGACTGGCCCACAGCAGACCGCCGGTACCAAAGGTCGGTGTCGGCAGGGCCTCGGGAAAAAACAGCGCATCGATGCTGCCGCCCACGCCATAGACAAAAAAACCCAGGCCGAAGATGCCATAAACAATGGAAGGAATCCCGGCCAGATTGTTGACGGCGATACGCACCAGCCGCACCGTCAGGCCGTCACGGGCATACTCGCGCAGATAGATGGCGGCAATCACCCCCAGCGGGAACGAGAACAGGCTCATGACGAAGATCAGCAGCACGGTGCCGAAGATGGCCGGGAACAGTCCCCCTTCGGTGTTGGATTCACGCGGTTCACCGCTGAACAGCTCCCACAGCTTCGACAGATAGACCCCGGCCCGCTCGAACAGATTGAGCCCATTGGGCTGATAGCACCGCACGATATGGGCCAGCTCGATGGTCGCCGGCCGACCATTGGCATCGGTGAAACGGGCGACATAGCCGGCCAGCTGCGAGCGCCGGTCACGCTGTTCGGCCGCCACCTGACGAAACTGTTCGCGCACGGCCTCCATCCGCTCGCTGAGCTGGCGCCGGCGCGGATCGGTTTCGGCCACGGCCTGATAGTCGAGCTGGCGCTGGCGGCGCTGCAGCTGCTCCAGGGTACGGCTGGTGGCGGTCACCCGCGCGGTCACCGCATCGAGCTGCTGCTGCAACTGTTCGACCTGGCGCCGGGCATTCTGCAGAACCGGCCACAGCTGGGCCAGTTCAGCCGCATCCCGCGTCGTGCCCGCGCTGCCGAAACGCTGCTGCGGCGTCTCCACCTGCTGCAGATAGCCATAGAAGTTGCCGTATTCCAGCCGCTCAACCGTAACGGCGGTCTCAGGCCGTGACTGGCCGACCACCTGACGCTCGTCGATCCAGCGAAAATCCAGGCCATAGAGATCGCGGTTGCCAATCTTCAGCTGCAGCCGCTCGGCATCGCCAGCCAGCACCGGCTCGCGCTGCAGCACCTCGCCGAGCACGGCCGCGCCATCGGCCAGCTCCAGCTGGGTCAACCGCTTGGGCCAGAAGGTGCCCAGGCCATTGACCAGAATCACCCCGATCAGGGTCAGGCCGATCAGCAGTGTGGTGGTCAGGGCCGCTGCCGTCAGCCACACCTGCGGCTCGCCCCGTGCGATAAACTGTTTCATAACACCTCGTTACCTGCGATGGGAATCGCGTCGAGCAGCACCATCAGAAGCGGCCATAGCGCCGCCGCAGCCGCTGGCGCACCAGCTCGGCGACGGTGTTGAGAACAAAGGTCAGCAGGAACAGCAACACCGCCGAGAGAAACAGCACCCGGTAGAGGGTGCCGCCGTGAGGCGCCTCGGGAATCTCGACGGCAATGTTGGCCGACAGCGGCCGCATGCCGTTGAACAGACTCAGATCCATGATCGGCGTGTTACCGGTGGCCATCAGCACAATCATGGTCTCGCCGACGGCCCGGCCCAGACCGATCATCACCGCAGCAAAGATGCCCGGACTGGCCGAGGGCAGCACCACTCGCCAGACGGTCTGCCAGCGGCTGGCGCCCAGGGCCAGCGAGGCGGCCCGCAGACTGGTCGGCACATTCGACAGGGAATCCTCCGCCATGGTGAAGATGATCGGGATCACCGCGAAACCCAGCGCGAAGGAGATCACAATGCTGTTGCGGGCGTCGTACCGCAGTCCGGCCTGTTCGAACAGCCACTGCTTGAAGTTGCCGCCAAACAGCCAGCCTTCCAGCAGCGGTCCCAGTTGCAGGGCCACCGCCACCGCCAGCACCAGCAAGGGCGCCAGCACCAGAAATTCGTGACCGCGCTCGACATGGCGCGCCCAGTGCTGGCGCCGCAGCCCCTGCCAGGCCAGCAGCAACAGCACGAAAAACAGCGGCATCAGCAGCACCGCCAGCACAAAGCCGACAAACTGGCGTTCCAGCAGGGGCGCGAACCAGAGCGCGGCCAGAAAACCGATGATGACCGACGGCACCGCCGCCATGATCTCGACCGACGGCTTGATCAGCTCGCGCAGTCGGTGGCTGCCGAACTGGCTGGTGTAAAGCGCCCCCAGCAAGGCCAGCGGCACGGCGAAGATCATGGCGTAGAAGGTGCCCTTGAAGGTGCCGAAAATCAGCGGTGTCAGGCTCAGCTTTTCCTCGAAATCGTCACTGGCAGCCGACGACTGCCAGACCCAGGCCGGCTCGCTGTAGTTTTCGTACCAGACCCGGCCGAAAAGCGCTTTGAGACTGGCCTGCGGATGCGGATTGTCCAGCTGCCACAGGCGCACCCGGCCATCGGCCTGCAAGGCCAGCAGGGCGTTGCCACGCGGTGCCAGCTGGGCCTGCACCAGCGGCATGCCCGCCTGCAATGACAGCAGATGCCGCTCGCTGGTCGAATAATCCAGGTGCATTACCCCGCGATCATCAAGACTCAGCAGGGTGCGGTCGCGCGGCGACGGCACCAGCTGGCGAACCGGGCCGTCATGCCGCGACAGATCGCGCACATGGCCCAGATGCCGCTGACCCTGTTCCTCCGACGGCACCGCAAACCAGACGCTGACCTGGCCGCTGGCGTCGCCCACCGCCAGCGCGGTATCGCCCTGCAGCAGGGCCAGCGCCGTGATGGCGCGGCCATCGGCAAAGGCCTGAATCTTGTCGAGCAGTTGCGGCGGCTGCTCGCCCTGCAGGCGCCAGCGCAGCAACGCACCCCGTTCGGTGCCGGCATAGAGCAGCGCGCCCTGGCGGTCGAGAGCCAGACAGCTGAGCCGGTCGGGATGAACCTGGGCGAGACGGTGCGCCACCTGCTGCAGCCGTTCCTCGCCCAGCAGACTGCGCTGGCGCAGCTGCTGGTCCACCAGCAGGTCACCGTTAGCCTCCAGCCGAGCCAGCACCGCACCGCTTTCACTGTTGGCCGCCGCCAACGGGCCAGCAACCGCAGGATCGGCCGGCGCCTCGAATCGCGCCAGGGTCGTCAGCCGCACACGGGTCTGACGCCGGGCCTGCGCGTCATGGTGCTGGCTGAACCCCAGCTGTTCCAGGGTCACCAGGCCCGACTGCCACTGCAGCAGATAGCCATGCTCACGCTCGGCGACCAGCGGCTGCACCCGCCGCACCACATCCTGCGCGTCCTGGCCGTTGGCCGTCAGCTGCTCACGCAGGCTGCCGTCGGTCAGGTCGTGGAGGCTGAAGTGGCCGGCGCCATCAATGACATAGGCCAGCGCGACATACTCATCGACGCCGGCGGCCAGCACGGGCGCCAATGTCTGAGGCCGCACAGCCGACAGCTCGGTGGCCCGCGGCTGGGAAAACAGCGGCAGGGCCTCACGCCCGATCAGCAGCAGAATCAGCACCACGCTGGCAATCACCAGCATACCGCCTGAGCGAATGGTCAGCGCCGCGATGCGGTCGTTGCGCCTTATCTTGCGCAGGATGTTCTTGTCCATGCCTCACCGCCTGAAAAACGCGACAGCCGGCCAACCGGACCGGGCTGTCAGACAAACAGGTCCAGCCACGCGGGCTGGACCTGTCGGACAGCGGGGTGTTCGCGCGGAACACCCGGGGGCCGGGCCCCTAGTTGAGCAGTGCCTGCTGCTTGGCGGCCACATCGGCCGGCAGCGGCAGATAACCATCCTTCACCACGATCTGCTGACCTTCCTTCGACAGCACGAACTTGATGAATTCGGCGGTCAGCAGCGGCAGCGGCTCGCCCGGCTTCTTGGCGACGTAAAGGTAGAGCATGCGGCCCAGCGGATAGCTGCCATTGAGCACGTTTTCATAGGTCGGCGCATAGGCGGTGGCGCCATCCTTCTGGGCCAGGGCAATGGCCTTGACACCCGAGGTCTTGTAGCCAATACCCGAGTAACCAATGGCGCCAAGATCCTCGGTCACCGACTGCACCACCGAGGCCGAACCCGGCTGCTCCTTCACAGTATCCTTGTAATCCCCCTTGAACAGGGCATTTTCCTTGAAGAAGCCGTAGGTGCCGGAAGCCGAGTTGCGACCATACATGCTGATCGGCAGATCGGCAAACTTGCCGCCAAGGCCCAGCTGACCCCAGGTCAGCAGGTCTTCCTTGGCACCGCCGATGCGGTTACGCGAAAAGATGGCATCGACCTGCTGCAGCGACAGCGACTCGATGGGGTTGTCCTTGTTGACAAACACGCCCAGGGAATCAAGCGCCACACCGATGGCGGTGGGCTTAAAGCCGTGACGGGCCTCAAACTGCTCGATCTCGCTCGATTTCATCGGCCGCGACATGGGACCAAGCTGGGCCGTGCCCTCGATCAGGGCCGGCGGCGCGGTGCTGGAGCCCTTGCCTTCGATCTGGATGTTGACGTTGGGATACTTGGCGCGGAACGACTCGGCCCAGTAGGTCATCAGGTTGTTGAGGGTGTCGGAGCCGATGCTGTTGAGATTGCCACCGACGCCCTGGACGCGCTCGTAGCCAGGCAGCTTGGCGTCCACCTCAAGATTGGCGGCCTGCAGCGGACTTGTCAGGGCCGCGGTTCCCGCCAGCAGCATCAGGCCGGCAATGCTTTTGCTCCAGAGTTTTTTCCCTGCCAGTTTCATGAACATTCTTCTCCTTGATCGTCGTGCCCATCGGCAAAGGCCATTTTTTGACCGCCGCCCACGCGCCGACCAAACCTCTGCCCCTCATCACGACCTACTGTGCCGCCAGCCTGTTACGGTTCTGTTAGCGGCACATGAGGAACCAGCTAAAAAAACGCCAGCACCGCAAAAAGGGTGCTGGCGTGGGTGTGAGCAAGACGAAAATCACATTTTCGGCTTGCGTCGTTGAAAAAGCCCCGGACGGGACTTTTTCAACCTCCTGTTACTGAGGCGTTGCTGGTGATCGGATCGGCCGGGTCAGGCCAGTGGCAAGCGGATACTGAAGGTGCTGCCCTGCCCCGGCAGACTGCTGACCTGAATCTGGCCGCGATGAATCTGGACAATGTGCTTGACGATGGCCAGGCCCAGACCGCTGCCGCCGGCCTTGCGGCTGCGGGCCTTGTCGACCCGGTAGAAACGCTCGAACAGCCGCGGCAGATGCTCGGCCTCAATCCCGCAGCCCTCGTCCTGTACGGCAATGACCAGCTCGTTCTGCTCGGCCCGACAGGACACCCGGATGCAGCCGCCGGTGCTGCTGTACTTGATGGCATTGTCAAGCAGATTGGTCAGCGCCTGCTCCAGCAGGGGCGCGTTGATGGCAACACGCCAGTCACCGTCGCACTGCCGGTCGATCCGGATATCGTGCTGACTGGCCTGCAGAACGCAATCGTTGATGGCCTCGGCCACCACCGGCGCCACCGGTGCCACCTCCAGCACGAAGCTGTGGCGTTCCTCGCCCTGCTCAATGCGCGACAGGCTCATCAGATCCTCGATAATGATCGACAGGCGCTCGACCTGCCGCTCGATAATCTGCAAAAAGCGTTCGGCCTCCTCGCGCCGGTCAAGGGCACCATCCTGCAGGGTTTCGACAAAGCCCTTGATGGCGGTGATGGGGGTTTTGAGTTCGTGCGACACATTGGCGACAAAATCGCGCCGCAGGGTTTCCAGCCGGCGCAGGCGGGTCATGTCGTTGAGCACCAGCAGGGCACCTATGACCTGACCCTCCTGAGCCCGCAGCTGGGTGCCGTGCAGTTGCAGGCACAGCTCTTCGCCGTCGGAAAACAGCAGCACATCCTTCTCCAGGGTGCTGTCCCGGTCGAGGGTCTGGCGCAGAGCGGCCAGCAGTTCGGCCTTGCGCACCACCTCGGCGGCGTTGCGGCCGCTGGCCGCTTCGGCATCGACTCCAAGCAGGCGCGCTGCCGCCCGGTTGATGCGCAGCAGGTTCTGCTGCGAATCCACCGCGATAACGCCCTCCACCATACTGGACAGCACCGCTTCCAGCTCATGGCGCTGTTTTTCGATGGTGGCGATGCGCTCGCCCAGCTGGTGCGCCATGCTATTGAGGGTCTGCGCCAGATCGACGATCTCGCTGGAACCGGACACCCGCAGCCGCTGCTGCAGGGCGCCTTCGGCATAACGCTGGGCCTCGCGCCGGATCCGCTCCAGCGGCCGGCTGATCCGGCGTGACAGCCACAGGCACAGCAGCGCCATCAGCAGCGAAATCACCAGCCCGCCGGCCACGACGCGCCGGCGCAGCTCGGTCACTCGCTCCTCAATGGCGTCGATGGCCATGGCGGCACGCACCACCGCCACCACCTGACCATCCTGCGCCACCGGCAGGGCCAGGTACATCATCTGCTGCTGCAGGGTGCGGCTGTAACGCGTTGTCATGCCCTGTTCGCCGGCCAGGGCGGCACGCATCTCCGGCCGCTCGGCGTGATTTTCCATGCGCTGCGGCTCTTCCTGGCTATCGCCAAGCACCTCGCCACCAGCGGCCATGACCGTCAGGCGCGTATCGGTCCGCTCGCCAGCCCGGCGGCACAGCTGCTGAATACCGGTGAGATCGCCACGCCGCAGCTGATCCTCCACCTGCAGCACCACCAGGGCGGCGCGCGCCCGCAGGGAAACCACATGATCCTGCAGCTGGTGTTCCTTGAGCACCGCCGTCACATACCAGACCCCCAGGGCCACGGCCAGCACGGTCAGACTGAGAAAGGCCGGATACATCTGCCACAGCAGGCGGCGGCTCGAACGGGGCGGCTTCATCGCAGGATTCCTTCGGGAAAAAAGGGCAGGTTGCGCAATGCGGCGCACTGACGCAGGTCAAAGCGGCCAGCGGGCGACAGCCACGCCGCCGCTGGTGTGTTTTTGCGCCGCCGGACGCTGTGGCCGGTCAGTCGCGGAAACGGTAGCCGACGCCGCGCACGGTTTCGATGCAGTGGCCGCAGGGGCCGAGTTTGCGCCGCAGGCCGACGATCTGCACATCGACGGCGCGATCGGTCACCGAATAATCCTCACCGCGCACGGCATTGACGATCTGGTAGCGGGTGAACACCCAGCCGGGCCGGCTGGCCAGGAAATGCAGCACCCGGAACTCGGTATAGGTCAGTTCAACCCGCTCGCCCTCGACCAGCACCTCGTTGCGGCCGGGGTGGATCGACAGGCCATGGCGTTCAATGCACACCGGCTCGGTCGCCGCAGCACTTTCGACCGGCTCGGTGTCACGCCGCAGCACCGCCTTGATGCGCGCCAGCAGCACCCGCGGACTGAACGGCTTGGTGACATAGTCGGCCGCGCCCAGCTCCAGCCCGGTAACGATATCGGCTTCCTCCCCCTTGGCCGTGATCATGATCACCGGCAGGCGGCGGGTGTCGTCCTGGCTTTTCAGCCGGCGGCACACCTCCAGGCCATCCATCCCCGGCAGCATCAGATCGAGCAACACCAGGTCCGGCTGCTGCTGGCGGGCCAGCGCCAACCCCTCCTCGCCACAGGTGGCACTGAGCACGGTATAACCGGCGCGGCTGAGGTTGTAGTGAATCAGGGCGAGAATGTCTTCCTCGTCCTCGACAATCAAAATCGTTTCTTTATCGCTCATGGGCAGCCCTCGGTTGGCAACAGTTCATCGCCTTTTTCTGTCAGGATTCTGTGAGCCTTTGGTCAGAAGCTGGTCAGGCCGCCGCCTCGGGCCGGCGCTGCACCGCCAGCAGGGTCACGTCGTCGGTCGGCGGCTGACCATGACCAAAGGCATGGACCACCTCCAGCAGGCGGTCGCACTGGCGCTGCAGCGGCAACTGACGACTGGCCTGCAGCACCTCCAGCAAGCGGTCGCGGCCGAACTGGACACCCCGGCCATTCTCATGCTCAAGAATGCCGTCGGTATACAGAAACAGCCGGTCACCCGGTTGCAGCTGACAACGCTCTTCCTCAAAGGGCACCAGCCCGCCAAGGCCGATGAGGGTACCGTCGCAATCGAGAAAGCGGCTGTGGCCATCCGCCTGCAACAGCAGCGGCGGCGGATGGGCGCCGCTGGCATAACGCAGGGTACCGCTGGCGGGGTGCAGCAGCAGATAGCTGATGGTAAAAAAGGCGTCGAACCGCTCGAAGGGATATTCCTGATCCAACCGACTGAGCACCTCGGCAGGCGGCACCAGGCGGTAACCGTCCTGGCCGTCACGCTGCTTGACCAGGCGGCCGGTCTGGGGCGACAGCGCCTGAAAAAGCGACACCGTCACCATCGCCGCCGGCACACCATGGCCGCTGACATCGAGCATGTACAGCGCCAGCCAGTCCTCGTCCAGCTGCATCAGGTTGAACAGATCGCCACCGACCGATTCGCAGGGCGAGAAGCAGCTGGCGAAAGCATAGTCCGGCAGATCGGGAAAGCGGATCGGCATCAGGCTCTGCTGAATGGCCACCGCCGAGCGCAGGCTTTCGTGCAGTTTCTGTTCGCGCTCGAACAGGCGCCCTTGGGCCAGATCGCGCTCCATCTGCGCCTGCGCCCGCTGCAGCAGACTGCGTACCAGCAGGCGCAGTACCGCCGGTGGCGCCAGCTGCGGCAACACCAGCCAGTCGTCAGGCAGGCCACCGGTGTTACGCGCCTCCTCGGCCGCCAGGCAGCACAGCAGGGTGGGCCGGCCACTGCACTCGCACCCCAGGCAGAAGGCAGCCCAGGCCGGCGCGGCGGGCAGCAGGCCATCCAGCAACACCAGCGCCGGCAGCCGCCGCAACAGGGCATCGGCCCGCGCTGGCGTATCGGCCCGCAACAGGCGGTAGTTCGACTTCAGCGCCTGATGCAACACCGCTCCCAGCTCTTCCCGCTCACTCACCAGTAACAGCCAGTCGCTCATGATCCGCCTCCCCCGCCGCTGCGCCAGCGGCTTGAGCATTGACGCCTTCGAAAAAAGATGACTTCACCAGAAGTCGTCATCAGCGTTTCTTGCCAAAAGCCCCCAACGGCTTACCCCAGCCAGGCAGCGAACGCGCCTGCAGGGTTTCAAACAGCGCCGCCATGTCGGCCTCTTCCAGACCACACTGACAGGCGCGCTTGTACAGTTCGTTGGCCGCCGCCGTCACCGCCAGCGGTACATGGTGCACATCGCCCAGCTGCACCGCCAGCCGCAGGTCCTTCTGCATGTGCTTGAGCGGAAACTGCGGTGTCGCCGTGTCGGCCCGGCGAATCTTGTCGCCCTTGGCCTGAAAGATCGGCGCGGCCAGGGCGCCGGCAGCCAGAATCTCCAGAAATGCCTGCCCATCAAGCCCGGCCGTCTGCACCAGGGTCAGGGCCTCGCAGAAGGCCGCCATCATGCCGCCCATCAGCATGTTGACCGCCAGCTTCATGCTCGACGCGGCACCCACCTCGCCCAGATAAAGATGCTTCTTGCCCAACAGGGCCAGAAGATCCCCGATCTGGTGATACAGCGCCTCGTCACCCGCCGTCATGATGACCAACTCGCCGGCCTGCGCCTGCGGCGTCGAGCCCGACACCGGCGCCTCCAGAAACAGGGCACCGCGCGCCTGCACCGAAATGCCGATCTTGCAGGCCGTCTCCGGGTCGATGGTCGACATCTCGACATAGGCCTTGCCCGGCCCCACGCCCTGAATCACCCCATGGGGTGAAAAACACACCGCCAGCGCCGCCGCCGGATCAGCCAGCATCGAAAAGGTCACCTCCGCCGCGGCCACCACCTCCAGCGGCGTGGCCACCTGCCGCGCCCCGGCCGCCACCAGCGGCGCACACTTGGCGCCATCGCGGTTCCACACGGTCAGCGGATAACCGGCCCGCAGCAGGTTCAGGGCCATGGGCAGACCCATCAGGCCGGCGCCGATAAAACCAAGTTGGGGTTTCTCCGTGTTCATCTGTGCTCCTTTGGATAGGGGGTCGGCCCTCGTAACAAGCGACATCCGACGTCTTTCAGGGCAGCCCCAGCTGCTGTTTTTCCAGCACCAGCAGGCGGTCACGCAGCTGGGCCGCTTGTTCAAAGTCCAGTTCGGCGGCGGCCGCCAGCATGGCCTCGCGGGTGCGGCGGATTTCCCGGCCCAGGGCGGCCGGATCGTGCCAGGCGGCCGGGGTTTCGGCCACCTGCGGCAGCTCCGCCTCGGCCAGGGTCAGATCCTCCAGAATGGTACGCAGTGATTTAGTGACGCTGCGTGGCGTGATGCCATGTTCGGCGTTGAAGGCCAGCTGCTGGGCGCGACGGCGCTCGGTTTCGTCGATGCAGGCCTGCATGGAACGGGTAATCTTGTCGCCGTAGAGAATAACGTGGCCATTGACATTGCGGGCGGCGCGGCCGCAGGTCTGGATCAGCGAGCGTTCACTGCGCAAAAAGCCTTCCTTGTCGGCGTCGAGCACGGCCACCAGCTCGACCTCGGGGATGTCGAGCCCTTCACGCAGCAGGTTGATGCCGATGAGGATATCGAAGTCACCCTGGCGCAGGCTGCGGATGATCTCCATGCGCTCGACGGTGTCGATGTCGGAATGCAGATAGCGCACCCGCAGATCGAGCTCTTCCAGATAACCGGTGAGATCCTCGGCCATGCGCTTGGTCAGGGTGGTGACCAGCACCCGGCCCTGGCGCGTCAGGGTGGCGCGGATTTCACCGATCAGGTCATCGACCTGCTCGCGCGCCGGCCGCACGCTGATGGGCGGATCGACCAGGCCGGTGGGCCGCACGATCTGCTCCACCACCACCCCGGCCGCCTTGGTCAGTTCGTAGTCGGCCGGCGTGGCCGACACATAGATGGTCTGCAGGTTTTTGGCTTCGAACTCGTCAAAGGTCAGCGGCCGATTGTCCAGCGCGCTCGGCAGGCGGAAGCCGTGGGCCACCAGGGTTTCCTTGCGCGAACGATCGCCGCGGTACATGGCGCCGATCTGCGACACGCTGACGTGACTTTCGTCGATGATCAGCAGGGCATCGGCAGGAAAGTAGTCGAACAGGGTGGCCGGCGGCGCGCCGGGCCGGCGGCCGTCGAGATAGCGCGAATAGTTCTCGATGCCCTGGCAGTAGCCCATTTCCTCCATGATTTCAATATCGAACAGGGTGCGCTGTTCGATGCGCTGGGCCTGCACCAGTTCGTTGCGCTCCCGAAACCAGGCGATGCGCTGCTGCAGCTCGTCCTGAATCTGCTTGATGGCGCGCTCCAGTGCCGGTCGGGTGGCGACATAATGGCTGGCGGGAAAGATGCTGGTGCGTTCCAGCCGGTCGATCACCTTGCCGGTGAGCGGATCGATCTCGCTGATGGCGTCGATCTCGTCGCCAAAAAACTCGATACGCAGGGCCAGATTCTCCTCATAGGCCGGGAACACCTCGACACTGTCGCCGCGCACACGGAAACTGCCGCGATGAAAGTCGGCGTCATGGCGCTCGTACTGAATCTCGACCAGCTTCTTCAGCAGGGCGTTGCGCTCCAGGCTCATGCCCGTTTCCAGCCCGACCAGCATGCCGTAGTAGGCTTCCGGCGAACCCAGGCCGTAGATGCAGGACACCGAGGCAACGATGAGCACGTCGCGCCGCGTCAGCAGGCTGCGGGTGGCGCTGTGGCGCAGCTTGTCAATCTCTTCATTGATGGCCGAATCCTTCTCGATGAAGGTGTCGGTGCTGGGAACATAGGCCTCGGGCTGATAGTAGTCGTAATACGACACAAAGTATTCGACGGCATTGGCGGGGAACAGCTCGCGGAACTCGCCGTAGAGCTGCGCCGCCAGGGTTTTGTTGTGGGCCAGCACCAGGGTCGGACGCTGCACCTGCGCCACCACGTTGGCCATGGTGAAGGTCTTGCCGCTGCCGGTGACGCCCAGCAGCACCTGATGGGGCACCCCCTGGCGCAACCCTTCGACCAGTTCGGCGATGGCCTGCGGCTGGTCGCCGGCCGGGGCATAAGGCGATTTGAGAACGAACTGGGCCATATCGGTCAGAATCCCCTGCTGCCCCGGCTGAACGGCGCCGGGGCGTTGAAAAAAAGAGGGCTCGGTTTGCAAACTGCTGATTTATTAGGCAGGCGCAAGCCGCGCTTGCGCCTGCCGGTGAGCCAAAGTGCCAGGATAAACGTTTCGCGACGGCAGCAAAAAAGAATCGTAGCACATTCGCGGGCCGCGCCGGTATGCCCGATATGCCGGCCGGCGCAAGGCCGGACGCCGGCGCCCTGCTTTGCTCATGAGGCTATTGCTCTCTTATGAAACTGTGGCACACTCGCTGCACGGCCAGGGCCAAAGCGCCCGACCACGCCGGCAACCCTGCCATTTGACGCCTCCGCGTGGGCAAAACACCGAACCCCGCAATGCCACAGCTCACCTGCCATCCCAATCAAGGAGGGAAAACCACCATGAGCATCCGCCTCAAACTCATTCTGACCGGCATCGGCCTGTTCAGCGGCTGCCTGCTGCTGGCCCTGATCGCCATCTGGAGTCTGCACCGCATCGAGCAGGATTTCGTAGAGTTCAAGGACGTCTCCATGGCCGGCAAGGTGGCGCTGCTGGAAATCAGTCGCGATGTCAACTATGTCAGCCGGCTGACACGCAACATCATGCTCGGCTCCGATATCGACAAGGATCTGGCCGCTCTTGACCAAACAATTGCTGCCATCGAAAAGGCCTATCAGGTGTTGGAACAACGCTCCGCCACGGCCGAGGAAAGCCGCCTGATCGCAGACGCCAAGGCCGCCACCCTGGCCTTTGTCGAGGATGGCCGCCGCCATGTGCGCGGCCTGAAAACCCTGCCGGTGGCCGAGCGCGCCGCCAGCTATGCCGACTACCATCGCACGGCCACGCCGCTGGCCATGCAGTCACGCGAGGTGTTTCCCAAGATCATTGCCGCCAAGGATGCCCAGGCCGACGCGGGCCTGCTGGCGGTACAGCAGCGCATCCACCGGCTGGAGCTGATGCTCTACGTCGCCCTGCCGGTGCTGCTGCTGGCCATTGTCGGTATCTTTGTCGCCATGGGCCGCAACGTGGCCCGCCCCATCAGCCAGTTGGCCCGGATGGCCGATGCCATCGGCCGGGGCGATCTGGCCGCCCGCCTGCAACTGCAGTCACGTGACGAGCTGCGCCATCTGGCCGACACCATGAACCAGATGGCCGCCATGCTGGCCGGCCGCGCCGATCTGGCCGAAGCCATCGCCGCCGGCCAACTGACCGGCGAGGTCGCGGTGCTGTCGGACAAGGACCGCCTCGGCCTGGCCTATCGCCAGATGTTCCATTCGCTCAATGATTCTCTCAGCCGGGTCAACGAAGCCGCCCTGCAGATCGACCGCAAGGCGGTCCAGGTGGAGGAAGCCAGTCAGAATCTGTCTCAGGGCGCGACGGAGTCGGCGGCGTCCCTGGAGCAGATTTCCAGCTCCCTGCAGCAGATGGCGGGCCAAACCAAGCACAATGCCGACAATGCCCACCAGGTCAATCAGCTTTCCAGCCAGGCCAAGCAGGCGGCGGAAGAGGGTAACCAGAAGATGCGCCGCATGGTCGAAGCGATGGACGATATCCGCACGGCCGGCCAGAACATCAACCGCATCATCAAGGTCATTGACGAGATCGCCTTTCAGACCAATCTGCTGGCGCTCAATGCCGCGGTCGAGGCCGCCCGCGCCGGCCAGCATGGCAAGGGCTTCGCCGTGGTGGCCGAGGAGGTCCGCAATCTGGCGGCGCGCAGCGCCAAGGCCGCCCGCGAAACGGCCGATCTGATCGCCGGTTCAACCGCCAAAACCGAAAACGGCAGCGAGATCGCCAGCCAGACCGCGCAGTCCCTCGAAGCCATCTTCACCGGCGTTTCGAAGGTGTCGGATCTGGCCGAGGAGATTGCCGCCGCCTCCAGCGACCAGGCCGAGGGCATCAGCCAGATCAGCCAGGGCTTGGGCCAGATCGATCAGGTCATTCAGCAGAACACCGCCACCGCCGAGGAAAGCGCCAGTGCCGCCGAGGAACTGGCTCATGAGGCGGCGGAGTTGCTGCAAATGCTGCAGCGTTTTATTCTCCGAGACGGCAGCCGGCCGGCGCTGGCAAAACCGGCGGCGCGCCAACCGGCCGCCAGGCCCGCCGCCCAGCCAGGCCGCACCAGCTGGGGAGCGCCCACGGCCGGCAAAACAGCCCAGATCGCGCTGGACGACAACGCCTTCGAGCATTTCTGACCCCGACAGGCGACACCGCCCCCGCCTGCACCACGAACGCCCGCCGGAAAAGCTCCCGGCGGGCGTTCGTGTGTTCAGCGACGACTGGTGAAATCAGCCAGCCTTGGCCGGCCAGATGAACAACTACCAGTTTTCGCCCAGCAGCTCGATAAGGCCATCCCCCGACAGGGTTCTGAGCAAACCGATAGAATAACCACCTTGTGTCGCCTGGCGCAAATTCCCATGTTTTCTCCACCGAAGCCTTTTGTAAACCAGATTGCCGCAACCGATGTGCCTGATCGTCGGTGTAAAGGCACCTCAGAGACCACGCCCAGGGAGCTATAACTTTTTTCAATATCTATTATCGAAAATATCATAAGTTCCTATTTGACGCTTTCCATATTCCTATCTACTATCTCTGCGTTTTGAATCCCCTTAAAACCCATCAAAAACCCACACTGGTACGAAAAGCGACCATGTCAAGTATGCGTATAAATATTGCCACACCCCTCTTCGGCAGAGCGAAATCATCTTGCTTGTCACCCACGGCACCAGTGAAGCAATCTCCCTGCCTGGGCACCAGACTTATCATGTCAACAACCCGGAACAGACTCTCCCGCCAGACACAAGAGAAGGCCCATGTCGCACCATGAGCATGGTGTGATAAGCCTGGGCATCGATATCGGCTCCACCGCCACCAAGGCGGTAGTGTTTACCGACCATATTCTCGGTCAATCCATGACACCCACGGGCTGGGATCCGAAAAAAGCCGGGCTGCAGGTACTGAATGAGGCACTGGATGCCGCCGGCGTCCAGCAAAGCCAGGTAGGCGCCATCATCGGCACCGGCTACGGCCGCATTTCCCTGCCCCTCTTCACGCGCCGGGTCACGGAGATCACCTGCCACGCCCTGGGAGCCCATTTTCTCCACAACGCAACGCGCACCGTTATCGACATCGGTGGCCAGGACTGCAAGGTCATCGCTCTGGATGAGGAGGGCGAAGTGACCGACTTCATCATGAATGACAAGTGCGCCGCCGGCACCGGACGTTTTCTGCAGATCATGGCGGCAATCCTGGATGTCAGCCTGGATGATCTTGGCGCCCTGGCCTCAACGGCCGAACCAGTTGCCCTCTCCAGCATGTGCACAGTCTTTGCCGAAGCGGAGGTGACGGGGCTGCTGGCGCGCGGCGTCGGAAAAGCCGGCATTGCCGCCGGCGTCATTGATACCGTTGCCCAGCGCATCCATGCCCTGTCCGGCAAAGTGCCCCTGATGGAAGGAGTGACCTTTACCGGTGGCATGGCGCGCAACGAGCAAATCTGTCACAGGATCGCCCACAACCTCGGTACCCGGCTGCACGTTCCGGCCAACCCGCAGTTCGTCGGCGCTCTGGGCGCAGCCCTGATCGGCCAGGACCTGCTGACCTCCCCTTCATCCCGAAAAGGCCTTCGACATGATCCAAGCCAAAACCTTTGCTGAAATCGCCACCCTGCGGGAAAAAAATACCCTGGCTCTGAAGGAAGCCAAGGACAAGGGACTGCGTGTGGTCGGGACCTACTGCATCTATTCGCCGGCCGAACTGGTGCTGGCGGCCGGCGCCCTGCCGGTATCGCTGTGCGGCACGAGCCAGACCCCGATTCCGGCGGCGGAAAAAATTCTGCCCCGCAGCCTGTGTCCGCTCATCAAATCCAGCTACGGCTTTGCCGTTTCCGATACCTGCCCCTACTTCTATTTCGCCGACCTCATCCTGGCCGAAACGACCTGTGACGGCAAAAAAAAGATGTACGAACTACTCGCCGAGCTGAAGCCGCTGCATGTCATGCAGTTGCCGCAGACGCAGGACGAAACGGCGCTGAAATACTGGTGCGAAGAAATGCTGCGGCTGAAAGCGCGGCTAGAGGAAGCCTTCGCCGTCGAAATCAGCGATGAAAAACTGCATGACGCCATCCGGCTGATGAACGATGAACGGCGCTCCCTGCGCGATCTGCAGGATGTCTGCCGCCACGTGCCGTCACCCATCAGTGGTCTGGACATGCTCACGGTGTTGCATAATCGCGGGTTTTCCTGCGACAAACAGGCGGTTATCGAGCTGGTCGATCGTCTCACGGCCGAGCTGCGCACCCTGGCCGAGCAAGGCCTGTCTCCCTATTCGGCGGCAACACCGCGTATTCTCCTCAGCGGCGTCCCCATCGGCATCGGCTCGGACAAGGTGGTCCAGATCATCGAGTCCTGCGGAGCCAATGTCGTCTGCTTTGAAAGTTGCACCGCCTACAAGAAGGTGGATCCCGTGAGCCAGGGCGGTGATCCCATCGCCGCCCTGGCCGAGCGTTACCTGCGCGTGCCCTGCTCCTGTATGACACCCAACCAGGGCCGCCTGGATCTGGTCGAGCAGCTGGCGCAGGACTTCCAGGTGGATGGCGTGATCGATCTCACCTGGCAGTCCTGTCACACCTACAACATCGAATCCATCAATCTGAAAAAACATGTGCGGGACAGCCTGAAGATTCCGTTTCTGCAGATCGAAACCGACTACTCCCCGTCGGATACCGAGCAGCTGAAGGTGCGCATCGAAGCGTTCATCGAGATCATCGGCCGTAAAAAAATCGCAGGATAAACCACCACGCAGTCACGCAGCCCACAATAGGCCGAGCACGCTCTGCCGGATTCGTTCAATGAAAGCGGAAGGAGTTTGAAGATGGCACGATCACGGGAAGAGATTCTCCAGGATTTGGCGGACGGAGTCCTCAATATGGATGAGGATCTGGCCATCAGCGTGGCACAGGAAGCAATCGACAGCGGACTGGATGCGTTTGATGCCATCACCAACGGCCTGGTCGTGGGCATGAACAGGGCTGGCGAACTTTACGATCAGGAAGAGTATTTCGTGCCCGAACTGCTGATCTGCTCGGATGCCCTGTATGCCAGTCTGGAGATACTCAAACCCCATATCAAAAAAGACAACGCTCAGAAAAAGATCGGTTGCGTCATCGGGGTTGTCGAGGGCGACACCCACGACATCGGTAAAAACCTGGTCAAAATCATGCTCGATGTCGCCGGTTTCGAAATCTACGATCTCGGTCGTGACGTACCCCTGGCGGAGTTCGTGCGCAAGGCGCTTGAGGTCAACGCCGGACTGATCTGCCTGTCAACCCTGATGACCACGACCATGGACAGCATGGCCACCATTATCCGGATGCTCGAACAGGAGGGCGTCCGTGACCGGTTCAAGGTGCTGATCGGCGGCGGGCCGATCTCGCAGGGCTTTGCCGACCGCATCGGCGCAGACGGCTATGCCGATAACGCCGCCGGGGCGGTGCGGGTCGCCACCCGGCTGTTTGCCGCAGACAAGGCGGCCTGAGCCGGAGCGCATCCAGCGCCCTGGTCCGTCCTCCATCCTCCTCTTTGAACGGAAAGCGCATGAACAAGGATCAAATGACTCCCATGGAGCGGTTTGCCGCCTATGCCAAGGGCGAGTCGATCGATCGTCTTCCCTGTGTGCCCGTGGTCGGCAACGGCGCGGCGCGGGCACTGGGGTGCAAAATCTCCGAATTTCGCGGCAATGGCCCGCTCATCGCCGCCGCCCACCTGGCGGCGTACCGCCGCTTCGGCTACGACACGGTCCGCATCTTCACCGACCTCTACGTGCTGGCCGAGGCCATGGGCGCGACGGTCTGCTATCCCCGCGACGAAACCGCCCACCTCGAAACCCCGGCCATCGCGGATATCGCCGATATCGGCCGGCTGCGGCCTGCCAACCCCTGGCGTGACGGCAACCTGCCGGCATTGCTACAGGCGCTTGAAATCGCCCAAAAAGAGGTCGGCCACCAGGTGCCGGTGTCGGGCGCGGTGGTCTGCCCATTGACCACCGCCTCCTTTTTGATCGGCACCGACAAGCTGATCCGCATGATGCGCCGCGACCCCGAAGGGGTCCACCGTCTGTGTGAAATCGCCCTGGAGTCGGCGCTCAACTACGCCGAGGCGGTACTCGACACCGGCAGCACCTTCGGTCTGACCGAACCGGTTTCCAGCAACACCATCATCAGCCCGGCCTATTTCGAGGAGTTCTCCTATCCCTACCTCAAGCGCCTGTGCGAATTCATGCATGGGCGCGGCAAGCCGGTGACGCTGCATATCTGCGGTAAGACCGAGCGGATCTGGCCGCTGATGGCCGACGCCGGAGCCGACTGCATCAGCATTGATGAAATGGAAGACCTGCGCAAGGCCAAGGAGTCCGTCGGCCACCGGGTGCGGGTCATGGGCAACGTGGCCACGGCTGAAACCCTGCTGCAAGGGAGCGTTGCCGACGTGCGGGCGGAGACCCTGGACTGCATCCGCAAGGCCTACGACAACCCCAAGGGGTTCATCGTCGCTTCGGGCTGCAGCCTGCCGACGGAGGTCCCCTTCGCCAATATCGACGCCATGCTCGATATGACGCGGGAAGTCGGCTGGCCGATTACCGCGGACAAACTCGCCGCCATGACGTGATCATGGCCTGAGTCTTGGACTGATCGGCCAGAACGAACAATCGGCCGCTCACGACACCCTGTACGACGATCGAACGGCAATATCGGTCGATTCCCTATCTCTCAAGGAGACAACAACAATGAAAAAATGGTTTTCGATGGCGGCGCTGCTCTGTGTGACCGCCGCACTGCTGCTCAGCGGATGCGACAACAAAAAAAAGATGGCTGCGGACAGCACGGCCCCCGTTCAGAAACTGGACAAGGTCAATGTCGGCTATCTGGCTTCGCCGGAGCACCTGCTGTATTTCGTGGCCAAGGAGAAGGGCTTTTTTGAAGAGGAAGGTCTCGACGCCGAGCTGTTTTTGTTTACCAATTCGGCCGAGGGACTGAATGCCACCATCGCCAACAAGCTTGATGTCGGCAGTTTCGGCGTCTCGGCGCCACTGGCGTTTACCGCCAAGGGTGCGGATGTCGTCGTCATCGGCGGTCAGAACTCCGGGGCCTGCGCCCTGGTCTGCGCGCCGGAGCGCTATGAGGAGTTGAAGGATATCCACAACTACCGCGGCAAGAAGATCGCCAGCGTGCGCCTCTCCACGGCCGACGTCATCTTCCGCGGGGCGCTGCTCGATGCCGGTATCGACTGGCGTAACGGCGATGCCACCATCACCGAAATGGAATCGCCGGCCGCCACCATGGAAGCGCTGAAAAAAGGCAGCGTGGACGCCGCCCTGATCTGGACGCCGTTCGTGGCCATGTCGGAAGACATGGGGGTGAAGGTGGCCATGTATATCACTGAATTGTTTGAAAACAACGTCTGCTGCCGTCAGGCCGTCATGCGCTCGAACCTGGAGCAGAACCCGGAACGCTGGCAACGCTTCATGGCCGCCCTGATCAAGGCCTACGATTTTTATCAGACCCATCATGAAGAAACCGTCGCCATCACCGCCAAATACGTCAAGGTCGATCCCAAATACCTCGCCAAGGAAACCTACGCGGCGGATGCCACCATGATCTGCAGCCCGGACCCGCTGAAAAAGTCCGTCAACCGCTACTGGAACATCATGAAAGATACGGGCTTTATCAACACCGAGATCGACATCAACGATCACATCGATACCAGCGCCTATGTGGCGGCACTGGAACGCCTGACCAGGGAAAACCCCGACAACGCCAATTACGCACAACTGGCCAGGGAATTCCCAGTCAACAACTGATCGTCCCGGCAATGACCCGCAACGATGAGCGCAGCACTTCCGCCCGCCGGTTTCCCGGCGGGCGGACGCCATGAGAGGCAAAGCAAATGGAAAAGATCAGACTGGAGAACGTCACGTTTTCCTACCTGCAGCAGGGCGTGACCGCCCCGGTGGTCGAGAAGGTGAGCCTGACCATCCGCGAGGGCGAGTTCATCAGTCTTATCGGCCCCAGCGGCTGCGGCAAAAGCACGCTGCTGCGGCTGCTTGCCGGGCTGAGCCGTCCCGGCGGCGGCCGCATTCTGCTCAACGGCACGGAAATTAAGGGCACAGGCCATGAGCGCGGGGTGGTGTTTCAGCATTACGCCCTGTTCCCCTGGATGACGGCCCGCGACAATGTGATATTCGGACTGCAGCAATGCCGCGACGGCCGGAGCCGCAAAGAGATCGAGGCCACGGCCCAGCGCTATCTTGATCTGGTCGGACTGCATGATGTCGGCGATAAATATCCCAACCAGCTGTCCGGTGGCATGCAACAACGGGTGACCATCGCCAGGGCGTTCGCCATGGATACGGACATCCTGTTGATGGACGAACCGTTCAGCGCGGTGGACGCACGCAACCGCATGAAACTGCAGGAACTGCTGCTGGAGTTGTGGCGCGCGGGGCAGAAGAAAAAAACCGTCATCTTCGTCACCCATGACGTGGATGAGGCCATCCTGCTTTCCGACCGCATCGTGGTGCTGTCGGCCTGCTCAAAGAGCGTTAAAGAGCAGATCACGGTGGACCTGCCTCGCCCCCGTCACTGGTCCGAGTTGGCCAACACGGACAGCTACACCGCGCTGCGCAACCGGCTGATCGGCCTGTTGTTCACCGACCTGGTGGAAGAAACCAGGCTTGCCGTATAGCTTTGCAAAACCTCAGACAGAAGGGGACGACATGGAACAGATCGCTGAAAATATTGAGATCGCGGGAAAGACGTCGCAGTTCAAGCCATTTTTGCAACTCGGCGCGCGCCTGCTAAACCATGCCAACATTCTGTTCGGCGTCGCATTGCTGCTGCTGGCCATGCCGGGAAAACGCCCGGTTACCGATGTCGATGCCTGGCACCTCGTCGGCTTTCTGCTGTTTGTGATCTTTCTGTACGGCGTATCATGCCTGCTCTGGGCCAGCAATGACAGCAAACGCAGATCGACAACGGATATCACCGCCATCGTCTTCGCCGTTGTCATCCTCTGGGAGCTGACCACGACCAAACTGGATCTGTTCGAACGACTGATTTTCCCCGTGCCGGGCAAGGTCATCGCGGTGTTCATCGGGGAAATTCCCATGTTCATGAAATGCCTGGGCAGCTCCCTGCAGCTGCTGGGCGCGGGATACGGTCTGGCCCTGGTCACGGCCATTCCGCTGGCGCTGGTGATCGGTTGGCGCAAACGACTGTTTGCCGTGGTCAATCCCATGACCAAGGTGCTGGGGCCAATACCGCCCATCGTCTATATCCCCTATTCCATTGCCATCTTTCCGACCTTCAAATGCTCGTCGATCTTCATCATTTTCATCGGCGCATTCTGGCCGGTGTTCATCAACACGCTGAACGGCACCTTCAACATCGAACCGAAGATCATCGATTCCGCGCGGGTGCTTAACGTCAAGGAAAAGACCCTGCTGTTCCGCATCATCCTGCCGGCGATTCTGCCGGCCATCCTCAGCGGCGCGACCCTGGGCCTGGTTTTTTCCTTCATCCTGCTCACGGCGGCGGAAATGATCGGCTCTTCCTCGGGGCTGGGCTGGTATGTCAAGTATTTCTCCGATTTCGCGGATTATCCGCGTGTGGTGGCCGGCATCTTCTTTATCGGTCTGGTCGTCACCGCCATCACCTTTTTCTTTGAATTGATCGAAAAGAAGCTGCTGCGCTGGCGCAGCTGATCTGGCCGGAGACGTATACCATGACCCAGAAAGAACGCCTGCTGAGGACGCTGGCCGGTCAGACAGCGGACGGCCCGCCCTTCATCTGCCCCGGCGGCATGATGACCATGATCGTCACCGAGGTGATGAAGGCGGTCGACAGTTTCTGGCCCGAGGCCCATGCGGATGCGGCCAGGATGGCCGCGCTGACCCTTGGCACCAATCGCCTGACCGGTATCGAAAATCTCGGCCTGCCCTTCTGCATGACCGTGGAGGCCGAAGCGATGGGTGCGGCGGTGGATCTGGGCAGCAAAACCAGTGAACCGCACGTCATATCCTATATCATGGATGAGCTGGCGCAGCTGGACCGCCTGCGCTTTATCGATGTCACGCAGGGGCGGGCCCATGCTTGCGCCGAGGCCATCGGCCTGCTCAAGAAGAAGGCGCCCGACGTGCCCATCATTGCCAATCTCAGTGGGCCAGTCAGCCTGGCCACTTCCCTGGTCGACCCCCTGCTCTACTACCGTGCCATACGGCGCGACAAGCAGGCCGCCCACGCCCTCAACGATTGCGCGCTGCAAAACGCGCTGGCCCTGGGCGACGCCCTGATGGAGGCGGGCGCGGACGCGGTGTGCATCGCCGACCCGAGCGCCACCGGCGACCTGATCGGCCGCCGCGCCTTCGAGGAATTCGTCCTGCCCTGCCTCAACCGCATGGCCGAGCACTTCTCCCGCCGTCACAACCGGCCGACCATCGTCCATATCTGCGGCGATGTCAAAAGTCTGGGCGGCGCCCTGCAACAGCTAAGCGCCGCGGCCGTCAGCGTCGATTCGGTGGTCGGCATTCCTCAGTTGCGTAACCTGGCGCCCGGCAAGGTGAGCATGGGCAATATCAGTACCTTTCTGCTGGAGCGTGGCACGCCGGAAAAGCTGGCCCGGGTCAGCGGACAGTGTCTGGAGCAGGGCGTCGGCATTCTGGCGCCGGCCTGCGGCATCGCTCCCGGCACGCCGCTCAAAAATCTGCAGGCCGTTTCTGAAACGGTGCGCCATCACCGTTCAGCGGCTTAGCGCGAGGGCAGCCCGGCATGGTTACCGTCCGTTTTCTTCCTGAACACCAGTCCGTCACCGTCACCCCTGGCACGACGCTGCTCGAAGCGGCCCGCCAGGCCGGCGTTTTGCTCGAATCGCCCTGCAACGGCATCGGCACCTGTGGCAAATGCAGGGTGTTGCTCGCCGGCGAATCCCTGCGCCATATCAGCCTCCGGGGCGCCGACCCCGTCTCGCTCCCGACGAAGGACGAACACGTGGCGCTCCTCTCCTGCCAGGCCGAGGTGCATGGCGACCTTAGCGTGGAAATCCCGGTCGACAAACAGCGCGACCTGCTGCAGGTATTGAGCCACGGCCAAGCGGTTGCCGTCGAACAGGCTCCCTGTATCCGCAAGCTCTACGTCGAAGAACAGCAGGTGACCAATGTTTTTGCCGGGGATCTGTTGCTGGCTACCGAAGCGGGGGACACGCGCAGCTGCCATGTCGGCCTGGTCGTCGATATCGGCACCACCACGCTGGTGGCGGCCTTGGTCGATCTCGCCAGCGGGCGCGAAATCGCCACCGCCTCGGCCCTCAACCCCCAAAGCCGCCAGGCCCAGGATGTGCTTTCGCGCATTCATTTCGCCGCGCAGGAAAACGGCCTGCAGAGCCTGCACGCCGATCTGACCGGGGAGATCAACCGGCTGGCGGCGGAGTTGGCGCAGCAGGCGGGGTTGGACAGCCGCCGCATCTACGAGGTGGTGTACAGCGGCAATACCTGCATGCTCCATCTGGCCACCGGCACCAGTCCCGCTGCCCTCGGGCGCTACCCCTACACCCCCGTCATCCGTGGCGGCAATCATGTGGCCGCCGCCGGCCAGGGACTGGCAATCGCCGCCAGTGGCCTGATCTACCTGCCACCGGTCATTTCCGGCTATGTCGGCGCCGACCTCACCGCCGGCATCCTGGCCACCGGCATCCATCGCCGCCGGGGGATCACCCTGCTGGTGGACATCGGCACCAATGGCGAGATGATCCTGGCGCGTGACGGTGAACTCCGCGCCACCTCCACCGCCGCCGGACCCGCCTTCGAGGGCATGAACATCTCCTGCGGCATGCGCGCCTGCCGCGGCGCGGTGGAATCCTTTGCCGTCGCTGCCGACGGCAGCATGCACCTTGGCACCATCGGCAATGCCACGGCGACCGGCATCTGCGGCAGCGGCTTGCTCGATGTCGTCAGCGAGCTGGTGGCGCACGGCGTCATCAGCGGCAACGGCCGCTTCGCTGCCACTGACAACGCAGCCCAGCTGCCCGCTGCCCTCAAGGAAAAGCTGGTGCTGCGCGAGGGCAAGCCAGCCTTTGCGGTGACGGACGATATTTTTCTTTCACAAAAGGATGTCCGTCAGGTGCAGCTGGCCAAGGGCGCGATTCGCGCCGGCATCGAATTTCTGCTGCAGGACAGCGGCATCACGGCCGAACAGGTCGATCAGGTGTTGATCGCGGGAGCCTTCGGCTATCATCTGCGGGAGCAAAGCCTGCTCAAGCTCGGGCTGCTGCCGCGGGCCTTCGCCGGCAAGATCAAGTTCGTCGGCAACACCTCCAAAGCCGGTGGCTGCGCCCTGCTGCTCAATCAGGACCTGCGCGATGAAATGGCCGCCCTGGTGACGGCGATCGAGGTCATCGAGCTGGCCAATTTTCCGGATTTCGATCGGGTATTTGTGAAATGTCTCGGCTTCTGATTTCCGCTGCGACGCCGGAGAGCGAACCACAGGGTGATGGCGTGCGACTAGGCGTCATTGCCTGCTCCGCCCTGCGGCTGGAACTCGAAAACCTGCTGGCAGACGTCCCGGAGGTGAGTCGGGTTATCTTTCTTGACGCCACCTTGCATAATGAGCCGCAGAACATGCGCCAGCGGCTGGAAACGGAAATCCGCGCCCTGGCTTCCGAGGTGGATGCGATTTTTCTCGGTTATGGCTTCTGTCGCTCCCTGCGCGACCTGGAGCAGGCATTCGACCTTCCCGTCATTCTGCCGCAGTTTGATGACTGCATCTCCTTGCTATTGTCTCCGGAGCGTTATAACGAGGAGATCCGTCGCGAAGCCGGCACCTGGTTCATCCCGCCCGGCTATGCCATGATCAGTGCCAAAATGGTGATTGAGTCCCTCAAGCTGGACCGTGTCGTTCGCTACGGCAAGGATCCCATGGCCATGGCACGGCGGCTGTTCAGCCATTACCGGCGCGGTCTGTTCATCGATACCGGTGCGGGCGAGCGCGAGACACTGCTGGCCGCAGCCCGTCAATTCTGCAACGATTTCAACCTCAGCCTCGAAACCACCACCGGCGATACCCGTCGCCTGGAACTCTGGCTGGCCAAGGCCCGCGTGGCAGCCGCGCGGGCGGCAAAGCGGCGCTGCGCCGCCGCGAGTTCCTCCTGTCACTCTGATGGGGCCATTTAGGCAGGGGATGGCGATGTGGCGTCGAAAGGGCATGGCCCTGGTTTGCCTGGTGATCGTTCTGCTGGCCATCAAGGTGCTGGCGGCGACGTTTGTCACGGACCGGCTGCTGCAGGACAAGGTGGCGCTGCTTTATCTGGTCGTCATTTTTCTCGGCAGCCTGATCATCGTGGGCGGTTCCAAAGGAGTGAAAACAATCGTCACCCTGACCATCACGGTGCTGCTTATCCTCAAGGTGCTGCTGCCGCTGATTCTGGCGGGATACAACCCGGCCCTGGTCGCGATCCTGATCTGCGAGATCATCACCGTCATGGCCCTGCTGTTTGTCAGCGGCTTCAACCACAAGACCCTGGCTGCCATCATCGGCACCAGCGGCGGCATCGGCATTGCCGGATTGCTGGCCTTTGCCATCGGCTCTATGGCCCATCTCACCGGCCTGGGCAATGACGAGGCCATCCACCTGATCCTCTACAGCCGCCAGCTCGATTTCAAGGGTCTGCTGTTCGCGGGCATCATCATCGGTGCCATGGGAGCGGTCATGGATGTGGGGATTTCCATCTCTTCGTCCATTCATGAAATCAAGACCAACAACCCCGGCATGACCATGGGAAGCCTGATGAGCGCGGGCATGAATGTCGGCCGCGACATCATGGGCACCATGTCGAACACCCTGATCCTGGCCTATGCCGGCAGCAGCCTGAATCTGCTGCTATTGTTCACCACCTACGAAATCCCCTTCAACGAAATCATCGGCCGCGACAACCTCGCCGCGGAAATCGTCCGCGCCCTGGCCGGCAGCGTCGGGCTCATTGCCACCATTCCCCTGACAGCTCTGATCGCAGCCATGCTGGCGGAAAAAAGTTCGCGCAGGACCTGCGTCGCCTGCCGCACAATAACCCGCTGGATCAACAATCCTTTCAAACAGAAACAGAACCGATAACAGCGCTCCCAAGCGAAAAAGCCTGTTTCACTCATGGATGAGCACCCCACATCAAGCCCTGACCTGTTTGCAGGAAATTTCCATCCAGGGTGAATCTCCCTTTTTCGGTTAGCGCTCTAAAAAGGCCCTGAATAGGATTTTTCTCCCGCCGGCTGTCTTTCACACAACAATGGCCTCCCGTTGCATGGGAGGCCATTGTTGATGCTGTTTAAGATCAAGATGAAAACGGTTATGGAACAGATTAGCTGCTGCCATGAAAAACCGCAGCGTTCAGATCACCTCAACCCGGCAATGTTGCACTTGGCATCCTGATCGCAACAGGCTGAAAACTCACCAGTTTTCGCCCAGCAGCTCGAAGTGGGCCTGCGGATGAATACAGGCGGCGCACAGTTTGGGCGCCTCGGTACCCTCGTGCAGATAACCGCAGTTGCGGCAGCGCCACACCACCGGCGTGTCGCGCTTGAACACACGGCCACTCTCGACATTGGCCAGCAGTTCGCGGAAGCGCTTTTCATGCTGCTTTTCCGACACCGAAATGGCGCGCCAGGCGGCGGCGATTTCAGGGAAACCCTCGTGCTGGGCCACCGAGGCGAAGGCCGGGTACAGATCGGTGTGCTCTTCGTGCTCACCCTCGGCCGATTCCTGCAGGTTCTCAATGGTGGTGCCCATCCTGCCGGCCGGGTAGCTGGCGGTGATCTCCAGCATGCCGCCTTCGAGAAACTTGAAGAAACGCTTGGCGTGTTCCTTCTCCTGATTGGCCGTTTCCTCAAAGATATCGGCAATCTGCACATAGCCTTCCTTCTTGGCAATGCTGGCGTAGTAGGTGTAGCGCATGCGGGCCTGGCTTTCGCCGGCGAAGGATTTGAGCAGGTTCTGTTCGGTCTGGGTGCCTTTGACGGATTTGGACATCGGTACTTCCCTCCTGGTTGGAATGAACAATAAATCAGGCGCCATGCCTGAGGCTTGAGGTTGCCGGAGCCCCCGCGGGGGCTCCGATCGGATAAGAAAAATCAATCGCTAAGTTCGGTCAAGTCGATATCCATGGCGGCGGCGACGCCGGCGCCATAGGCCGGATCGGCCCGGTAACAGTTGCGCGCGTGCCGCACCTTGATCTCGCGCGGCGCGTCGCCCATGGCGCGGGCGGTGTTGCCGAACAGGGCCTCGCGCTGGGCCGGAGTCATCAGCCGGAACAGATTGCCCGGCTGGCTGTAATGGTCGTCGCTGTCGTCATAGTGACTGTAATGGGCGGCCGCGCCCTCCAGCTGCAACGGCGGCTCACTGAAATCCGGCTGCTCCTGCCATTCGCCGTAGCTGTTGGGCTCGTAGCCCAGGGTGCTGCCGTGATTGCCGTCCACCCGCATGGCCCCGTCACGATGGTAGCTATGGAACGGGCAGCGTGGCTGGTTGACCGGAATCAGGTGATGGTTGACCCCCAGGCGATAGCGCTGGGCATCGCCATAGGAAAACAGCCGGCCCTGCAGCATCTTGTCGGGCGAGAAGCCGATCCCCGGCACAATGTTGGCCGGATTGAAGGCAGCCTGCTCAACCTCGGCAAAGTAGTTGTCGGGGTTGCGGTTGAGCTCCAGAATGCCGACATCCTGCAGCGGATAGTCGCCATGCGGCCACACCTTGGTCAGATCGAAGGGGTTGAACGGGAAGTTGGCCGCCTCGGCTTCCGGCACCACCTGAATCTGCATCTGCCAGCGCGGGAAATCGCCCCGCTCGATGCTGTCGTACAGGTCGCGCTGGTTGCTTTCACGGCACTTGCCGATAACGGCCTCGGCCTCGGCATCCGTCAGGCATGCGATGCCCTGCAGCGTCTTGAAGTGAAACTTGACCCAGTAACGCTGGTTGTCGGCGCTGATCAGACTGTAGGTATGGCTGCCGTAGCCGTTCATGTGGCGATAGGAACGCGGAATACCGCGTTCGCTCATGGTGATGGTCACCTGATGCAGCGCCTCGGGCAGCAGCGTCCAGAAATCCCAGTTGTTCTTGGCGCTGCGCAGGTTGGTGCGCGGGTCGCGCTTGACCACATGATTGAGGTCGGGAAACTTCTTCGGGTCTTTCAGAAAAAACACCGGCGTGTTGTTGCCGACCAGATCCCAGTTGCCCTCCTCGGTATAGAACTTCATGGCAAAACCGCGGATATCGCGTTCGGCATCGGCGGCGCCACGCTCGCCGGCCACGGTGGAAAAGCGCACGAACAGCTCGGTTTTCTTGCCCACCTCGGCAAAGATTTTCGCCCGGCTGTAGCGGCTGATATCATGCGTCACGGTGAAGGTGCCAAAGGCACCGGAGCCCTTGGCGTGCATGCGCCGTTCGGGAATGACCTCGCGATCAAAACTGGCCAGTTTTTCCAGAAACCAGACATCCTGCAGCAGCATCGGACCGCGCGGTCCGGCGGTAAGAGAGTGGTTGTTGTGGGCGACGGGCGCCCCGCCATTGGTGGTCAGTTTTTTGCTCATCGAGGGATTCTCCTTGTGCAAGGGGAACGAAACGGGGATGGCCCCGCGGGGGAACAGGATCAGGGCGGTTTCAGCGCCTCCGGCGGCGCCACCGCCGGCGTTTCGGCCTGCTGACAGGCGCGGCACAGGCCATAGCCGGTGAGGGTGCAGCAGTCGAGCCGGCCCCAGTCGGCGGGCAACGGCAGGGCGGCTGAATCGAGCTGCGGCCAGCAGCAATCGACGATTTTGTGGCAGCGCCGGCAAATCAGGTGATGATGCTCCGACAGCGCCACCTCGAAGCGCGCCTGACTTTCCGCCGTCACCACCCGTCGCACCAGGCCGTGGGTCACCAGCGTTGCCAGGGTGCGATAAACCGTATCGAGAGACAGGGTCGGCATCTGCGCCAGCAGCCGCTGATGCAGCTGTTCGGCCGTTGGGTGGCCCGCCTCGCCGGCCAGCAGACGAAAAATCTCCAGCCGCTGGGGTGTCATGCGCAGCGCCAGGGCGCGACAGCGCTGTTCGAATTGGGCCATCTGCTCGGCCAGAGGCAGCTTTTCCATGGAAACTCCCAGATAGGAAATATTCTTGAAAAGGAAAGTATCGCAACTATTCCCTACTGTCAAGGCGCGGGACGTAAAAAAACCGCGCAGCCCGAAAACTGCGCGGTTGGTGGAAAATTCAGTGAAAACCGCCCACCATCAGAATTTGACCACCAGGGAAACCCCCAGAATGGTATCGGTATCCTCCTTGCGGCGGGGTGGATCGCTGTCGTAACGCATCACATAGCTGGTCTTGAGGGCCAGAAAGCTGTTGATGGCGGTGGTCAGGGCCGTTTCGGTATTGACCCGGTGGGAGTTGAGATCGGTCAGTTCGGCCAGATATTCGAAGTCCTGACTGAACAGGCTGTCATCGCTGATGCGGTATTCGTAGCGGGCATAGAGACGGGCGCCAATCTCGCTGCTGTCGTCATCCGGCGTCTGTTCCAGGGTATGGGTGAGACCGGCCTCGGCCACCAGCAGATGGGGCGGGCTGTCGATCAGGCGGTAACCGTAACCGACACCGCTGATCAGCCGCAGGTCGATGTCGGCGAAACGGTCCTTGAACCAGCTGAGGCTGCCATAGGTGAAACGGCGCGGTCCCAGCTGGTAATCGCCCCTCAATTCGGTAAAGTAGGATTCGGCGTTGCGTACGCCCTCGCTGTCGCCGTTGAGCGCCTCGAACTTCCACAGACCGCTGAGACGCTCACTGAACTGGTAACCCAGCTTGTTTTTGATGGAAAAGGTGGTGACCTCACTGTTGCCGCGAGTGCGGACATAGGACAGCTCGGTCTGATTGGTGAGGTTGGCAAACAGGGGGGCGTGGGGTTCGGCCGTTTCAGCCGCGCAGACCGGCCCCGCCAGCAACAGCCCGCCTCCCAGCAGGCAAAACCACAGTGAACGCAACATGAGTTTTTCCGATCTCCCTGAACTGCGGGCGCAACCCGCGCCCCGATAAAGAAAACCAGAGCAGACGGCCCGTTGCCGCGCGCCCTGAACCGCCCCACTCCGCTATGCGCCGGGAACGGGCGGCGTTACCATGCCAGCCCTTTCGCCCCGGAGCAAGGACTATCCGCATGACCGATACCGAACCGATCCGTCTGCCGCCAGCCGTAGGGCAGCAACTGCTGGCCCAGCTTGATACCGCCCTGCAACCGCTGCAGCAGGCCCTGGCGGCCAGCCATGCGGCCCTGGCGGCCGCCCCTGACCTGGCCGCCCTGGAGCAGCAGCGCAGCGCCCAGCGGCACCTGCTGCTGCGCCGGCTGTGGCCCGAGCTGTTGCAGCAGCTTGAAGCCCTGCCCCAACAACTGCCGGCAGAGGAACCGGCAGCCGGCGCCATGCGCCAGGCGCTGCGTGACCAGCTCGAACCGCTGCATCAGCAGCTTGACGACAGCCGGCTGGCCCTGCGGCTGTGTTTTCAGCTGGCCGCGCCGGCGGCGGACGAGGACCAGCCGGCGGAAACCGCGCTGGAACAACGCCGTGAATTGCTGCTCAGCGCCCTGGACAGCACCAAAGAACGCCTGCTGAAGACGCGCGCCGCCCTCGCAACCCTCGGCCAGCAACCCGCCGCGCCGGCCGCCGCCGAGGCCACAGCACCGACCGGCGACCAGGGCGAACTCGCCCGGGCCACCGCCCTGTGGCAGCAGTTACAGCCCCGGCTGTACCAATGGCTGATTGCCTGGCCACAGGCACAGCTGTCCCGCTGGCAGCAGCAGCGCCGCCACCCCGCGCCGCCGCCGGAAAAGCTGCTGCAGCGCAGCGATCTGCCGGCGCTGGACGAGATTCTGCGCCAGGGCGACAGCCTGCCGCCGCTGTACCGCCATCTGTTCGATCTGCAGGCCCTGCCCGACCGCGAACTGCTCATCGGACGTCAGGCGGAACTGGCGCAGCTCGACGAGGCCTGGCAACGCTGGCAGGATGGGCGGGCGGCCAGCGTCGCCCTCATTGGCCCGCAGGGCGGCGGCAGCAGCTCGCTGCTCAACAGCTTCATCAGCGCCCTGGGGCCCGAACCTGCCGTGCTGCACCTGCGGCCAACGCGCCGGCTGCAGCAGGAGACCGATCTGCTCCACTGGCTGGCGACCGCCTGCGGCCTGAAAAACTGTCCGGCCGATGGCACCGGCCTGATCGAGGCTCTGCTGCAGCAGCCGCGCTCGGTGGTCGTGGTGGAAGACAGTCACCTGCTGGCCCTGCGCGTGATCGACGGCTACCGCGCCGCGCGGCTGTTTTTCACGGTGCTGCAGGCCACCAGCCGTCATCTGCTGTGGCTGGTCGCCTTCCGGCGGCCCTGCTGGCAGCGCCTCGACGCCGCCTGTGGTGTCGGCCAGCTGTTCAGCCAGCAACTAACCATCGGCTTTGAGGGGGTGGCGCCGCTACGCGAACTGTTGCTGCTGCGCCAGCGCATCAGCGGCTATCCGCTGCATTTTGTTGCCGAAACGGAAACCGCCGACGAGGACAACCAGCAAAAACCGCGTGGCGACCGTTTCTTCCGCGAACTGTACGCCGCCGCCGGCAGCAACCTGACGGCCGCCCTGTACTACTGGCGCCTGTCGGCCCGCTTCCATGCCGAATCGCAGCGCATCGAACTGCTTCCCCTCGGCCGGCTCGACAGCAGCTCGCTGCGCAATCTCGCGCTGCCACTGCGCCTGTGCCTGGCCGAGGTGCTCGGCCACGGCGACCTCACCAGCGACGAACATCAGCGCATCTTTCTGTGCCCGCCCGAACAGAGCCACCGACAGCTGCAGCACCTGTGCAGCCTGGGCCTGCTGCACCGGCAGGACAGCCCCGCCGGGCCGTGCCACCGGGTCAGTCCGCTCTACCAGCATCTGGTCAGCAGCACCCTTGAAGCCATGAATCTGTTGTACTGATCGGGAGGAGACCTCATGGAACAGCAATCGCTCCAGCACCTGCTCAGCCATTTTTCGTTCACCCGCCTGCTGCTGGCGCTGCTGTTTCTGCTGGCCACCTGGGGGTTCACCCAGCTGCTGCGGCTGGCCCTGCAACGGCTGGCCGACCGCTTCAGCCGCCATCGCCTGCTGATCTCCAGCAGCTACCCGCTGCTGCGCCTGCTGCTGTGGCTGGCCGCCATCCTGTTTGTGGTGGTGGTCATCTTCCAGCCACCCACGGGCACATTGCTGACCCTCGGCGCGTCTGTCGGCCTGGCACTGGGCCTGGGCGCGCAGGACATCATCCGCAACATCATCGCCGGCGTGGTGATTCTGCTCGACCGCCCCTTCCGCGTGGGCGACATGGTGGCCGTCGGCGACCATTACGGCGAGGTCACCCACATTGGACTGCGCTCCATCCATCTGCACAGCTTCGGCGACAGCACCATCAACCTGCCCAACGCCCTGGTGCTGGGCCAGGCGGTCGCCAACGCCAACAGCGGCGCCCTCGATGAACTGGTGGAGATTCCGTTTTCCCTGCCGGCCGCCAGCGATACCGCCCTGCTCCGTACCCTGGCGGAAGAAGCGGCCTTCTGCTCACCCTACGTCTACCTGAAAAAACCGGTGGTGGTGCTGGTGGAGGATGCCTTCGACCGGCAGTTCCTCACCCGCATCCGCGTCAAGGCCTACGTCTTCGATGTGCGCTACGAGCGGCTGTTCGCCTCGGATGTCTGCCTGCGCTTCAAACTGGCCCTGCGCCAGCGCGGTCTGACACCCCCACTGCCGGCCGGCGCTCCCGACAGCGCCTAGCCGGCGCCGGCAGAAAATCGCGGAAGAACAGCGGCTGCCGTGTTAGATTCAGGCCGCGCCACTGTTGCCACGGAGCGCGCGCCATCCGCTACCCCTTCAGCGAAGGAACCGCACCATGATCCTGCTCCTCCCCTGTCTTTGCAAAGGCCACGACCTTGTCCCGCCCCCTGGTCAGTGACCCGACCGCCACCGCCCTGATCGACCGCCTGCGCCACCAGGTAGGCGGCGATGCCATCGGCAGCCTCGGTCAGATGCTCGACTGGGTGCATCAGCCAGGCTTCGAGCGCGTCCGCTTCGACCGTCTGGTGCAGGCCCTGGAAGACGATCCGGCCGCCGCCCAGATTCTCGGCGAACGCCTGTGCCACTGGTTGTGCCGCGCCCATCTGTACCCGGCCTTTGTCAGCCTGGGGCTGTTCTCGCGGCGCGGCTTTCCCACCGAGTTTGCCGCCCGCCTGTATGAACGGCTCAATCCGGCGCCCCTCGACCGGCAACGCCTGCGCGATGTGCTGGCCCTGCTGTTTCACCACGGCCGCCACAGTGACTGGATCAGCCAAATTGATGATGACCGCTGGCTGCGCCTGCTGCACAGCCTGAGCCGGCAGGTTCCCGCCAGTCTGCACCAGCAGGCCCGGCAGCACCTGCGCGATGAAGCCCTTTACGCCCTGGAAATGCTGGCCATCTGGGTGGCGGCCGAGGAAATGGAGCCCGACCTGCTGCGGCTCGACCCCATTCTGTGCGAAAGTGACAGTCGTTTCGTCAGCCTGCAGCGCGCCGTGGCCCGCCTGGTGCGCCAGCTGCCGGCCGGAGGCGCCAGCGACTTCCCCCAGCTCCAGCATCTGCTGAGCCAGTGCCGCCAGCAGCTCGACCAGTTTCGCCAGCGCACCGTCCTCAAGGGGACCAGCCTGGCCCTGGGCCATCTGCTGGAGCGACTGGAGCAGACCCTCGAACGCATGGCCCAGCTGCTGGCGCTGCTGCAGCCGGACAGCCCCGACGACCGTGGCGCCCCGGCCGCCCTGCTGCCCTTGCTGCGCTCTCTGGTGCGGGCCAGCGCCGAACGCTACAGCCTGGCCCGCCTGTGGCAGCGCAACCTGCGCCTGCTGGCCCGCAGTGTCACCGAAAACAGCAGCGATCACGGCGAGCACTATATCTGCCACAACCGCCTGGAATATCTTGGCATGCTGGCCTCGGCGGCCGGCGCCGGCATCCTCATCGCCCTGATGGCGCTGGCCAAGATCCAGCTCTGCAAGCTGGGACTGCCGCCCCTGGCCCAGACCCTGCTGGTCAGTCTCAATTACGCCTGCGGTTTCGTGCTGATTCATCTGCTGCACGGCACCGTCGCCACCAAGCAGCCGGCCATGACGGCCGCCCGCATCGCCAAGCACATCGAACAGGGCGAAACCGGCCGCGCCAACGTGGCGCGCCTGGCCGATCTGCTCATCGAGGTGCACCGCTCACAGTTCGCCGCCGTGCTCGGCAACCTCGGCGTCGCCCTGCTGGTGGCCCTGCTGCTCGGCGGCGCCTGGTCCTGGTACGGCAGCACCCCCCTGCTCGACACCGAGGCGGTGGCCTACCAGCTCAAACAGCTGCGCCCCTTCACCGGCCTGGCCCTGTTCCATGCCGCCATCGCCGGCGTCTGGCTGTTTCTCTCCGGCCTGATCGCCGGCTTTTTCGACAACCGCGCCGCCTATGTCGATCTGCGCGCCCGCCTGCGCCACCATCCCTTGCTCACACGCCTGCTGAACGAGCGCCGCCGCCAGCAGCTGGCCGACTATCTGCACGACAACAGCGGCGCCCTGGCCAGCCATTTCGGTTTCGGCCTGCTGCTGGGCATTACCCCCTTTGTCGGCCAGCTCGCCGGCCTGCCCCTCGATATTCGCCACATCGCTTTTTCCGCCGCCAATCTCGGCTATGTCAGCGGCAGCGCCGAGTTAAGCCTGCCCGTGCTGCTGCAGGCCTTTGCCAACGTGCTGCTGATCGGCGGCGTCAACCTGTGGCTAAGCTTCGCCCTGGCCCTGTGGGTGGCCCTGCGCGCCCGCGAAACCCGCCTGAGCCGGCTGCGGCCGCTTTACCACCGCCTGCGGGAGCAGGTGCGCCACCATCCGCAGGATCTGTTTCTGCCGCCGGCCCAGCCCTGCGCCAGCTGCAGCCCCACCGCTACCGCTGGATCGGACAGCGCCTGCGGCCGGCAAAAAAAATGACGAAGCCGAACCGGGGAGGCAGCCGGTTCGGCTTCGTCGTGAAACAAGGAAGAAAGGAGGTTTCAGCGCCTGCCTGCCACAACAGGCGTTGATGGTGGTGACTCTAGCAGAGCCCGCCAGCCGCCAACAGCGTGAGCCGCGCATTTTTTCGGCGGCGACTGCCCCTGCCGCCACTGTGCGGATGCACAGCCGCCCCGGTCAGGGTCTGGCCGGCAGCGTTCGGCCGTGCTAGGCTGGGGTCGCATTGCCGCTCCGCCTTCCATCAACTGCTCGCAAGGGAGAAATCCATGTCCGACATCTTCCGTCAGCGTCTGCGCGTCACCGCCGCCATGACCGACGAAAACGGCCATGTCAACAATGTCGAATACATCCGCTGGATGCAGCAGGTCGCCATCGCCCACTCCCGCGCCCAGGGTGGCCTGGCCATTCTCGAACCGCTGGGTTGCACCTGGGTGGCGCGGCGGCACGAAATCGAATACCTGCAGCCCGCCCTGCCGGGTCAGATTATCGAACTGCAAACCTGGGTCAGCGATCTGCGCAAGGTGCGCTCGCTGCGTAAGTACCGCTTCGTGCGCTGCCCCGACGGCATGCTGCTGGCCCAGGCCCAGACCGACTGGGTCTTTGTCGAAACCGCCAGCGGTCGGCCGCGCAGCGTGCCGGACGCGCTGATCCGCTGCTATCCGCTGGTCGGGCCGGAACGCGAGCAGGGCCTGTTGGCCGCCCTGCGCTATGAAACCTCCCTGGCCGATCAGCCGGTGTTGGCCGCCGATCTGCTGGCACCGGCCGCCACCCCCCTGCATCCGCTCCTGCGCTCCCGCTTCAGCCCCTATGTCTTCGCGCCCCGGCCCGTCGCCGGCGCCGACCTGGCGGCCCTGTTCGAGGCGGCTCGCTGGGCGCCGTCGGCCTACAACGAACAGCCCTGGCGCTACCTGCTGACCGAGCGCGGCAGCGAGGCCTTCGCCCAGCTGCTCGCCTGCCTGGTGCCGGGCAATCAGGAATGGGCGGGCCGGGCGCCGGTTCTGGTGCTGTGCCTGTGCCAGCGCCAGTTCAGCGCCAACGGCAAACCCAACCCGACAGCAGCCCACGATCTGGGTCTGGCGACCGGCAACCTGCAGATCGAGGCCGGCGCCCGTGGCCTGCAGGTGCACCCCATGTCCGGCTTCGATCCGGCAGCCGCCGCCGCGACCTTTGCCGTGCCGGAAACCGTGCGCCCCGTCGCCGTGCTGGCCATCGGCTACACCGGCGACCAGGAAGACGCCGCCAGCGCCGAACTGTGGCAGCGTGACCAGCAGCGCCGGCCGCGCCGCCCCACCAGCGATTTCCTCTTCGCCGGCCGCTACGGCCAGCCCTGGCAAGCCGCTGATGCCTGATCTGGTGCACCGGCGAGAAGCCGCTGAAGGGATGAAAGGGGGCTTAACGGCCGGGGTAAGCGGCGGCAATCGAGCACAGCGGGTAACCGGTCGGCTGGAGCGCCGTGCCAGAAGCGTTACCCGCCAACCTTGTTGTACGCCGTTTCAATGTATGGCTTAATCAGTTCAAAATCTTGCTCCGACGAAATCGTGAATTCAGTATCGCCCGTGCCATAGTGCCCGATTTCCGTAACGTCACGATAGAACTTCGGTGGTGACTCAACATCGGCAGCACTGAGTTTTACAAACAGCTTAATGTTTCGACTCTTCGGTTCCATGCAAACGATATTCTGAGAAATTTTGTAAGCAACGTAGAATTTCTTTGGCACTTCATCGATAGCCGGGTCGAGCCCAACAATGAATTCCCGAATGCAGTGCATAAGTGACTGGATGTGTGCAGGCTTACCCTCAAGGTGTTCATTGAATTCATAAGTGGCTGTAGCGCGTACCTGAGCTGCCTTTTTCCCAGCCTCCACCATGACCGGGTTTTTCCCTCCATCGACAGAAGACGACGATGCGGTGACCTTCGTTGCCTGGAACACCTCTTCAAGATAAATGAAACCGTTCTTGAACAGGCGGTACTTCCATAGCTCTATATTCGCTCCCATCACTTGAACCGCATGTAGATCGTATTTCTTATAGTTCGGTGCAATGCAGATAACTCGAACATTGGACCAATCGACCTCAACGCTGTTTCCGAGCGCCCGCTGAACGGCTATTTCAAAATCACCCTTGTGATCTTGAATCCAGTGCAGATAGAAAAGGCTCTGGTTTATAAGCTCGGAAGATTCGACTTTCTTGTATTCAATGATTACGGGATTGTTGTCCTCGGACAAGGCCAGGCTATCTATGCGCCCGGCATGCAATGCACCCGTTGAGAACTCTGAAGCAACAAAACGGCAGTTAAACACCGCTGCAAGATTCCTCTCAATAAGGGTCTGTAGATCCTTCTCCAGAGCAAAGTTCGCTTGCTCCACAGGAACAAGACTTTCCCCAGACATCTCAAATAGTGGCATTACGAAAGGTTCTCCTGCTTTTTCTCAAGCTTCTAACGATTAAATCAGCGGCGCGGCTTTTTGTGTCTGCTGAATTTATTGGTTATATGTTTTTATTACTTTTTGATTCTATGGAGTTAAGGGCTTTTTGTAACAGCATATTAAATTCTTCTGGCTTTTCCAGCATTGGAAAGTGACCTGTTTCTTCAATATAAAAAAGTTGATAGTTTTTTATATGCTTTTTGTTTTCTTCAGGTGCTGTCGGCCATAATCTTGCATTTATGGAGACCACAGGAATAGTGATATCTTTAAATACAATGGCAGCCTCTCCGTTTACATACTGACCTAGATAGTTGCGAAAGGCACTTAAAGCAACTTCCTTTGGGGCAGAAGACATATCTTCTTTTACCCAATTCATCAATTGTTGATCAGTGCCTTTCGGAAACATTGGTGCAACAAAATTCTGTGCGGCTCTTTTGAAATCAGCTTCAAAGGGTTTTACCATTTCATCAATTACATTTTGAGGGGTGCGCTCCGCGACATTTTGTAAGGTATCAATTCCTACAATCCCAACTACTTTTTGTGGCATTAATCTGGCCGCTTCTGCAATTACACCGCCTCCCATTGAATGCCCGATCAAAATAGCTCTATTAATATTTTCTTTATCAATAACTGCTTTCACATCGTTGGCGAAAGACAAAATTGAAAACTCAGATCTATCTAGTGAAGAATGTCCATGACCAGCCAAATCAACTGTGATCACTTGATACTCTTTTGCGAATACAGGAATTTGTTTCTGCCAGTAACGTCCGTCACAACTCCAGCCGTGAATAAAAATCAGCGCGGTTTTTCCTTTGCCGACCACATCATAAGCGATACGTTCTGAGTCAAAAGACAATGCGACATCATGCCTGAGAGAAAGCTGGTTGCTCGCACATCCTGATAATAGGAGTAAAATTATTAATATAAATAATATCTGTTTTTTCATGTTTGTTCCTTTTATTTCATATAACAACAAATAGACAGTTCTGTATAAAACCTCCGGCAAAGAAAGCCGAAGCTGTATAAATCTCTCTAGAAATAACCACTATACGGTTTTTACCTTAAAAAATCAGCCAATTGCGAGACCGCCATCAATCACGGCCCCGTTTTATAAAGACCTGTATTTCACGCCCTGACCACCACATGTCACCCCGAGCCTCAGCCCATCAATCCGTAAATGTTTCTAACGTCTATTAGCTGAAATTCAGCAAAATTTAAAGTTAAAAAAGCCCCGTCAACAGCAGGGTTGACGGGGCTTTTTACGCGGCAGGGCCGGCAGATCAGGCCAGGGCGAAGCCGACCACGGCTTCCGGCGCCACCAGCCGGAAGGTGAAGGACTCGGTAACAAACAGCTGAATCTCACTGGCGCTGTGGCTGTGATAGCCGATGGCCAGATCCTGGCCGACGGTCAGCTCCAGATCGCCGCCGCGGCTGGCCACCAGCAGCGCGTCGCGCACGCATTCGGAATAGATTACCTTGCCGCCGATCTGCTGTTCGACAATGGCGCGCAGGGTGCCGCCCGGTGCGCTGCGGGCGAGAAATTTCCAGATGGCCGGCGACACCACCAGATTGGCGGCGCCCTCGACACCCTCCTTGAGCATGCGCGCCTGACCTTCCGACACGGCATCGACCAGCGCATCCATGTCAAGCTGCAGCGGCAGGGCATCGGCCTGCACGGCGGCTTGCAATCCGACAATGCCGGCCGGCGCGAAACCCTCGTACAGCGCCCGTTCCTCGAACAGGGCAATCTCGCGACAGGCCGCCACCAGCGCATCAAGCTGGATATCGCGCGCGCCGCGTTCGATATTGTCCAATTCCCAGGTCTGCAGGCTGAAGTTGACCCGCGCCTCCACCAGCGGCTGCACCTGATGGATACCGTAGCCGACATTGCCTACGCGCTGATCCTTGCCGACGGCCAGGCGGCCGAGGGTGACGCAGGCGTGGCCGATGCCAAAGGGGCCGGCGACATCGACAAACTTGCGGCCCGACAGGCTGGCGACCAGGGTTTCGCGCGCCAGGGCATCGATTTCGGCCCAGCCCTGCGGGCTGATGGGCGCCAGTTCTCTGCGCAGTAAGTCCATGATGATCACTCCTTTCGGAAATTATTGCCTGATAGCGACACACCTGGCCTTGCGGCGTCAGGTGTTTTAGCAACGCCTTATTTCTTGAGACTGCCGATCCCCAGACCGGCACCGGCTCCACCGCTTGCCGTTGCCGCCGCGCCAGCGGCCGGCGCCGCGCCGAGAAACTCCTCCTCCACCTCTTGGGCGCCCTGCTGGTAGAAGCCCTCCTCGGCCGGGTCGAGTTCCTTGAGCAGGCGCAAAAACTCGCCGGCATGAACCTTTTCCTCGTCGGCGATATCGTTGAGCACCTGCTGGGCCAGCACATTGTCGGTCGATTCGGCCAGCTGCTGATAGAGCTGGATGGCTTCGTACTCGGCCGCCACCATGAAGCGGATGGCGCGCACCAGCTCGGCGTGGGTCAGCAGGCGGTCCTGCTTGAGCACGTGAAAAGGATTGCCAAAATCGGGCATAGCGGTCCTCCTTGGAGAATGCGGGCGAAAATCCGCAGCGACACGCCCTTCGTGCGCCGCCACGGCAGCTGATGTGCGAGTATAACCGAGAACGCCGCCGACGCCAGTGACCGCTGTCACATTCCCCTTGCCGGCCGGGCGAAAGGGAAGGACGCGCCGCCATCACACGTGGTTGAGCAGCTTCAGTTCGCGCGGATGCGGCTGCAGGTAAACCTGCTGGCGCAGATAGGCGTTATCGTACTTGCGCACAAAATGGTTGAGCAGCGTCACCGGCACGATCAGCGGCACCAGCCCGGCGCGATACTGCTCGATCAGTTCCAGCGCCTCCTGCTTTTCGTCGGCGCTGAGGTACTGCTTGAAATAGCCCAGAATATGCTGCAGCACGTTGATGTGCTTTTTTACCGTCGGCCGGGTCTTGAGCGCCTTGAGCAGCAGCACACGATAGCGGGCAAAGGCGTCTTCGAAGGGCGCGCTGGCGGCCGTCGCCACCAGCCGGCCCAGCTCACGATAAAGCTGCGGACTGCGCGACAACAGCAACAGCTTGTGACGACTGTGAAACGCCACCAGGGTGCCCAGGCCGGGCTGCTGCGCCAGGCTGTGACGCAGGCGCTGCAGGGTGAAGATACTAGCGATGAAGTTTTCCCGCAGGCCGGCATCGTTGAGACGGCCGTCCTCCTCCACCGGCAGCAGCGGAAAATGCTCCATGAAGATGCCGGCAAACAGACCAACGCCCTGCTTGCGCGGCATGCCGCTGCCATCGTAGAGCTTTACCCGCTCCATGCCGCTGCTGGGCGACTTGGCTTTGAAGATGAAACCGTCGAGCTGCTCCTGTTCCAGTTCCGCCACCCGCCGCCGCGCCCAGTCGCGCATCGGTTCGGTGATGTCCCCACCGCTGCGCGAAAATACCAGCCGCACCTCGCCATCCGGGCGGGCCACCAGCCGCAGGGCTTCGCGCGGTATCGGCAGGCCCACCTCCACCTCGGGGCAAACCGCCACATAATCAACATAGGTGCCCAGCACATCGCGCAGATAGGTATCCAGCTTGTGGCCGCCATCGTAACGCACCCGGTTGCCCAGCAGACAGGAACTGATCCCCAGACGGATACGGCCCTCGGCAGATTCGCTCATCAGGAAACCTCCCAACCCAAAAGAGATAAATTGACAACAGGAAATCTGAGTCTACAGGAAGGCGGCAGGTTGTCAGCAGAGAAAAGCGGCTAAACCCGTTGCGGCGACAGCAGCGCATCCGTCGGCTATACTGCCAGACAACCGGGTTCCACCAGGGAACCCTCTACCCCCTTTTCAGGAGATCCGCCATGAAACCGACTGCCCTGCTGACATCTTTTGCGGCATTGCTGGCCACCGCCAGCCTGCTGAGCGCCAGCCCCGCCCTGAGTGATCAGAACAGCACCGCTGGCAACCTGCTGCGTGGTCTTTCCAGCCTGGCCGGTGGGCTGGGCCAGCAGGCGGTTGCCCCGGCCGGCAGCAGTATCGATGCCGGCACGGCCGCAGCCGGCCTGAAGGAGGCCTTGCGGGTCGGTGCCGAGCGGGCCGTGGCGGCCACCTCGGCCCAGGGCGGTTTTCTCGACAATCCGCAGATTCACATTCCGCTGCCGGGCAAGCTCGACACCATGGCGCGCGCCCTGCGGGCCGTTGGCCTGAGTGGCCAGGTGGATGCCCTGGAGGTCGGCATGAACCGCGCCGCCGAGCAGGCGGCGGCCGAGGCCAAGCCAGTGCTGGTGGAGGCCGTCAGCCAGATGACGCTGCCCGACGCGCTTGGCATTCTGCGGGGCGGCGACACGGCAGCGACGGATTACTTCCGTGCCACCACCTCGAACAGCCTGCGCGAGCGGTTCAAACCCATTGTACAGAACCAGATGAGCCAGGTCGGCGTTTACCAGCAGTACAACCAGCTGCTGCAAAGCTATAACGCCCTGCCGCTGGCCAAAAAACCGTCACTGAACCTGGAGGATTATGTGGTGGAAAAGGGGCTGGCGGGCCTGTTTACCGTGCTGGGCCAGCAGGAACAGGCCATCCGCGCCAATCCGGCAGCCCGCACCACCAGCCTGCTGCAGCAGGTGTTCGGCCGCTGAGGCCGGTAACGCAAGCCGTTCAGGATGCTGTGCCACCGGCGCAGGGCAGCCAAGCCAGCGGCTGATAGCGGACACCGCCGGGCTGCGGAATGCTGCGATACAGCACCAGCGCCTCCACCCGGAAGGGGGACGCACGGAAACCCTGGGCCAGAAAGTCCGGCAAGTCGCGCTCAAGATCCAGCGGCTGGCGCAGGCGCGCCAAGCTGACATGCGGCACAAAGGGCCGAGGTTCCGGCGCCAGGCCCTGTTCAGCCAGGGCGGCGGTCAGAGTGCCATGAAGGTCGGTCAGCAGGGCATGGCCATCGCCCACGCCCAGCCACAGAATGCGCGCCTGGCGCGGCGCGGGAAAGGCGCCGCAACCCTGCAGCTGCAGACTGAACGGCGCCTGGGCAGCGAGTCGCGCCTGGCAGGCGGCCACCAGTCGGTCACGCTGCTCTGCCGCCAGCTGCCCCAGAAAATGCAGGGTCAGATGGAGATTGGCCGGCGCGATCCAGCGGATGCGCGCCGGTGGCAGCGCCGCAGTCTGACACCAGCCGGAAGTGGCCGCCGCGATCTGTGCGCGCACGGCGGTCGGCAGCGCAATGGCCAGAAAGCAGCGGCAAGGGTCTGGCAGCAGCGGCCGCTGGTTCATCGCCGAGGACTTGGCGGCGACGCCGGCCTGGGCGGATACAGCGGCGGCAGCAGCTCGTGCTGGGGTCGCTCGGCTGCCGGCGCCTGCCAGTCACGCACGGCATTGAGCAGCGCCTGCCCCTCCCAGTCGGTGGCCGACGGGGCATACAGGGCGCGATCCAGCTCGGCGCTGGCCTGCCGCAATGCCGCCGAGCCTTCCTCCAGCAGCCGCTCCAGCGGCGCCGGGCCGGTCGGAAACAGGCTTTGCGCCCAGCGTTGCAGCGCCTGACGACTGGCCCGGGCATCATTGCGGCGGGCGGCGGTCAGCACCTGCTGACGCAGCAGGGCCGGCCGGGTCTGCTCGGCCACAGCGGCCGGTTGCGGCCGAGCACCCCTGCGGCGGCGCAGCACAACCATCACCAGCGTCAGCAGCCAGCCGGCAGCGCAGAACAGCGCCAACATGCGCCACAGGTGCATCTGCGCCGCCGTCACCGTTGTAGGCGACGCGGCAGCAGCCATCGCTGCCGTCTGCCTAGCCGCCTGATCCGTGGCCGGCTCCACAATCTGTGGCGGCGCCGGAGCAGCGTCTTCCACCGCTGCGGCTGTCGGCCCGCTGACGCCTTTCGACGCTTCTGGCGGCGGCGCGGCCAAGGTCGCCGTCGGTTCCGCCGCGGGCGCCACCGTTAACGACAACGCCGGCACCACCGCCTCGCGCCACTGCTGCGTTGCCACATCCCACCAGGGCAGGCGAATTTCCGGCACCACCAGCGGGCCGGCCACCGTTGGTACCAGCGCCAGCTGCTGCTCCAGCACCGCACTGAGCCCCTGCGGCCCGGCCAGTTCGCTGCGCTGCGGCTGATCGGCATAGAGCCGGGTACCGGGCATCTCGCCCAACAGCAACTCCGGCAGCTGGTCAGCGGGCAACCCGGCCACGCGCAACACCAGCGTACGGCTGGCCGGTTCGCCCACCCGCAACAGCGGCGCCGCCTGCTGCCAGTCATCCTCCAGCCGCACCCCCTGCGCCGGCAGCCAGGAACCCGGCCCGGCCACAGGCGCCGTTACCTCGACCTGCAGCGCTGGCGTTTGTCGCCGCAGCAGGCGACCGGGCCGGGCCGCCGTCAGGCCGGCAAAGGGATCAAGCGGATCAATGGCCGTCGGTTCCGCCCCAGCCACCTGTGCTTCGAGCACCAATGGCGGTAACCGCAGAAGTCCGGCCTGCTGGGGGAACAGGGCATAACCGCGCTCGATCACCTCATAACGCCAGCCCTCGCGCTGCAGTTCAAAACGCCGCTCATCACCCAGCGGCACCAGCCGGCACTCAACCCCCTCGGGCTGCGGTTCGCTCAGGCGGGCCTGCAACAGCGGCACCCGACTGAGCAGGCGCACACGGTAAAGCAGCTGGGCCTGCTGCGGCACCTGCGCCGGCAGCGGCTCCACCTCAAGCAGCACCTCGGCCGCGCTGTTTTCCTGGGGCTGCTCGCTTACCTCGATCGGCAGCGCCGCGCTGCAGCGTTTCCCCTGACACAGGGCGGGAATCTCCAGCAGGCCGGCCCGTTTGGGCCACAACTGCAGTTCGAGGCGCTGGCGCCGCGACAGCTGACCGTTTTCCAGCCGCATCTCCGTCGACTGCCGGCGCCCACCCAGGGTGAAATCGCGCTCCAGCGGCCGCAGATCAAGGGCCTCAGCCTCATCCGCGTCCAGTTCCAGCCGCAGAGTGAGGGACTCGCCCAAACTCAGAACGGTGCGCGATGCCGACAGCGGCAGCGGCGACACCGCTGTCGCCCAGACACAGACCGGCAACAGCCAAAGGATCAGAAAAAGCGATAGAAACCATCGACTATTCACCATGCCTTCTCCTCTCCCGACCTGGCCTGATGGCGGTACTGGTGCAGGAACTTGCGCCGTAACAGCACAGCCGGATCGTCATTAAGCCGGCGCAAACGTTGCCAGTCCTGTTCCTCCTGCGCCGCTTCCGCCGCTTCCGCCGCTTCCGCCGCTTCCGCCGCTTCCGCCGCTTCCGCCGCTTCCGCCGCTTCCGCCGCTTCCGCCGCTTCCGCCGCGTCCGCCGCGTCCGCCGCGTCCGCCGAGTCCGCCGAGTCCGCCGAGTCCGCCGAGTCCGCCGAGTCCGCCGGATTCTGCTGATTCTGCTGATTCTGCTGATTCTGCTGATTCTGCTGATTCTGCTGATTCTGCTGATTCTGCTGATTCTGCTGGTCGCGCAGAGCCTGTTCCACCAGCTGGCGGTTATCCCGCGCGGCGGCGAAATCGGGCTGTCGCGCCAGCGCCTGATCGTAGGCGGTCAGCGCCTGGGCCAGCTGGCCGCTGTGGGCCAGGGCATTGGCCAGGTTGTACCAGTCGGTGGCTGTTTCGGCGGCCTGCCAGACCTGGGCCGCCTCGGCATAGCGCTGCTGGCGGTAAAGACTGGCGCCGCGCCAGCGCCAGTCGGCAAAGGTCTCGGCGGCGGTCGCATAGTCGCCGGCGGCAAAGGCTCGGGCCGCGCGCTGATCACCAGCCTGCCACAGACCGTTCCAGTCGAGCGCCTGGGCGCCGGCCGGCCACAACAGCAGCGGCAGCAGCCACAGCAGGCCACGGCGCCAGCACAGCAGCAGCACCAGCGTTAGCGGCCACAGCAGCCAGATGCCTTCATCGCGCCACAGGACCGTCTGTTCCGGCGTGGCCTGGGCGGCGGTCGCTACCCCATCGGGCTGGAGAAAGGCCAGATCCGTCGCGCCGGAAACCAACTGCAGCGGCAGGCACCGGCCACCACCGGCCGCAGCCAAAGCCTGCAGCGCCGCGTGGTCGGGCCGCGCCAGCAGCAGGGCGCCATCGGCCTGGCGCACAAAACCACCGTCCGTTGCCGGCACCGGTGCGCCAGCGGTGGTGCCAACGGCCAGCACATGCAGCCGATGGCCCTGCCGGCGCAGGGTCCGCGCCATCTCCAGGGCAATTTGCGGCTGGTCCTCGTCGGTCACCAGCAGCAGATCAGCCCGCTCGCTACCGGCCTGCTGCAACAGTTCAAGGCCCAATTCCAGCGCCCGCTGCGGCGCGCTACCGGGTCGCGGCAGCAGGGCCGGCGTCAGGCTGGGCAACAGCAGTTCGATGGTGCGCACGTCCTCGGTCAGAGGCACCACGGAAAAGGCGTCGGCCGCGAACACCACCAGGGCGGTCTGGCCCTCGTGGCGCTGGCGCAACAGTTCGGTCAGTTTCAGGCGGGCCTGCACCAGCCGGTTGGGAGGCAGATCAGCGGCCAGCATCGAGGGCGACAGATCAAGCAGCACCACCAGGGCGCTGTTGTCGCGGTAGAGCGGAACCGGCTGGCGCCGCCAGCTCGGCCCCGCCAGGGTCAGCACCAGCAACAACAAGGCCAACAGCAGCCACGGCCGTTCGCGGCGGCCAGCCGCCTGCGGCCCCACCAGCGCATGGGGCAACAGGGCGTCATCGCACAGCCGCTGCCACAGGGTCAGAGCGCTGCCGCGACGCCAGCGCCACAGCCACAGCAGGGCCAGGGGCAGCAGCAACAGCCAGGCGGGCCGCAACCAATGAAACTGACGCAGGGCATCGAGCAGGGTGGCGCCATTCATGCCTGTTCCCTCCGCAACAGCAGCGGCAAGACGCACAGCAGCGCGCCGGCCAGCGGCCAGACGTAGAGTTCCGTCACCGGCCGCAGCGGCCGCTGGTCGCTCTCGACCGGCTCCAGTCGGTCAAGTTCAGCCATGATACCGGCCAGCTCCAGGCTGTCGCGGGCGCGAAAATAGCGGCCGCCGGTGGCCCCGGCCAAGGCGCGCAGCAGCTCTTCATCCATCTCGGCCGTCGGCTGGAGACGACGGCGCAACAGCAGCCCGACCGGGTCGGAGTGCTCGGCGCCAATGCCGACGCAATAGATGCGGACACCCTGGCGGGCCGCCAGCCGCGCCGTCGCCAGCGGATCGAGCTGACCGGCGGTATTGACACCGTCGGTAAACAGCACCAGTACCGGAACGGCCTGGCCCGCCGCTGACGGATCGGCCGAAGCCGGCCCGCCAGCCCGCCGCAGCCGCTTGACGGCCAGTCCGATGGCATCGCCGATGGCGGTCCGTTCGCCGGCCAGGCCGATGACGGCCTCGTCGAGCAGCTGCCGCACCGTGGTGCGGTCGAAGGTCAACGGCGCCTGCAGATGGGCTTCGTCTCCAAACAGGATCAGCCCCAACCGGTCGCCCTGGCGCCCGGCGATGAAGGCGCCGGCCACGGCCTTGAGAGCGGTCAGGCGGGCAACACGCCGGCCGTTGAGAACAAAGTCAGGCGTTTCCATGCTGCCCGACAGGTCCACCGCCAGCAGCAGGTCGCGGCCGGCCAGCGGCAGGGGCACGGCCGCGCCCAGCCATTGGGGTCGAGCACAGGCCAGCACCAGCAGCAGCCAGCTCAGGGCCGCCAACAGCGTCCGCCAGCGGCGCCAGCAAGTGCGGAAACCGTCTCTGGCGGACGCACCCGCCGGCAGCACCGGCAACCAGAGCGCCGGCTGCAGCGGCGGACGGCGGCGCAGTACCAGCGGCAGCGGCAACAGGGCCAGTGCCCACAGCCAGGCCAACTGCATCATGGCCGCCTCCGGCCGGCGCCGCGCCGTGGCACGGCGGGCAAAGTCCGCAGCCAGCGCCGACACAGGGCATAGAGTTCCTGGCGCTCGACCGCCGACAGGGCCGCGCCCGGCTGATAGGGCCCCAAGGCCAGACAGCGGCCGATTCCGCCACGAAAACCGCGCTCCCGCCAGCGACGCGGCAGGCTCTGGTCGAGGAAGGCCAGCCAGGCCTCGCCCTGCAGACCGGCACAGGCGCTGGTGGGAAAAGACCGCAGCGCCGCCTGCCGCAGCAGCCGCGACAAGGCCGCCAGTTCGCTGCCCGCGGCGGCCCGCGCCTGCAGCCGGGCCAGTTGGCGCAAGGCCGCGCGGCGGTAACGGCCCCGCCGCCAGTGAACCAAGGCCAGCAGCGCCGCCAGGAGAATCAGGGTCAGCAGCAGCCACCAGCCGGGCGCCGGCGGCCACCAGCCAGGCGCCGGCGGCAGCTGGATATCCTGCAGCGGCAGTGCTGTCGCCAGGGCAGAGCTCATGGCCGGCCTCGCCACAGCTGCGGCCGGGCCGCCAGCCAGGTGCCGGCATCCTCGTTGGTGGCGCAGGGCAGAAACAGGGCAGCGCGATCCTGGCAGAAGCTGGCCAGGCGCTGCCAGCGAACGGCAAAGGGCTGCTGCAGCTGGCGCTGCAGCTCGGCCGCGGTCAACGCCAGGCGGGCGTGGCCGTCGCTCAGCGTCAGGCGGGCCTGGGCCGGCAGGGTCACGGGCAGCTGCCGTTCGAAGGGGTCGTAACACAGCAACACCGCCAGATCGGCATGACGCCGCAGCTGCGCCAGCTGCTGTTCGACAGCGCTATCCCACTGGTTGCCGTCGGTGAGCAGCACCAGCTGACTACCGGGTCGCACCACCTGATGCAGGCGGGCCAGCTGCTGCTCCAGCCGATGGGCGGGCACGAACGGCTGATGGGCCGGCCGCTGCCAGGCCGGATCTTCGGCCAGCAGGCGCAAGGCCTGCAGCACGGCGGAGCGGCCACGGCGGGGGCGCAGCTCAACGGCAGCGTCATCGGAAAACAGCGCCAGGCCAAAACGGTCGCCCCGCCGCAGGGCATTCCAGCCCAGCAGGGCTGCCAGGCGGGCCGCCTGCACCGCCTTGTAGCATCCCCGGGTGGCAAAGAACATCGGCCGGCGGTAGTCGACCGCCACCAGCAACGGCCGTTCCCGTTCCTCATGAAACAGTTTGGTGTGCGGTCGGCCGCGCCGGGCGGTGACGCGCCAGTCGAGGTTACGGATCTCATCGCCCGCCTGATAGGGCCGTACCTCGGCGAAATCCATGCCACGGCCGCGCCAGCGTGTCGGCCGGCTGCCATCGCCGGCTTGCCGTGCCGGCCCCTGAGGGGCGCGCCAAGCCGGCAGATCGACCCCAAGGGCCAGCAGTTCCTCCAGCTGAATACGAACCGGGCTTGACGGGGCTGCGCTGGTCATAATCAGGGCACCGGCAGACGTTCAAGCAGACGGGCAATCAGCGCATCGGGGCGCAGACCGCGCGCCTCGGCCTCGTAGCGCAGCAGAATACGGTGACGCAGCACATCGGGCGCCAGACTCTGGATATCGTCGGGCGTGACAAAATCGCGGCCGGCCAGCCAGGCCCGCGCCCGGCTGCAGCGATCGAGCGCAATGGTGGCACGCGGGCTGGCACCATAGTCGATGGCGCTGGCCAGATCCTCGCCCCAGGGTGCCGGATCGCGCGTGGCCAGCACCAGCTGCACCAGATATTCCTCCAGCGCCTCGGCCAGATGCACCTGCAACACCTGGCCGCGCGCCTGGCGCAATTCCTCGGCCTGCAGGGGCGCCAGCACCTTGCCCACGGGCAGGGCGGTGGCGCTGGCGGCCTCCTGCCGCGCCAGCTGCAGAATGCGCCGTTCGGCGGCGGCATCGGGATAGTCGATGACCACATGCAGCAAAAAACGGTCAAGCTGGGCTTCGGGCAGCGGATAGGTGCCTTCCTGCTCGATGGGATTCTGGGTCGCCATCACCAGAAAGGGATCGGCCAGCCGGTAACTGGTCTGACCAACGCTGATCTGCCGTTCGGCCATGGCTTCGAGCAGGGCGGCCTGCACCTTGGCCGGCGCCCGATTGATCTCGTCGGCCAGGATCAGGTTGTTGAACAGCGGGCCGGGCTGGAAGACGAAGCTGCCGTCCTGCGGCCGGAAGACATCGCTGCCGGTCAGGTCGGCCGGCAGCAGATCGGGGGTAAACTGAATGCGGTGAAAGCGGCCCTGCACGGCGGCACCGAGCAGGCGGATGGCGCGGGTCTTGGCCAGGCCGGGCGCACCCTCGACCAGCAGATGACCATCGGCCAGCAAGGCGATGAGCAGGCGTTCCACCAGCCGCGGCTGGCCGATGATGCGTTCCTGCAGCGACTGGGACAGAGCGACAAAACGGTGCTGCACAGAGTCCATGGGCGATCTTCTCCGGGAAGACGGACAACAAAAGCGGGCCGGAACAACGGCAGGCACTATAGTCAGGCCCGGTGGCAAAATCAAGGCGACCGGCAACGGACAAAGGGGCTTGTCAGGGCCGCAGCCATTGCCTAGAGTGAGGCCCTGCGTCGCGCCCTTCTGCCCTGTGGTGACGCAGCACAGGCCACCCGGAAAGCCACCGTCGCCACCATGAGCCCCTCCGTCGTCCCGGTCAAGAACAGTGTCCTGCTGCTGCTGTTGATGCTGCTGCTGGTGCTCTTCCGTGGCCCGCATCTGCTCTATGGGGCCCTGAGCCTGCTGCTGGTGACGCTGTATTACTTTTTCACCGACCACCGGCTGACGCCGGCCCAAATTGCCGAGCGCGGCTTCCTCGGCCGTCACCTGCTGGTGTCACTGCTGTTGTGTACGCTGGTGATCTGGGCCACCACCGGGCGGGAGGAAAGCCATTACTGGATCATCTACCTGCTGCCGATCATCACCGGCGCCTCGGTGCTGAACCTGGGGCGCAGCCTGGCACTGTGTCTGCTGGCCTCGTTCTGTTATCTGACACTGGTTCCGCCGGCGGAATACTTGCACGATCCCAGCGAATTGCCGGAATTTCTCATTCCCTGCATCGCCCTGTTCTTTGTCGGCGTGCTGGTGCAGAGCCATGCCGAGCAGAGCCGGCGGCAGCTGCGCCGCCAGCAGCAGCTCAACCAGCAGCTCAGTGCCAACGAGGAGGCGTTGCGCCAGTCGCTGCAGAAACTGCGCACCACCGAGGACAGTCTGCGGCGACAGGACCGGCTGGCCGCCCTGGGCGAGATGTCGGCCGGCCTGGCCCACGAAATCCGCAACCCGCTCGGCGTCATCCGCTCCTCGGCCCAGCTGCTCAGCGCCACGGCCGAGGCCCCGGCCGACCCGCTGCTGGCGGTCATCGCCGAAGAAAGTGACCGCCTCAACCAGCTGCTCAGCCGCTTTCTCGACTTCGGCCGGCCATTGCAACCGCAGCGCGCCCCCTGCGATCTGGTGGCGCTGCTGCAACAGGCCCATGACGCCCTGCTGCCGGCCGCCGAGCAGCAGGGCGTGCGCCTGAAACTGTTCGTGCCGCCGGCACCGTTGGTGCTGGCGGTCGATGCCGCCCTGTTGCGCCAGGCCATCGACAACCTGCTGCTCAACGCCGTGCAGGCCTGTCAGCCCGGTGACCATGTGACCCTGAGCCTGACGAAGCGCCGGCAGCAGCTGTGCCTGAGCGTCGAGGACAGCGGCTGCGGCATCGCCGCCGCCGATCTGCCGCACATCTTCAACCCCTTCTTTACCCGCCGCAAGGGCGGCACCGGCCTGGGGCTGGCCAACGCCCACAAGGCCGTCACCCTGCACCAGGGCGAAATCCAGCTCCACAGCCAGCCCGGCAGCGGCAGCACCTTCAGCATTCTGCTGCCGCTAACCGCCCCCTCACAGGAAACGGATCATGGCCCACATCCTGATCGTTGATGACGAAAAGAACTACGGCACCGTGCTGAGCCGGCTGTTGCAGCAGCAGGGCCACCGCACCAGCTGGGTCGGCAATCCCTTCGCCGCCCTGGAGCTGCTGGCCCAGGAAAACATTCAGCTGATCCTGTCGGACCTGAAGATGCCGCTGCTCGATGGCGTCGCCTTTCTGCAGCAGGTGCGGCGGGAGCATGGCGCCATCCCGTTCATCATCCTGACCGCCTACGCCAGTGTCGATACGGCGCTGGCCGCCATGAAGGCGGGCGCCTTCGACTACCTGACCAAACCCTTCGACAACAGCGAGCTGTTGCTGATCGTCGCCAAGGCCCTCGACTATGCCCGCCTGCAGGCGCAAAACCAGCTCCTGCGCGCCCAGCTCGAACGCAGCCAGCACCGTCAACTGCTGGGCGAGAGCCCGGCCATCCGCCAGCTGCTGACCGATATCGAGCGGGTGGCGCCGGAGAGAACCTCGGTGCTGATTCTGGGCGAAAGCGGCACGGGCAAGGAGCTGGTGGCGCGCGCCCTGCACCAGGCCAGCCCGCGTGCCGGCGAGACCCTGGTCAGCCTCAACTGTGCCGCCTTCGCCGAGAACCTGCTGGAAAGCGAGCTGTTCGGTCACGAGCGCGGCGCCTTCACCGGCGCCAGCGAGCGCAAGCGTGGTCTGGTGGAAATGGCCGAGGGCGGCACCCTGTTCCTCGACGAAATCGGCGAGCTGCCCCTGCCGCTACAACCCAAACTGCTGCGGCTGTTGCAGGAAAAGCGTTTCCGGCGGGTTGGCGGTCTGAAGGAACTCGACTGCAACGTCCGCATCGTCGCCGCCTCGCACCGGCCCCTGCCGCAGATGATCGCCGAAGGCCGCTTCCGGGAGGATCTGTTCTACCGTCTGGCGGTGGTCACCCTGGAACTGCCGCCGCTGCGCCAGCGACGCGAGGATATCGCCCTGCTGGCCACCTTCTTCCTGCAGCGTTTCGCCCGCGAAATGGGCCGGGGGGTCAGCACCATCGCCGCCGAGGCGCTGCAGGCGCTGCAGCAGCACGACTGGCCCGGCAACGTGCGTGAACTGGAAAACGCCATCGAACGGGCGGTGATCTTCAGCCGCGGCCCCTGCCTGCAGCGCAGCGATCTGCCCGCGCCGCTGAATTGCGCCGTTGAGGGTAATCCCCCCGGCCTGCCACCCTGCGACAGCAGCAGCCCCCTGCCCCAGCGCCTGGAACAGATCGAAATCTTCTTCATCCGTCAGGCCCTGCAACAGGCCCAGGGCGTGCAGGCCCAGGCCGCCGAGCGCCTCGGCATCAGCCGCAGCAATCTGCAGTACAAGCTGAAAAAATACGGCCTGATTGGTGACAGCGAGGAATAGAATGGACGTTCAAATTTTGCGACATACCGCCGCAAAAGCTGGCGCTGGTGTTCAAATTTCTGTACGGGGGACAGGGTCGGGCCTTGCCGGCGCTCGACATCTGCCTTGTGTTTTCAATCTCTTGGACCTGCTGCGGCCCTGCTGGCATCGTCCTTGCGGATCGGCCGGACAGCTTCTATCGTCCGGCGCGGCGCGACCTGCCAGCGCGCCGGCAGTCCGTCCAGCGAGGTCCGCCATGCCCCAGTCCAGCCTCTCCGATTCCTTCGATTACCGCAGCCGCATCAAGCATTCGGCGGAAAAAGCCGAAAAATACCAGCGCCGCCGGGCGCGCAAACACCGCAACGAAATGGCCCTGCTCGACCGGGGGCTGCGGCATCTGCGGCAGGTGCGCAGCGTGCTCGACGCGCCCTGCGGTGTGGGTCGCGCCTGTCTGCTGCTGGAACAGCGCGGTTTCGAGGTTACCGGCGTCGACCTGGGCGAAGGCGCCCTGCAAGCGGCCCGCGAAGCCGTGCAGGCAGCCGGTGCCAGCGCCCTGATCGAACGGGCCGATCTCGAACGGCTGCCCTACAACGCTGGCCAGTTCGATGCCTGCCTGTGTTTTCGCTTCATCCATCATCTGCCAACCGCCGCGTTGCGGCAGCGCATCATCGCCGAGCTGTGCCGCGTCGCCGGTCGCTACGTGCTGATCAGCTATCTGAGCCCGCTGTCGGTGACCAGCCTGCGCCGCCGGTTGGGCCAGACCTGGCGCAAACGGCCGCAGGTACAGCACTGCACCCGCCTGACCGAACTGCGTCAGCATTTTGCCGCCGCCGGCTTTGACTTTGAGGCCGATCTGGCGCAACTGCCGCTGCTGCACAGCCTGCACCTGGCCATTTTCCGCCGCCGCACGGTGCTGCCATGACCTCCGGCCCGCAAAGCGGCGTTCGCCTGCTGTACCGTGCGCCGGCCTGGCAGGAGCGCCTGACACGCGCTGGCCTGCAGGAGTTCGGTGATTTCTGGGATCTGCAGCTGGAGGCGGTGGACGAGGGCAACAGCGGTCGCGGCCAGGCCGGCTGGAGCCGGGTGTGCCTGCACCCGCTGTGGGTCGATGGCGCGCTGCTCGGCCGACTGGTGATCAAACGGCAGAGCAACTATTTCAGCCGCGACTGGCGCCATCCGTTGCGCGGCCGGCTGACCTTCGAAAAAGAACTGGCCAACCTGCGCCATTACCAGCAGGCCGGCATCGCGACCATGGAGGCGGTCTACTGCGCCACCCGTCAGCACAACGGCAGCCGCCAGGCCGTACTGGTGACGGCTTTTCTCGATGGTTTTATTTCGCTGGAGGAACAGCTGCGCCGCTGGCGGGACCAGCCGCCCCCAAGACGGCAACGCGATCTGCTGCTCGATGCCGTGGCACGGCTGGTGGCCAATCTGCATCGGCAGGGGCTGGAGCATCGCTGCCTGTTTCCCAAGCATATTTTTGTCGAACCCGCCAGCGACAACCCCCAGGTGCGACTGATCGATCTGGAAAAAACCCGCTGGGTGCCCTGGCGGCCGGCCCGCCGGGTGCGCGACCTGACCGCTCTGGCGCGACGCTGGCCGGGACTGAGGCCACGCGACGCCCTGCGCTTTCTGTGCAGCTACAGTGGCCACGCCCGCCTGCAGGCAGGCGACAAACAGCTGTGGCGGGCAGTGGCCCAGCGCATCCGCGCCAAACGGAATGACCGGAGTCTATCCTAATGAATTCAAGCATCCCCCCCATAGGCTTCTGGCGACTGCTGCTCTGGCCCTCACTACTTTTCGTTTTTGCAATGATTTTAAGCCTCGCCAGGTTTGATCAATTCATTGCGGAGGCATTCTACAATCAACAACTTGGCCTCTGGCCTTTCAAGCACAGCTGGTGGGCCGAAACCATCATCCATAGGGGAGGACGAAAAATTATCATTTTTACCGCATCCGGGAGTCTCTTGGTCATGCTTCTGAGCTGGTCCGACAACTTCTGGCGCCCCCTCAGCCGTTCAGCCTTCTATCTGTTGCTCTGCATCGGTCTAGGAACAGGTTTGGTCGCCACTGGCAAATACATTCTGGACAGGCCCTGCCCTTGGTCTCTCCAGCAATATGGCGGCACGCGGCAGGAAATCTCCTGGCGAGAAACCCTCTCCTGCGTCGGGCTGACGCGGGCCAAGTCAGGGCACTGTTTTCCCGCTGGGCATTCGGCAGGTGCTTTCTCCCTTTCCGCTGGATACTTCATCTTTTTAAAGCATAACCGCAAACGGGCTCAACAAGCTCTGTTCCTGTCCCTGGCATTAGGTTGCCTGTTCAGCTTCGGACAGATAGCCCGTGGCGCTCATTTCCTGTCTCATTGTCTTTGCTCTGCTTGGCTTTGCTGGGTTGTAAACTGGGTTTTATATTTTGGCCCTTTCAAAGGCAAACTCTGACCGACTTCCCCCCATTCAAGCATTCTTCTCGACCTTCTAGCTCTACAATCTATTTCCAAAAAAATTCGCGTCGCTCGCGAAAAACTATAGCTGCGCGAAAAAAATAAAACTAATTATTTTTCATATTAACATTAAAAGGGGCCGGAAAACATGAGTGGAAAACCTCATTCCAAAAAAATCCTGGTGCCGCCACAACCTTACAATTTTATCTTTATCTTGTACGGTGTTCTGCTGACCGGCTTTTTTATACTGCGCCTTGGTCTGACTTTTTCCATGTGGAAAGAAATCCCGCATGGTTTTACAGCTCTTACCTATATTTTTGTCAAGGGCTTGGCCTATGATAGCGCTTTTCTTTTCCCTGCTCTTCTCCTGCCAGCTCTGCCACTCATTTTCAAGTCCAGACCTCTAACCCGCAAAAAATGGTTCCGCTTTTTATATGAGGGCTTGCTCTTCGCCAGTCTAGTGATGTTCTTCTTCATTCTTGCCGCTGAAATCCTTTTCTGGCAGGAATTCGGCACAAGATTTAACTTCATTGCCGTAGACTATCTCGTCTATCGCCGGGAGGTAACCCAAAATATCTACGAATCATATTCCATGTTTCTTGTTTTCCTTTACCTTCTGTCGACTTCTCTCCCATCATTTATTTTTTTACGCTGCCGCCTTGCCGCCTGCCTGGAAAAAATCCCTAAAAATAAAAACAACATCAGCTACTTATTTCTTCACGGCGTGCTCGCGCTGCTTTTACCGCTTATTTTATCAACACAAAATCTTTCAGGCTCGAACAACAACTATGTCAACGAATTGTCTGTCAATGGCCCTTATCAGTTCATTACAGCATTTCGCCTGAATATTCTGGACTACGAAAAATTTTATGCCCTTGGAGACCCCCAAAATCTTTCAAACCTGCTCAAGAAACAACTACATGTTAATTCAGCCACATCCGAGTTGTTTGACATCCACCGTGAAATTACAGCCGCAGGATCGCCTCAACGGCTTAATGTTTTTTTAATCACCGTGGAGAGCCTAAGTGCTCAGTATCTCACCCGCTTTCGGAGTCCTGACGTGCCCCGTCTGACCCCGTTTCTGGATCAACTGATCCCGGAAGGACTGTTTTTCAGCAATCTTTTTGCAACTGGAACACGCACCACCCGCGGGTTGGAGGCAATCACGCTCTCAATTCCGCCAACCCCTGGCCGAGCGCTGGTAAAACGACCGGACTGCGGCCCGTTTTTCAGTCTGGGACAGGTCTTACGCCAACAGGGCTATGACACGGCTTTTCTCTACGGTGGCCGCGGTTTTTTTGACAATATGAACACGTTTTTTTCACGTAATGGCTACCGCATCATTGATGAAGGCAATTTTCTCACGGAAGAGATTCAGTTTAAAAATGCCTGGGGAGTCTGTGATGAGGATCTGTATGCCAAAGCCATTCGGGAAGCCGACACCGTTGCCGCAAAGGGAAAACCCTTCTTTTTCCATCTGATGACCACCAGCAACCACCGCCCCTATACCTATCCAAAAGGAAAAATCAACATACCCTCGGGCAGCAGCCGGGAAGGCGCCGTCCGTTATACCGATTACGCCCTCGAACAGCTATTCCTAGAAGCCCGTTCACACGCCTGGTTTGACGATACCCTGTTCATTATTGTCGCCGATCACTGCGCGGGTAGCGCCGGCAAAGTTGGCCTGCCCATAGCCCGCTACCACATTCCAATGCTTTTTTATAGCCCAAAACATCTGGCAAGCGATGAGTTTGCGAACACGGCAAGTCAAATTGATTTAGCACCAACGCTGTTGGGCCTACTCAGCTTTAATTACAAAAGCCACTTCTTCGGGGAGAATCTGCTCGCTGCCGATTACCACCCGCGAGCGCTCGTCGGAAACTACCAGAAATTAGGTCTTTACTGCGATGATCAGCTTATTCTGTTGGAACCCCGTCAAGGCATCAAAAAAATCCACCATCCTTGGGAAAGTGAACAAATAGAGACTTCCTCGCCTGAAGACCCCCTAGTCCAAATTGCCCAAGCATACTATCAAGGGGCTGATTATATTATTCGCCACAAACTCAATCAGCCCCGCTCGGCGCAACACGTGGCCAAAGCCAGGCCACACCAACCAAAGCTTGGCATAAAAGAAGCCAAAAAAAACCTGCTGATTCAGGCAATTCTACAGCATCAGAGCAAGGCAGGCTGTTTCGCTAAAATCTTTTAAAAAATTACAGAATCGAAGGTTTCCATGATCAATCAGCAAAAATCTACTCAAAAGGGTCGAGCTATATTCTCCCTGTTGGCCCGAGAAAACCACGGGGGAGAGGCTTCCGGTTTCGAGCTTTTTTTCGCTCTCTCGTGCCTGGGACTACTGCTTCTGTTGACACTCCTGCGTCTGAGCCTCCATCTCACCAACCTTGACCAAAGCAGCACGGCTACCTGGTCAGACCTTATGACCGCTTACTTCAATGGTCTACGCTTTGACTCTCGGATCATCGCCTATACGGCGTTCCCTTTGCTCCCATTCATCGTTCTTCAGCATCGTTCCTGGCACCGACCAGTTCAAGTTGTCTACCTGACTGCAGTTGCCAGTCTCTTTATTTTGCTTGGCTTGATTGAGCCGATTTTTTACCGTGAATTCCATCAACGGCTGAACGGACTGGTCTTCCAGTATCTCACCGAGAATCCCATTACCGTTCTGCGCATGCTGTGGCATGGCTTCCCCCTTTCGCGCCTGATCGTCGCTTGGGGCTTACTCAGCTGCTCATCGTTCATGGCGCTACGCTGGCTCAGCAGAGCGATCTCTAAAGAAGAACCGTCGAGAAAATCGCATGCAAAACGCTGGTTTCTGTTGCTGCCGGCACTACTCGTAGTCATTCTCGCCGCCAGAGGAACTCTGCGCCAGGGCCCCCCCCTGCGCTGGGGTGATGCCTTTACAACCCCATCCATTTTTGCCAACCAACTGGGGCTTAATCCGGAGCAAACGCTTTATACCGCCATCGTCGGTCGCTTGGCCAGGCGGAAACCGCCCCTGTGGAAAAACTCCATGGCCGCTACCGAAGCCATCCGCATCGTCCGACAATCCTTGCTTTTGCCCCAGGAAACCCTTGTAGACGCTGAACAGGCCGTTGTTCGTCGCGTCTACCAACCACGGAGCGATGGCCAGCTCCCCGTTCGCAATGTCGTGGTCATCCTCATGGAAAGTTTGGCGGCGCGATATGTTGGCGCGCTGGGAGACTCTCACAACATCACTCCCTGCTTCGATGAGCTAAGCAAAAAAGGGTTGCTGTTCAGAAATTTTCTAGCCAATGGCACCCACACACATCAGGGGATATTCGCCACCATGACTTCGTTTCCAAATCTGCCGGGCTATGAATATCTGATGCAGATGAGTGAAGGAAGCCATGATTTTTCAGGGCTAGCTCCTCTCCTCAAACTTTTAGGATATGAGGACCTATATGTTTATAATGGAGATTTTGCTTGGGACAACCAGTTGGGCTTTTTCAGACGACAAGGTTTCCAGAATTTTATCGGCCGCAACGATTATGTGAATCCTGTGGTCAAAGATCCTACTTGGGGCGTCAGCGATCAGGACATGTTCGACCGAGCAGCCAAGGAGCTCGCGAGCATGCCCCGCAAAAAACCCTTCTTTGCCTTGTTGCAAACACTGTCCAACCACACTCCCTATGCGCTTCCAAACCCACTACCTGTCCCCGCCGTAACCACTGCGGGAAGTCTTAACGCGCATCTTACCGCCATGCGTTACGCAGACTGGGCACTGGGGCGGTTTTTCGCTGCCATAGAAAAACAGCCGTTCTTTCAGGAAACCCTTTTTGTCATCGTCGGCGACCATGGCTTTGCCAATTCCGAACAGCTAACAGAACTTGATCTCAACCGATTTCACGTCCCCCTACTGCTTGTGGCGCCAGGAATTCAAAAACGCTACGGTTCTTTTTGCGACCGCGTTGGATCACAGGTTGATATCGTGCCCACCATCCTTGGCCGACTCGGCCACAACATTCAGCACCAATGCTGGGGAAGAGATTTGCTGGCCCTATCCCCGTTTGATGCCGGTTTTGCCGTCATCAAGCCCTCGGGCAGTGACCAAACTGTCGGGCTTGTCCAAGGCAACCGATTGCTGGTCTGGCCACAAAGCCGGCAGCCCCTGCATTTTCAAATCGATCTGCGCAAACACCAGGCTATCGCCACAAACCCTTCACCGGAAGAATCCCGCCAAAGCACTGATTTTCTGCAAGCCTACATTGAAAGCGCAAGTCACTCTCTGCGCCAAAATACTGCGGGCATCGCTTCCGCACAGGAAAAAACCCTATGAAAAAGAATACCGGTATTCGACGCGTGATACGCGCGATGAGCTATTCCCTCGCCGGTCTCAAGGCCGCCTTTCGTTCCGAGGCCGCGTTCCGTCAGGAAATCGCGGTAGCGGCGCTACTCCTGCCTTTAGCCTTCTGGCTTGATCTGGTCATGACTGACCGTTTGTTGTTAATTGGCTCGGTCCTGCTTGTGCTCATCGTGGAGCTTTTAAATTCCGCCATTGAGGCAGTTATCGACCGTATAGGCCCAGACTGGCACGAACTCGCCGGGCGCGCCAAGGACATGGGTTCGGCCGCAGTCCTTATAAGCCTGTTGTTTGCTACCCTGTGCTGGCTGACGATTCCCTGGCCACGCTGATCTTTTAAAGCCACCGCGAAGGAGAAAGCACATGACTAAAATTTACATACCGACCAGCGCCTCACAATTACCTCAAAGTGAAGCACCAATTTCAGGAAAAACTTCCGCGCAAACAGCCAAAGAACGTTTCGCAACTCCTCAGGCCGCCCTGAAATACAGCTCAGCACTCATACACACGCGCAGACACAAACGTGAATGCACCTGTATTGGCGCTTCTCCGGTTCCGTCAACGGAGAGGACATACATTTCTCAAGGTAGGAGAACAGACCTTATTATATGACTCCCATCAACTATGAGACATAAGCCTTGAGCTTCATTGACAGCTTCCTGATCGTTTTTGGTATCGCAACCAAACAATATCAGACGATTGTCTAGTAATCTTGACTTTTATATTATTTCGCTAATAATGCTAGAAGGCCTGCATGTACTTTTACAAGAAGCTCTGATATCCCAAAAATGTTAGCGGCGGCTACTCAGGCGGGCAACGAGGATGCTGACCTCGTAGAGCAGGATAAAGGGCACGGCCAGAGCCAGCTGGGAAATGACATCCGGCGGCGTCAGCATGGCACCGATGATAAAGGCGGCGACAAAGGCATGACGGCGCCAGCTGGCCAACCGGGCGCCAGTGATCAACCCCAGCCGGGCCAGAAAAAAGCTGAGGATGGGCATTTCGAAAACCAGGCCGAAGGCCAGCAGCAGCCGACTGGCCAGGCTCAGATAGGCGCCCATGGACAGCATGGCCTGAATCTGGCCGCTGTCGGTACCGAATTGAATCAGAAACTGAAAGATCAGCGGAAACACCAGCTGGAAGCCGAACCAGGTGCCGGCGCCGAAACACAGGCAGCCGCTAAGCACGAAGGGTACGGCAAAACGCTTTTCCCCAGGATAAAGGGCCGGCGCGACAAAGGCCCACAGCTGATAAAGAAGGATCGGCAGGGCAACGAGGAAGCCGGCCAGGGCGGCGGCCTTGAGATAGGTAAAAAAGGGTTCGGTGGCCTGAACAAACACCATTGAGCTACCCGGCGGCAACACCTGCAGCACCGGCGCGCTGAACCAGACAAACAGCTCCTGCGCCCAGTGGTAGCACAGGGCGAACCCCGCCAGCCAGGCCAGCAGGGCGCGCAGCAGGCGGCGACGCAGTTCCTCCAGATGCTCGACCAGCCCCATGTCCGCCGCCAGGCCCGGTTGCGCAGCGGGTTGCTCATCGACCGGCACGGTCGGCCTCCTGGCCAGCGGCGGATAAGGCTGGCGCCGCGACGATCTCTGCCTCGTCCTCGGCTGGGGCGGCAAAATCAATCGGCTGGCCGGCAGGCGCTGCCGGCGAAACCTTCTGCTCCGCTGCCGACCGATCGACCTCCGTCAGTTCCAGGCTGGCGCGCAACTCGTCACTGGCACGGCGCAGTTCGCGCAGCCCCCGCCCCAGGCCACGGGCGATATCGGGCAGCCGGCGGGGCCCCAGCACCAGCAGCGCCAGCAGCAGAATCACCAGCAGTTCGGTCATGCTGATGCCCAGCATCCGCGCCCTCCTTCAGGCCTGAGTTCAGGCGTCGTCACGCTCGTCGCGCCCATCGTCCCGCCCTTCTTCCTTGTCCCCCGGCGTTTTCAGGCCGCTTTTGAAATTACGAATGCCCTTGCCCAGGGCCTCCCCCAGCTGCGGCAAGCGCTTGGCACCAAACAGCACCACAACAACCAGCAGCACCAGAAACAGTTCCTGACTCCCCAGTCCGAACATGCTGATTTCCCTCCTTCAGGATACGTCTGTAGCGCCGACAGGGCGCTTACGCGGCCGGCGGCTGCGGCCGCAGCCGCACCGCCAGATCGGCCGGCGGGCCACTGTACAGGCTCGAAGTCACCAGAATATCGACGCCGGTGGCGGCATAGGCCACCAGATTGTCCTGGCGGATGCCGCCAGCGGCGACCAGCAGGGTTGCGGGATGGATGGCGCGCACCTGGCGCACCAGCTCGGCCAGTTCCGCCACCCCGATCTTGTCGAGCTGCACCGCATCGACCCCCAACCGCGCCAGTTCGAGGGCTTCGGCACTGTCCTTGACCTCGATGGTGATCTTCTTGTCGGGCAGGCTGCGGCGCAACTGCGCCACCAGTGCCGCCAAAGGCTGATCGGGTGGCAGAAAATGGCGGTGATTGTCGAACACCAGCACCGTTTCCGACAGCCCCAGCCGGTGGAGCTGACCGCCACCGCACAGCACCGCCTTGGTCACCAGCGCCTTGGTGCCGGGAAAAATCTTGCGTGTTGCCGTCACCAGCACCTGCGGATTGACCTGGCGGGCGCTGTCGACCAGCTGGCGCGTGCGGCTGCTGATGCCACTGAGATACTCCAGCAGATTGCCCGCCATGCGCCAGCAGCGGTGCAACGCCGCAACGGAACCGGTCAACCGCAGCACCGGCTCCCCTGCCGCCACCAGGCTGCCGCTGGGGCACAGTTGCGTCACCCGGCAGCCGCACAGCTCGGCCAGTCGGGCCGCCTCCTCGCTGCCACAGACACAGGTGGCCGCGCGAAAGCTGCATTCCATCTCACCCGGCTGGGCCTCCAGACCAAGGGCCTGACAGGTCAGATCGCCATAGGGCGCATCCTCCAGGATAAACGCCTCCAGCACGGACTGGGGCACAAACGGCAGGGGCATGGCATCTCCTCCCTAAACGGTGGCCGGACAGAAAAAAAGACCGCCTGAGACTCGCACTCCCGCGCCGCAATTGCAAGCCCCACAAGCCCCGCCCCCTGCCGCCAGTGGTGTCAACGCACAACGGCCCGGCCCTCCCCGTGCGGGAGAACCGGGCCGTCGCCTGAGCGGTCAGGGAAGCGGATTATTTGCTGTAGGAGGTCTTGAACGCCATGCCCTGACGGGTCTTTTCATCATACAGACCCTTGGCGGCAGCCTCCTTGAGCCACTGCGGCCGCAGGTTGTCGAGGAACTGCATCTGGAGCGGCGCCGGTTTTCTTGGACACTGATTTGGGGTAATGTCCCCGTGTCCAAGGAGATTAACAATGACCAAACAGAACCAGAACGAAACCGTCACAGGACCGTTGGCCGAGGGGCAGCGCTGGAGTGCCGCCCGCAAGCGTGAAGTGGTCCTACGTCTGCTGCGGGGCGAATCCGTTGATGCGCTATCCCGCGAACTGAGC